>CABUBX010000004.1 GCA_902489925.1 uncultured Lachnospiraceae bacterium | reverse complement strand
TTTTAGCCGGAGGTTCCGGTACAAGATTATATCCGCTAACAACGGTGACATCAAAACAATTACTTCCGATTTATGATAAACCGATGATTTATTATCCATTGTCTGTTTTAATGAATGCAGGAATCAGGGATATTTTGATTATTTCAACGCCATCGGATACACCGAGATTTGAAGCGCTGCTCGGAGATGGCCATCAGTTTGGAATCAGATTGTCTTATGCGGTGCAGCCGTCACCGGATGGCTTGGCGCAGGCTTTTATTATCGGAGAGAAGTTTATAGGACAGGACTCAGTCGCTATGATTTTGGGTGACAATATTTTTGCCGGACACGGACTTATTAAACGGCTTAAAAAGGCGGCATCAAAGACAAGCGGTGCCACGATATTTGGCTATTATGTCGATGACCCGGAACGTTTCGGGATTGTTGAGTTTGATAAAGAAGGCAGAGCGGTTTCTATTGAAGAAAAGCCGGAGAAGCCGAAAAGCAATTATTGTGTGACAGGACTTTATTTTTATGATAATAAAGTTGTTGATTACGCAAAGTCTTTAAAACCGTCTAAGCGAGGCGAGTACGAAATTACAGATATTAATAAGCTGTATCTTGAGCAGGGAACTTTGGAAGTCGAGCTTTTAGGGCAGGGATTTACATGGCTTGACACAGGCACCCATGAATCCCTTGTGGAGGCAACAAATTTTGTTAAGACAATCGAGACGCATCAGCACAGAAAGATAGGATGTCTTGAAGAAATTGCATATTTGAACGGATGGATAACGAAAGAGCAGCTTCTTGAAGATATTGAGGTTTTAAAGAAAAACCAATATGGACAATATTTGCTTGATGTTTTATCGGGAAAATATTTAGATAAACTTTTTTAAAGGTAATAGGAGAATGGAGAGATTATGACTATTTTAGTGACAGGCGGCGCCGGCTTTATAGGTGCCAATTTCATATATTTGGAATTAGAAAAATATCATGAGGATAGAATTGTATGTATAGATAAATTAACTTATGCGGGAAATCTTGAAACTTTGGATGAAGCAATGAAAAATCCAAATTTCCGTTTTGTGAAGGGAGATATTTGTGACAGAGATACGGTATTTAGGCTGTTTGAGGAAGAAATGCCGGATATTGTTGTCAACTTCGCAGCAGAAAGTCATGTGGACCGCAGTATTGAGAATCCGGGCGTTTTTCTTGAAACAAATATCTTAGGAACACAGGTGCTGATGGATGCCAGCCGCACTTATGGCGTGAAGCGATATCATCAAGTGTCTACAGACGAGGTTTACGGAGATTTGCCGCTTGACAGGCCGGATTTGTTTTTTACGGAGGAAACGCCGTTAAAGACATCAAGTCCATACAGTTCATCAAAAGCCGGTGCAGATTTGCTTGTTAATGCTTATCACAGAACGTTTGGACTGCCGACAACAATCAGTCGGTGCAGCAATAACTATGGTCCGTATCAGTTCCCGGAAAAATTGATTCCGCTGATGATTGCCAATGCACTTGCGGATAAGCCGCTGCCGGTTTACGGCGAGGGACTTAATGTCCGTGACTGGCTTTATGTTGAAGACCACTGTAAGGCGATTGATTTGATTATCCGTCACGGCAAGGTCGGAGAAATCTATAATATCGGCGGACATAATGAGATGAAAAATATAGACATTGTTAAGTTGATTTGTGCCGCTTTGGAAAAACCGGAAAGCTTGATTACTTATGTGGCAGACCGTAAAGGCCATGATATGCGTTATGCGATTGACCCTGCAAAGATTCACCGTGAGCTTGGATGGCTGCCGGAAACGATGTTTAAAGATGGTATTCAAAAAACAATTCAATGGTATTTAGATAATAAATCATGGTGGGAGGGCATCATGTCCGGTGAATATCAGAATTATTATGAAAAAATGTACGGACAGCGTTTGGAGGAAAGCAAATGAAAGTTTTGGTGACAGGCGCAGCCGGACAATTGGGTACAGATGTAATCGATGAGCTGGCTCAAAGAGGGTACGGTGCAGTCGGTGTGGATGTTTCAGAGTTGGATATTACAGATAAAGATGCGGTAAATCGGGTATTGACGGATATCCGTCCCGATGCAGTGATTCATTGTGCGGCATGGACAGCTGTTGATGACGCTGAAGACAAGCCGGAGGCAGTACGTGCAGTCAATGCCCTTGGAACGGAATATATTGCGCAGGTGTGTGGTGAAATCGGATGTAAGCTGATGTATATTTCTACAGATTATGTCTTTGACGGACAGGGCGAAAGAGCGTGGATGCCGGATGATGACAGACAGCCCTTAAATGTTTATGGACAGACAAAGTATGAGGGTGAGCTTGCTGTGGAGAAATATACAGAAAAGTTCTTTATCGTGCGTATTGCGTGGGTATTCGGGTTTCATGGAAAGAATTTTATTAGGACAATGCTGAATTTGGCAAAGACACATACAGAGCTGAATGTTGTCAATGACCAAATTGGTTCTCCGACTTATACAAAGGACTTAGCACGATTGCTTGCGGATATGATTGAGACAGAACGATATGGCTGCTATCATGCGACGAATGAAGGCTTTTGCTCATGGTATGATTTTGCCTGTGAGATTTTCAGACAGGCGGCAGCACTTGGCCATGAGGAGTGTCAGCAGGTTATTGTTCATCCGGTTTCGAGCAGTGAGTTTCCTACAAAGGCAAAACGGCCGTCAAACAGCCGGATGAGTAAAGAAAAATTATCAGAAAATGGGTTTGAGCGATTGCCTGACTGGAAGAATGCTTTGGAAAGATATTTAAAAGAAATCGGGTATTAGGAGAAAACTATGGGACAGATAAAAGTAAGCAAATGTGAAATTGATGGTCTTTATGTCATTGAACCGACAGTTCACAATGATGGCAGAGGCTATTTTATGGAGACATATAATCAGAAGGATATGGAAGAAGCAGGTCTGAATATGAAGTTTGTTCAGGACAATCAGTCGATGTCAACGCGCGGTGTTCTGCGAGGACTTCATTTTCAAAAGCAGCATCCGCAGGGAAAGCTTGTGCGTGTCATCAGTGGCAGGGTATTTGATGTTGCGGTAGATATTCGGGAAGGTTCTGAAACATATGGGAAGTGGTTCGGTGTAGAATTATCTGCTGAAAATAAAAAGCAATTTTATATATCCGAAGGTTTTGCTCATGGATTTTTAGTGCTTTCCGAGGTAGCCGAATTTGTATATAAGTGTACTGATTTTTATCATCCGGGAGATGAGGGCGGTATTGCTTGGAATGACAGGGATATTAATATACAATGGCCGATTGAGGAAGGTATGGAAATTATATTGTCGGATAAAGATAAAAAATGGAGAGGGTTGAAGGCGTAGTGACATGGTCTAATATTCAGGCGATTCGTTAAAATTTAAGAAAACACAATACATAAACAGCACCTGAGAAGATGATAAGACATTTTCTCAGGTGCTGTTGTTTTATAAGATAATTCAATTAGTTGTTAATATTTTACTTTATACCGTAGCTGCTGCAGATTTTTCTAAATTCATTGGAGTCTGCAAAACCATTGAACACGTGCTCACGGCTTTTACCGCTGTTAAGTACTTTAACCCAACTGCTCAGTCCGGCAGGGTCAGCTTCTCTGTCCATAAACACACGATACATTGTTTTGACAAATTCTTCGTTTGAAAGATTTTTCTTCTTAAATTCATCGGAGAATACGAAGCCGTGTGCAGCCTGTTTTGCAGTGTTTTTGCCGGTTAAAATCTGATTGCACCAGCTATTGATGCCGCCCTCATCGCCTTTTCTTCCGAGGCAAAGCTTATAACATCTGGCAATAAATTTTGTAACGCCTTCGTTTTGGTCCATCGGTGCTGTCAATATTGCATTGCCGCGCTCGATATTATAAGAAGCGCATATATCTGTAAACTCCTGAGATTCAGCAAAGCCTTTGAATACATGAAGTCTTGACAGACCGTCATCTAAGACTTTCTGCCATGCGGCAAGACCGGCACCATCGGCCTCTCTGTCAAGGAATGTTTTGTATAATATAGAAATATATTCTTTGTCTGAAAGATTACGTTTCTTAAATTCAGGACTCTCTATAAATCCCTGTGCGACTTTTGCGCCTTGTTCCTGTTTGTTCTTTAATACGTTTGTCCAACTGTTCAGACCGGATGGGTCTGCTTCACGTCCGAGAATCTGAGTATAAAGGCGGGAAACGAAAGCTTTGACATTATCTCGAACGGACAATGTCACTGTAATATCATAGCCCTGACAGTAAATAGTTACAGTCTGATTTCCTTCCTTATTAGGGTCGAAGCCTGTGACCATTTCGTTGATGACAGGGACAATGCCTGTAAATCCGTTTGTATACTGGATGCCGAGCACTAAGCCCTGTTCTTCAAGAGTTTGTCCGATATTGTAGTTGTCAAGACCTAAAACCTCAAAATCCGCAACTTCATAATCGCCTGTGAAAAGCTGAACCCATGACCGGGAAGCTGAGTGATAGCCTAAGCCGACAACGTCATAGTCAGAACCGAGCATGTTTGCACGGTGTCCATCGCTATTATACCATGCCTCAACAACATGTTCAGGCGCATAATATCCCTGTGCGATATTTTCGCCGATGATGTTGTAAGGAATATTCATTTCATGGGCAATTGTAAAACAGTCGGTACCATTAGGACGCGTGTGGGAGAAGTAACGACTGCACTCCTCGGCACGAATCATTGCGGCTTCGGATAAAGGTCCGCCTAATGCCAAAGGGTCAATGCCATAGGCAGCACGGATTTTATTGACAAGATAAAGCTCCTGAATCTGAAGGGCAAATATTTCCTCGTTGGTGCTGTATGTCTGCGGCAGATTGGAAAGGATGTTATTTAGTGTTGTGCTGTTAGGCATTAGGGATGTAATATCGATATCCTTTTCAGGTATATTTGATAATGTTTGAGCGCCTGCTGCTTCTCCAAGACTGTTTGGTTCGGCAGGAAGTGATTCACCTTCGGTGATTTCTACAATTTCGGTCTCAGCTATAGTCTCGGTTTCGGTTTCAGCCACAGTCTCGGTTTCAGCTATAGTTTCAGTTTCGGCAGCATAGGCAGGAAGTACTGTGCCGAATGTCATTGTACCGACAAGCATAAAAGTAAGCAACTTTTTAAGTTTCATTATAAATCATATCCTCTCTCAAAAAATAAAATTAATTAAAAGCCGGGTCAGTCGGGTCATAGCCGTAATCGCCGCTGATTCTTACCGGATTAGGACGCGCCGGTTTTGCAAAAGGTCCTTTATCGGTGCTGCTGTAAACAGTGACAGTTGAGCCGTTGCAGTTATCATAAATCCATTTAGCATCGGCAACGGTCATTCTGACACAGCCGTGAGAAGCATTATTGCCAAGTTTGGAGTATTCGTAAACACTTAATGTTCTGTTATTTCCGTTGACATAGTACCATGCAGAATGGAATAGATAGCCTCCGTAAATCTGAGAACAGTATTGTCCGTAAACAGGTCCCATTAATGTCCCCCAGCGTGCGTAACGGCGGATGGTAAATGTTCCTTTAATTGTCGGAGTACTTGAAGTGCCTGTTGAACAAATCATTGTTTTTACAGGAATAATGTAACCATTAGCGCCATCTTTGGCGTAAGCTGTCACAGTATTTGTATATGTATTGACTTTAACAACATAGTGAGATTGTTTTCCAATGACATGGTCAACATTTTGATTTAAAATACCGTCGTTAAAGTAAAGTTTGTAGCCGTCAACATAAGCCCAGCCATTTGCTCTGACGCCGCCTTTTGATGGGTCTAAATAATATTTGACGCCGTTAATGACCTGCCAGCCTGTAAGTACTTTACCATTCTTTACATAGTACATACCTTCAGGTGACTGATTCCAGCCATTTGTGTAATTTGGAACACCCCACTTTTTACAGAGTTTTGAAAATTCATCTGAGAAAGTAATGTCGTTAAACACAGATGTTTTACTTTGTGTTTTTAAGGCAGTCAGCCAAGATGAAAGTTCGCTGTCTGACGGTGAACGGAATAAAGCAGCGTTGTAGAGACGGTTAATAAAATCAGTATCCGAAGCAATCAAAGGTTTAGCTTCATCGGAAAAAATGATTGAGTAAACAAAGTCGCGGGCAGAAGCTGTGCGATTGTTCAGTTTTCCGGTCCATGTGTTTAAATCGGATACAGTTGCAGTTCGGTCTAAGCTTCTTTTAAAAACTAAGCTGACATATTCTGTAGTAAGCTTGTTTTTATCTCTGTTTTCAGTTAAAGTGAGACTGCCGCGAGTGATACCGTATTTTGCACAGAGTTTTGTAAACTCGTCAGAACCGATAAAGTCATTTAAAAGGAAAGCGCGTGATACGCCTATAGCGGCGACTTCAAGCCAGTTTTCCTTACCTTCCGGGTCGGAATTTCTATCCAGCAGTGTTTTATAGAGCACTTCGATGTAATCACTGTCATTAAGGTTTTTCTTTTTAAATTCATCGCTGAAAATAAAGCCTTCAACAACTTTTGCGGCATTATTGCGTTTAGAAACGAGTGCCTCAACCCATGCTTTAAGTCCGGCATCATCAGCGTCTCTCGAAAGTACAAGCTTGTACAGGCGGTATACGAATTTCGTGGTATCAGGATTCTCGTCCAAAATACCGCTTACATCTAATTTACCCGGAAGAATATTATATTTTTTGCAAAGTGCACGGAATTCATCGGAACCGATAAAGCCATGGCACACATAGTTTCGGCTCAAATGGGCATCAAGAACAGCAAGCCACTGAGAAAGTCCTGTATTGTCCGGTGTTCTGTCGAACAAGGCATGATATAAAACAGTAATATAATCTTCATCAGAATAGTTTTGAGCCTTAAATTCATCACTTTCGATAAAACCTTTAATAATATCCGCGCCGGTTGCTCTGTGATTTTCTAAGAGCGCTGTCCATTCTAAAAGGCCTTGTTCATCAGCCGGACGCAGCAGAAGTGTGTCATACAATCTTGCGACAAAGGCTTCTGTAGAATCTTTTTCAGGTGTTGAAGGCTTTTCGTCCTGTGATTCACTTTCAGGTGTTAAAGGCTTTTCGTCTTGTGATTCACTTTCAGGTGTTGAAGGTTTGTCATTCTGTGATTCACTTTCAGGTGTCGAAGGCTTTTCATTCTGTGATTCACTTTCAGGTGTCGAAGGCTTGTCAGTTTGAGCTTCACTTTCTGTCTTTGAAGTTTCAGATGTGTTTGTTTCGGTTTCAACAATTTGGCTGCCTGCCGCAGAGCTTTCAGCTGCAAGTACCGGTGATGAAAGTGTCATGGCAAATGCGAGGCTGACAGCAAGTGCAGATTTGAACAATTTGTTTTTCATTACATATTCCCCCTTAAATATGATTCTGCCAGTATTCCAAGGTTTCCTTAATTGTCGTATCCAAAGAGATTTCCGGCTGCCATGAAATACAGGCGGTTGTTTTAGAAATATCGGCAGCAATAATCGGGACATCTACAGGACGAAGTCGGCTGGCATCAACTTCAACCTTAATAGGTACGGAGGAAAGCTTGATAATTTTATCTAAAATATCCCGTATTTTTATAGCCTTTCCGCTTCCAATATTATAAATTTCACCGGATTTTCCGTGCTGTATAAGCAGTCCGTAAGCTCTTACCACATCGCGGACATCTGTGAAATCACGCATAGCCTCCAGATTACCAACGTGGATAACCGGAGGATTAATACCCTTTTCTATAAGAGCTGTCTGTCGGCAGAAATCAGATACGACAAAGGCAGGTGACTGTTCGGGACCGATATGGTTAAATGCTCTGACCATAATAATGTTCATTTGATAAGCTTTCGCATAGATGTTTCCAATCATGTTCTGACAGGCTTTAGTGGCTGCATAAAGATTGCCCGGACGTGTCAGGGTTTCTTCGTGGATTGGTGTTTCATTCGGTTTAATGTGTCCGTATTCTTCACCTGAACCAATAAGAAGTATTCGGGGTGTAAACTCCAAATCTCTTACGGCATCAAGAAGATTCAGACAGCCCTTAATATTAATATCGACGGTCAAATCGGGACGTTTCCACGAAAGTGCCACAGAGCTTTGAGCTGCGAGATGAAAAATATAATCCGGCTGTATTTCAGACAGCAGCAGCTTTATGGCATCCTTATCAAGGATGTCTAAATTATGGATGTTTGCTTCTTCAAAAAGCACATTTTCGTGGGGCAGTTTTGTTGCATGAAGCTGCCAAGGGTAGGTTGTTTTAAGATGGCGCAGCAGGTAATTACCTACAAAACCTGCTGCGCCAATAATTAATGCTTTCATATGAGTCTCCGTATTATAATTATAATTGAGAAGCTTTAATTTCTTTTTCTACAAGTGCAAGGTCGTTTTTAACCATGCGCTCAACTAAGTCTGAGAATGAAATTTCACGCTTCCATCCGAGCGCTTTTTCTGCTTTCTCAGGATTTCCGAGAAGAATATCAACTTCTGCCGGGCGGAAGAAATCAGGATTAACCTTAACAACAACTTTTCCTGTTGCTTTATCTGTACCGATTTCATCAACACCTGTGCCACTCCATTCGATATCCATGCCTACATGCTTAAAGGCGATATCAACAAATTCACGAACTGTACGTGTTTCATTTGTCGCGATAACATAGTCATCAGGTGTATCCTGCTGAAGCATTAACCACATTGCCTTTACATAATCCTTAGAATGTCCCCAGTCACGTTTGGAGTCAAGATTTCCAAGTTCTACGTGGTCTTGTACACCTAATTTAATACGTGCGACAGCGTCTGTAATCTTTCTTGTAACAAATTCCTTGCCGCGGCGCTCACTTTCATGATTAAAAAGAATACCGCTGCATGCATACATGTCATAGCTTTCTCTATAGTTTTTTGTAATCCAGTGGCCGTATAATTTTGCGACACCGTAAGGGCTTCTTGGATAAAATGGTGTTGTTTCGCACTGAGGGATAGCCTGTACAAGGCCGAACATCTCAGAGGTTGATGCCTGATAAAAATGTGCTTCCGGTTTGACAGTACGGATTGCCTCAAGCATATTTGTGACACCTAAGGCATCAATGTCGGCTGTGGCTAATGGCTGTTCCCAGCTTGTTGCGACAAAGGACTGTGCAGCAAGGTTGTAAACTTCATCGGCCTGAGAAATTTTCATTGCTGTAATTAATGAAATCGGGTCTGTCATATCTGCATAAATAAAATGGATTTTATCTTTGATATGTTCTACATTACCGTAGTCAACAACACTTTTACGGCGCATAATACCGTAAACATTGTAGCCCTTTTCCAGTAAAAGTTCTGCAAGATAAGAACCATCCTGTCCTGTGATACCTGTGATTAATGCGTTTTTCATGATTTTCACTCCTATAATTTGATTAAAATATTATAAATAACTGTCGGAACCGGATTCGCGCAGTTTCTGCAAAATAGATTTAATATTATTTGTCGAGGTTTTTCCGGCAATTAAGAGTGCATCGTCTGTATCGACAATAACGATATCTTTGATGCCGACAGTTGCAATAAGTTTGTCCTTTGCTTCGATGATACATCCTTTTGTGTCAACAGTGACAACATTGCCTGCAATTGTATTGTTGTCATCATCACAGCCTCTGATTCTTTCGATAGCCAGCCATGAACCGACATCATCCCAGCCGAAGCTGCCGGGAATTACATAAATATTATCTGCTTTTTCCATAATGCCGTAATCAATAGAAATGGACTCAAGCTGAGGGAAAACAGACAGAAGGACATCTTTTTCAGTTGGAGTACCGATGGCATTTTTGATTTCGCCAAGTTGGTCGAACATCTGAGGAAGATATTTTTTAAAATTATCTAAAATAGTAGAAATCTTCCATATAAACATGCCGCTGTTCCATGCGTAGCGTCCGGAAGCGACATATTGCTTGGCAAGTGTCAGATTAGGCTTTTCAACAAAGCAGGCAACCTTAAAACCTTCCCCCTTCTTTTGGGCAGTGTCCATTTTAATATAGCCATAGCCTGTTTCAGGGTAGTTCGGAGGCACACCGATTGTGACAAGATTGGCATCTTCCTTAGCAATACGGCAGGCATTGGATAGCGTATCAATAAAAATGTCTTCCATTTTTATTAAGTGATCCGATGGAAGCACCATCATTATGGCATCTTCGTATTTGGCTGCGATATGCATGGCTCCAAGCCCGATACACGGTGCTGTATTTCGTCCGATAGGTTCACATAAAATATTCTCCAGTGGCAGTTCGGGAAGCTGTTCCTGAACCAATCCTTTATAATTTTCATTGGTGGCAATAAAAATATCTTCTATGTCAACAATTGGAAGAATACGTTCAACAGTAAGCTGAATCATTGTCTTTCCGTCACCGGTCAGCGAGAGAAATTGCTTTGGCAGAGATTTTCTGCTCTTTGGCCAAAAACGTTCTCCGCAGCCGCCAGCCATAATCAAAGCTGTTGTTTTCACTATATAACCCTCCTAAAATAACATATATTTCTGAATATATGTTATAGGATACTATAAATAAATTAGAAATACAATAGCCGTCGCAAATATTAAAAAAAACTGTAAGAAAAAAATAATAAACATTTTAGTGACTCGTCGGTTACAGATCTTGGCTTTTTGCTTTATATGGCATATTATCGGAATATATAGTTTAAATTACAGTCGGGAGAGGATATGGATGTACAGGCAATGGCCGGGTGATTGAATCAGCATGTGCACTATTTAATAAGGTAGTAATTGAGCCGATTAAAAATGCCTATCGTTCAAATATTAAAGGTGTGGCAAGACCGTTTGTATAAAAAAAAGATTACCGCCTTAAAACTTAGAAAATAAGTTTTAGGGCGGTTTTAAAATTATTTGTCTTTTCTTTATTTTTACACAAGTATATTGTATAATTATTTTTTTAGTATATAATAATTATATTGTTGAAGTGCAACGTGCGGAATAATTCATGTAATTAAGATTCCGGAAATTCAGACGGTTTGTAAATATACCAAGGAGGCAGGCAGATATGGAAGAAGTACGGAAGAAGAAGGTAAAAAAGAGCAAGAAGCTGCAGATTGTCGGTTTTATTATTTGCGGACTGCAGGCGATTGCCTCAGTTGTTTTATTTATACAGGCCATGAAGCTGAATGTGCTTCCGGATAAGTATATTGTGGCGATAGCACTTGTTTTGTTTGTTTTAGCGGCAGCCATGACAGGGCTTCAGTTTCCGAAAAAGACACGGCTTTTGGGCTGTATTTTAAGCGGCTTGTTTTTTGTCTTGTTTATTGTCGGCAATGTTTATCTTGGCAGGACACATATGGTGCTTGATGGAATTACGTCTGAGGAGGGCAACTATAAGGTAGACAATATTGTGATTGCTGTTGCCAAAGATGATAGGGCAGAGGTTTTAGAGGACACGCTGATTTACAATTTTGGTATCCACAAGACACTTGACAGAGAGAATACAGATAAGACGATTGCTACTATTGAGCAGCAGAGCGGCACGACGCTGAATATTACAGAGTTTGATGACTTTTCGGAGATGATTGATGCGCTTTGCAGCGGAACGGTTCAGGCAGTCATTTATAATGAAGCCTACGACGCGACGATTGAAGAAACTCAGAAGGATTTTTCGAGTAAAATCCGGGTACTGGAAAATCATGAGATTACGACACAGGTGACATTGACGGGCAATGATGAAAATGTGACTCAGAAGCCGTTTACGATTTATATAAGCGGCATTGATGTGAAAGGCAAGATTAATCAGACGAGCCGAAGCGATGTGAATATGCTGGTGACAGTGAATCCTCTGACGAAAGAGGTCATGCTGACAACAACACCGAGAGATTATTATGTGCAGCTGCCGAATGTTTCGGGAGAATATAGAGATAAGCTGACACACGCAGGGATTCACGGTGTGCAGTGCTCGATGGATACGCTGTCGCAGATTTATAACATTGATATTGATTACTATGTCCGTGTGAATTTTACGACGCTGAAGAATCTTGTCGATGCGCTCGGCGGTGTTGATGTCTATTCGGAATATGCGTTTACAACACATTATAAGAATGGCGGCTATGAGATAAAGAAGGGCTATAATCATATGAACGGCAAGAAGGCGCTGGCGTTTTCAAGAGAGCGCTACAATGTTCCGGGAGGCGATGAGCAGCGCGGTAAGGACCAGCAGGCTGTGCTTAAAGCACTTTTGGAGAAGGCGATGTCCCCGTCAATTTTGACGGGATATATGGGTATTCTTGACAGTCTTGAGGACTATTTTGAGACCAATATGAGTATGGACCAGATTACAAGCCTTGTAAAAATGCAGCTTGCGGATGGCAGCAGTTGGTCCATTAAGAGTCAGAGTGTATCGGGAACGTTTGGCAATGAGTATTGTTATTCGGCCGGCGGACAGCGACTGAGTATTATGTATCCTGATGAGGCATCGGTGGCAAAGGCGAGAAGGGGTATTCTCGCGGTGCTTGGCCTTGAGGAGACGATTCCGGAGGCTGTTGATTCCGGACAGAATATTTTGCGAAATATGACATCGGTGAATCAGGTCGGAGATGACGCGAGAGAAGCCATGGAGGATGGCATGAAGCATGTGCTTGGCATAGCGACAGAGTAGATTATAAGAGAGGGAAATACAGAGGTTTCGTTTGGTTTTTTGATAAACAGCGCTGTATTTCCCTTTTTTTGTGTCTTTTAAAAGTAAAATTTTTATTATATAATTTGTAAGGTTCTTGTAAAGTCTATTGATTTTATGTATAATGCAAACAGTTAGGTGAAAGTTTTGAACCGTAAGACGGGGAGGAATAGTGTGAGAGTTAAAGAGGATGCTAAAAGAATCGCTGTATATGCGATGGGCGGTGTGCTCATTGTGGTGATGGCGCTGGCATTTGCATATATTTGGTACAATGTATATAATATGAGAATAAGGCTGCCGTTTTGGAGAAGGGGTAATATTTTGCTTGTAATTATTTACGGTATTATTTTCCTTCTTTTTTCTAAAATGTACGGCGCCTTGCGTGTTGGCTATTTAAAGAAGATTGATGTCATCACTGCCCTTGTATTGACAATTTTATGCACAAATGTCATTACGTATTTTCAGATTTCCCTGATTGCACGTGGGCTTCTTGAAGTCGGACCGATGCTTATTATGACAGTAACAGAGTTTCTTTTGGCTGTTGCATGGACGTTTGCCTCAGCATGGTGTTACAGCAGGCTTTATCATCCGAGAAGGATGCTTGTTGTTTATGGTGACCGTTCGCCGGAGGATTTTTTAAAGAAGATGATGAAGCGTCGGGATAAGTTCGCAATTCGGGAAAAGGTTCACGTCAAAGAAGGACGGGAAGCGATTTATAAAAAGATGCGTCAGTATGATGCGGTTGTTATATGGGATTTGCCGGCCGAGCTAAGAAATGATTTTGTGAAGTTTTGCTTTTCACATTCCATTCGGTGTTATCAGACACCAAAGATTTCGGATATTTTAATCAGGGGAGCCGAGCGTATTCATATGTTTGACACGCCGCTGCTTTTATCAAGGAATACAGGCCTTACGATTGAGCAGATGTTTTTTAAGCGTCTGACGGATATTGTGATTTCTGCGCTGGCTATCATTGTGACATCACCGATAATGCTTATAATCGCACTCTGTGTAAAGTGCTATGACGGCGGTCCTGTCTTTTACAAACAGGAACGTCTGACAATCGGCGGCAAGGCCTTTATGATTTATAAGTTTAGAAGTATGTGCGTTGATTCGGAGAAAAAGGGTGCGCAGCTTGCAAAGAAGAATGATTCCAGAGTGACGCCTGTGGGACGTGTCATCAGGAATCTCCATGTGGACGAGCTGCCGCAGCTTTTCAATATTTTAAAAGGGGATATGTCTGTCGTAGGACCACGTCCTGAGCGTAAAGCGATTTTGAGAAATTATGAAAAGTCGATTCCGGAATTTCATTATCGCTTGAAGGTTAAGGCGGGACTGACAGGCTATGCTCAGGTTTACGGAAAGTATAATACAACACCATATGATAAGCTTAAACTGGATTTGTTTTATATTCAGAATTATTCGTATTGGCTTGATATTCAGCTGATGTTTATGACCTTCAGAATATTATTTCAGAAGGAAACATCGGAAGGTGTGGATAGCTGGCAGAAGGATGCCCTGCGTGATAAGGCGAAGTCTCAGGCGGCAGCCTCAAGTGCCGGCAAAGATAGCGGAGAGGAAGTTTGATATGAGCATGATTCCTGCAGTATCAGTAATTATGCCTGTGTATAATGGCGAAAGGTTTATTAAAAAAGCGATAGATTCGGTGCTTATTCAGCAGGTGGATTTTGAGCTGATTATTATTGATGATTGTTCGACGGACGGAACGGCGGATGTGATTGAGGCGACTGTCGGAAATCGTTCGGATATTATTGTTCTTAAAAATGAATATAATATGGGTGCGGCAAAGACAAGAAATCGGGGAATCAGCGCGGCGCGGGGAGAGTATATTGCCTTTTTGGATGCCGATGACTGGTGGGAAAAGGATAAGCTTGCCCGACAGCTGAAGCTTCTTAAAAAGACAGGGCTTGTACTTTGCTCGACAGCCAGAGAGCTTATGAACAGTGACGGCGAAACGACGGGGACAATCGTGCATGTAAAGCGCCGTCTGACTTATCATGATTTGCTTTATCATAACAGCATCAACTGCTCATCGGTTGTTGTTAAAAGAGAAGTGATTCTTGAATTTCCGATGCTTTATGATGACAGCCACGAAGATTATATTACGTGGCTTAAAATATTGCGCAAATATGGCGCATCCTGTGCGATTGATGAACCGCTTTTAAAATATCGTCTTAGTGCCGAGAGCAAGTCGGGGAATAAGTGGAAGTCGGCACGAATGACATTTAAGGTATACAGATACATGGGTTTTGGAGTAGTAAAGTCCTCCTTGTGTTTTGTATCCTATGCGGTGCACGGCGCCGTAAAATATAAAATCTGGCGAAAATCTGCATTGCCGGAGAAAAACAGGAGGGAAAAATGAAACGATTTTTTTCGGATACGGCAAAATATGGAAAGTATGCCATTTATTCGGCTAAATCCGCCTTGAAATCAGAGGTTGCCAATTCATATTTGAACTGGCTTTGGTGGGTACTTGACCCATTGTGCTTTATGCTTATCTATACATTTATATTCGGTGTTGTTTTTAACGGCGCCGAACCGTATTTTCCAATCTTTATTTTTATCGGTATTACTGTGTGGGACTTTTTTAACCGGACGGTGACAACGAGCATTAAAATTGTTAAAAATAATAAGGCAACGGTAGCGAAGGTTTATTTGCCAAAGTTTGTTCTTATTTATGTAAAAATGATGGTGAATGCCTTTAAGATGGGAATTTCCTTCTTAATTGTCATTGCGATGATGGTGATATGGAAGGTAGTGCCGGATATCAGGGTACTGTATGTTATACCTATTCTTATTGTGCTTGCGGTATTTTCTTTTGGTATTGCGACATTTTTACTGCATTTCGGTGTGTTTGTAGAGGATTTGTCCAATGTTGTGAATATCGGACTTCGGCTTTTGTTTTATGTGACCGGTATTTTTTACAGTGTCAGCACAAGACTTCCGGCGCCTTACGGTGTATGGGCAGAAAAGTATAATCCGCTTGCCTTTTTATTATCTTCTTTAAGAGGTGTGCTGCTTTATCATAAAACACCGGATTTATTGTTGCTTGCATTTTGGTTTATTGTTAGTATTGTGATTTCTGTGCTTGGCGTTCGAATGATTTACAAAAACGAGAACAGTTATGTAAAGGTGATTTGATGGAAAATAATTATGCAATTGAGGTTAAGGATTTGTGTATCAGCTATAGAAATTTCAAATCCTATTCGATAAAAAAGAGTCTTCTTCACTTGAAAAAGGCGAAGGCAGATGTGTTTGAAGCGGTGAAGCATGTTTCTTTCAATGTGGAGAAGGGTGAGATTTTAGGGATTATCGGTAAGAACGGTAGCGGTAAATCAACGATGCTTAAAGCACTTGCCGGTATTTTCTCACCGGATTCGGGGACGATTGATACAAAGGATTATTCAGTTTCTTTGCTGTCTATCGGCGTCGGGTTCCAAAAAGAACTTTCGGGACGTGAAAATATTTTGCTCTCAGGTATGCTGCTCGGGTTTTCGGAAGCTGAAATCCGTGAAAAGATGGATGGCATTATTGAATTTGCCGAGCTTGGAAAGTTTATTGATATGCCGGTGAAGACTTATTCCAGTGGTATGCACTCAAAACTTGCTTTTTCAATTACGGCAATTTTAGAGACAGATATTATGCTTATTGATGAAGTTTTAAGTGTCGGTGATGAAAAGTTTAAAAAGAAAAGCTACAATAAGATGAAAAGTCTGATTTCCAATAAAGACAGAACAGTTGTCATTGTTTCGCACAGTATTTCTACATTGAAGGATTTGTGTGATAAGGTCATGTGGATGCATGACGGGGAAATCAGAGAGCTTGGCGAGCCGGGAACCGTGCTTGCACACTATAAAGAGTTTATGAAGTAGAGTGGGCTTATGAACATAAAGTTTATTTTGAGACAATATGTAAAGACCGCAGTCAACCGGGTATTTTTGCCGATGGTTTATAAAGTGTACAGCCGTAAGCCTGTGAAGAAGGGAAAAGTCATATTTGCCGACGGACATCACCATGAGCTGCCGTATAGTATGACTTACATGTACGAGTGTCTTAAAAACAAGCCGCTTTCTATTGAGCTTCATTTGGCGGATTTTGGCAAAGACGGCTATATATCGGGGCTGAAGTCGATGGTTCGCTTTATGAAATCCTATGCGACGGCAGAGTATGTGTTTTTATGTGACTATTATGTGCCTGCCGGTTCATGCAGATGTCGGCGGGAAACGCAGGTCATTCAGCTTTGGCATGCCTGCGGTGCGTTTAAGAAGTTCGGATATGATGCCGCTGAGGATATGTCTTCGTTTTATAAGGGTAATTCCATGAAAAACTGTACACTTGTGACAGTAAGCTCAAAGTTGTGTGAACCTTTTTACGCGAAAGCGCTTGGCCTTTCAGAACATGTCGTAAAGGCAGTCGGCATCAGTCGTACTGACCGGTATTTTGATGCGTGTTATCGACGGGAATGTCGTGAAAAGTTTTTTGAGATTTGTCCAGAAGCGTGTGGGAAAAAGGTGATTTTGTGGGCGCCGACTTTTAGAGGCAATGCAGGAATGCCCAGACTTGAAGGGTATGAAGAAGTGGAGATTGTAAAAAAGGCGCTTGGCAGCGGGTACTTTTTCGTTAAAAAACTGCATCCACATCTCGAAGGTGTTTACGGCACATCGACGGTGGATATGCTGACAGAAGAAGTGATGGCGGCGGCGGATGTACTGATTACGGACTATTCGTCGGTGCTTTTTGATTTTATGGTCTATAAAAAGCCGATAATTCTTTTTGCGCCGGATGGTGTGCAGTATGAGGATAGGCGGGGCTTTTATCTTGATTATCGGGAGATTCCCGCATTTTATGCAAACAATGCAAACGAGCTTGAGACGGCGGTACGCCGGGCATGCGCAGGCGAGACGGCCATATCTGAGCGGGCGTATAGCAGATTTTATGACAAATATATGGCGCAGTGTGACGGTCATGCCACAGAGCGCATTATACAGGAGGTAATGAAAAATGGCAGAAACTAATATTTTTGGTGTTGTTTTAGCCGGCGGCAAAGGCACACGTATGGGCAATGTGGAAAAACCAAAGCAGTTTATGGAAATCGGCGGCAAACCGATTATGATTCATACAATAGAAAAATTTGCGGTTTATCCGGAATTTGAGAAGATTATCGTTCTTTCACCGAAGCAGTGGATTCCTCATACAAGGGATATTATTTCAAGATATATTCATGACAATGAAAATATTGTCGTGATTGAGGGCGGTTCGACAAGAAATGAAACGATTATGAATGCAATCCGTTATATTGAGGAGAATCATCGTCTTGATGATAACACGATTATTGTGACCCATGATTCAGTACGTCCGTTTGTGACACACCGTATTTTGGAAGAAAATATTTTATATGCGAAGCAGTTTGGCGCTACGGATACGGTGATTCCTGCGACTGATACAATCGTGGAAAGCCGCGACCATGGCTGTATTACGAATATCCCGGATAGAGCGATGATGTATCAGGGACAGACACCTCAGAGTTTTCATGCGAAAAAGCTTCGTGAGCTTTATGAGGGGCTGACGGATGAAGAAAAAGAGATATTAACAGATGCGTGCAAGATTCTTGTTATGAAGGGCGAAAAGGTGCATCTTGTTGACGGTGAAGTATTTAACATTAAGATTACTTATCCGTATGACATACGGGTAGCCAAGTCGATTTTAGGAGGCGTATAAATTATGCTGAATACAGTTTATCAGTTAAAAAAGCCGAGACAGTTTGAGGCATGTTTTAAAGATATTGATTGTGACAGTGATCATGTTCTTGTACGTCCGACTTATTTATCTATATGTAATGCAGACCAGCGCTATTATCAGGGGACAAGGGCAGAAGCAGTGCTTCGCAAGAAGCTGCCGATGGCGCTTATTCATGAGGGAATCGGTAAGGTTGTCTATGACCCGACAGGAACATTTGAAATCGGGGAAAAGGTTGTGATGATTCCGAATTTGCCGGAGGAATCGGATTCTGTTATTGCAGAAAACTATTTGCGCTCAAGCAAGTTTCGCGGCAGCGGAACCGACGGATTTTTGCAGGAATATATTCTTACGGTGCCGGACAGGCTTGTGAAGCTTCCGGAAGATATGAACATGGATGTGGCGGCTTTTACTGAGCTTGTCAGCGTCAGCTATCATACGATTCAAAGATTTTTAAAAATAGCCCATGAGCGTCGCAGCCGAATCGGCGTGTGGGGTGACGGAAATCTTGGTTATATTACGTCACTGCTCTTGACGAAAATCTGTCCCGATGCGCAGATTTATGTTTTTGGTGTCAATGAAGAAAAACTGAGTGATTTTACCTTTGCAAAGCAGACATTTTTAGTGACTCAGGAGTTTGAGGATTTAGAGCTTGACCATGCTTTTGAATGTGTTGGCGGCGGGGGCGCACCAAAGGCAATCAACCAGATAATTGATTATATTAAGCCGGAGGGCACGATTGCCATTATGGGTGTATCCGAGGATTTGGCGCCGATTAATACACGTATGGTGCTGGAAAAAGGTTTGAGAATCTTTGGAAGCAGCCGAAGCGGCCGTGAAGATTTTGTAGGACTTATTGAGCTTTATAAAAAACATCCGGATATACCTAATTATCTGGAAAATATTGTCGGTTCCGAGATAAGGGTGCGCAGTATTGCTGATATAGCGTCAGCTTTTGAGACCGATATTCATAAGCTAATCGGAAAGACGATTATGGTTTGGGATATATAAAATGATACCGGAGGTATACTATGAAAATTATTCGATGGATTTTAAAGAAAACCGGATTGAATAAGTATGTCAATAAAGCAATGAAGTATTTATTGTTTAAAAAGATTTATCCGCGATACTATAAAAAACGGGCAAAAAAAGCGATAAATCCGAAGAAAGTTGTATTTATTGAAGTACGGTTTGATGAAATTACAGATAACTTTAAGTTGATTTATGAGCGTCTTGAGTCTATGGGCTATGAAATTTCAAGCTGCTTTTTAAGAAATATTGTACCCGGAAGAAAGGCATATATTGAGCGGTGCTTAAATATGCTTGCAGAAATTGCGGATGCACATTACGTATTTTTAAATGATGCCTGCGATGTGACAAGCTGCATTGATATGCGTAAAGAAACTGTGATGACGCAGGTGTGGCACGGCTGCGGCGCTTTTAAAAAGTTTGGCATGAGTACGGCAGAAAAGATTTTCGGTGCGGATAGGGCAACCTTGGAAAAGTATCCGAATTACCGCAATTTAGATTATGTGACAGTCAGCAGTCCGGAGGTTGTGTGGGCATATGAGGAAGCCATGAATCTTAAGCCGGGCGGAAATATCGTCCGTCCTGTCGGTGTCAGTCGTACCGATATATTTTATGATGACGGCTTTAAGCAGCGTGCTGCTCAAAAGCTTCAGGAAGTATTTCCTGAAAGTGAAGGGAAAAAGGTTATTTTATATGCACCGACATTTAGAGGACGTGTCAAGAAAGCAGCAGCGCCAAAAAGGCTTGATGTCGGTTACTTGAAAGCATTGCTTGGCGATGATTATGTGCTTGTCATTAAGCATCATCCGTTTGTGAAAAAGCCGCCGGTTGTGGCTGAAGAATATGCGGATTTTGCTATGGATGTGACGAAGCTGATGGAAATTGATGAGCTTCTTTGCGTCAGTGATATATGTATTTCTGATTATTCTTCACTTGTGTTTGAATATGCTCTTTTTGAAAAACCGATGCTGTTTTTTGCTTATGATTTAGAAAATTATTTTGATTGGCGGGGCTTCTATTATAACTATGAAGAATTGGCGCCGGGGCCGATTGTGACGACAAATAAAGAAATCGTGTCTTATATAAGAAAATATGAAAAGTACTTCGATACATCAAGAGTGCACCGGTTTAAGGAGAAGTTCATGAGTGCCTGCGATGGCCATGCGACAGAAAAGATATTAAAAATGATAGGAATCGAAGAATAAGCCGCATATTTTAATAATCTTTCAGTGATTTTTAAGATTTATACCTTTACATTTTTAAGAGTTTAGGCGTATAATCTAATATTGTCGGATGTGTACGCATCTGATGTTGCATGTGTATGAGATTAATCACAAAAGAGGTGTTTTATGAACGATAATAACTACACACCGGAACGAAGAAAGCGTCCGCGTCCAACGCAGGGACAGCAGGGCGGCAGACGGTCTGACAGTTATGGCGGGGTATCGAACAATTATTACTATGATAATCCGAATCAGGGAAACCGTCAGCGCAATGTGCGCCGTACTTCAAGTAACGGTTCGGGAAATTATAGTTATGATGATTACTATGACAGACAGCCTAGACAGCAAAGACCAAATCAGCAAAATCAACAGCGGCGTATGCAAAATGATGATTATCAGAGAAATCCTAAGAAGAAAAAGAATAGGCATACATTCGGCAAGATTCTTGCAATCATTCAGGCCATATTATCACTGCTTGTACTTGGTGTGCTTTTTATATTAAATGTACTTCCGGAGATGTATTTAATTATTATTGCGGTTGTATTGGTTATTTTATGGATATTTTCTTTCTTTTCACAGTTTACGCGGTTGAGTCATATACCGGGAAAGATAGAATCTATCATTGTAACTTTGATTTTAGCTTTGGGCAGTTATTATTTATTGATTACCCAAAATATGCTTTCTCAGATTACAGATATCGGTTATACAGTCGATAATATTGTTGTTCTTGTATTAAAGGATGACCCGGCGCAGTCGCTTCAGGATGCCGCAGGCTATACATTCGGTATTCAAAAATCCTTTAATTCGGAAAAGATTGATAAAGCTGTTCAGAGCTTTAGCGATGAAGCCGGACAGGAATTAAATGTTGTGAGCTATGACAGTCTCCAGACACAAATTCAGGCGCTTTATGACGGTAACGTCGGCGCAATTATCTATAACGAAGGCTTTAAAGACAGTGTGGCTGAGATTTATCCGACGTTTGAAGCGGATACAAGAAAGCTCGACAATATCGAGATTAAGACAGAGGTCGAGACAGAAGCAGCGACAAGCGATGTTGATGTTACGGAAGAACCATTCAGTGTTTATATCAGCGGCAACGACAGTTACGGCTCGGTTGATGTGCAGGGACGAAGTGATGTAAATATTATTATCTTCGTAAATCCGGCAACAAAACAGATTTTACAGGTGTCCACACCGAGAGATTTTTATGTGAAATTTCCTAATGTGACCGGTGAAACAAAAGATAAGCTGACACATTCCGGTAATTTCGGTATCCAGTGTTCGATGGATACAATGGAAAGTATTTACGGTACAGAAATTGACTACTATGCCCGTGTAAACTTCACATCATTGATTAAGATGGTCGATGCACTGGGCGGTATTGATGTAGATGCAGATTATGCGTTTAATACATTTGACGGCAAGAGCTTTGTTCAGGGGCTTAATCACTTAAACGGCGAGGATGCGCTTTCGTTTTCGAGAGAACGCTACAGCCTTCCGAATGGCGACTTTGACAGAGGACGTCACCAGCAGCTTGTTATTGAAGCGATGATGCAAAAGGCTATGTCACCGGCAATCCTGACAAGCTATGCGGGCATTATGTCCAGTCTTCAGGACAGTTTTGTGACAAGTATGCCATCAAGTGACATCACAAGTCTTGTGAAGCTTATGCTTAAAGACGGCAGCGGCTGGAATATGGTCAAGGCAAGTGCCAGTGGTACAGGCGCCACGGATTATTGCTATTCACTTGGCTTTGCAGCTTCGGTTGTTGTGCCGGATGAGGTATCTGTTCAACAGATTAGAGCGCAGATTCAGGCGCTTTATAACGGAGAAATTTTGACACAGCAGTAGTCTGGTCGAAATGATAAAATTGATGACTTGATTGCCTGCAATTATGTTTTCATGATTGCAGGCTTTTGTTTTTAGAAAGGAATTTCAGATGAGAAAAATATCTGCCCAAAATATATGGACGGCGGTGGTATTTATATTGACACCGCTGACGGCTTTTTATCTGATGCAGTTTGTTCTTGGCGGCTGGTTTTGGGAATATTCGCCACGAATTGTGCTGGTAAATTATATATGTATCGGTGCGCTCTACTTTCTTTTGTGCGCGCTGACAAATCATGTTGTTGTATGTGCGGTGATTGTGAATGCCGCTTGTGTTATTTGGGGCTGTGCCAATGCGTTTATATCTGTTTTCAGAGGGACACCGGTATTGCCGTGGGATTTTACTGCGCTGGGCACTGCGCTAGCCGTCGCGGATAACTATAAATTTGTGCCGACATGGCAGATGATTGCTGCAATCCTTATTGTGATTGCGCTGGCTGTTTTATATAAAAAGAAGTGCCTTAAGGGTAAACTGCGTCCGGATAAGCAGAATATGAAATTTCGCGGCGGTTGTCTTATAATGTTTGCTGCCATTCTTTTTGGGATGCATGATTTTTCAATTCTTGAAGCAATGAAGGTTAAACCGGATGTGTGGGACCAGACAGGAAGTTATGTGAAGGAAGGTGCAGTGGCCTCTTTTCTGATGAATATTAAATATATGGCGGTGGAACAGCCGAAGGATTATTCAGATGAGAATGTGAGCAATATTATGGCGTCAATCAGCGAGCGCGAGACAAGCAAGGTTACTTCCGCAGATGCGGAGAGCCCGAATGTGATTGCGATTATGAATGAATCATGGGCTGATTTTGAGAGCTTTGGCAATCTTGAGCTTTCAGAAAGTGTGATGGATTATATTCAATCTCTTGATGCTGTCCGCGGCAGTGCATATGCGTCTGTTTTCGGTGCCGGAACAAGTACAAGTGAGTTTGAATTTCTCACGGGAAATTCCATGGCATTTTTACCATCGGGAAGTATTCCGTATCAGCAATACATTTTGGGACCGTTTCCGTCAATGGCATCCCGCCTTAAAGATGAGGGCTACCGATGTGTGGCAATCCATCCGGGTGAGCGGACATCTTGGCAGAGAAATCAGGCATATCCGCGTCTTGGTTTTGACGAATTTAAGTGTGCTGAAGACATGAATGTAGAATTGACAGAAGAACATGGATATATCAGTGATGTATCATCTTTTAATCAGATTATTTATGAATTTGAGCATAAGGCTGAGGATGAAAAATTATTTGTTTTTAACGTGACAATACAAAACCACGGCAGCTATACAGTAGCAGATTATCCGGCGGAGGTTTTCCTTAAAGATGAACCGGGAAAATACCCGATGGCCGAACAGTATTTGACATTGGCAAATAAAACGGATGAGGCATTTAAACTTCTTGTAGATTATTTTGAAAAACAGGATGAACCGACAATTATCGTGATGTTCGGAGACCATCAGCCATCTGTGGAACAGGAATTTTTAGATAAGGCTTATGGTGTGACACAGGATGAAATGACAATGGAACAGTATATGGGCAAGTTTAAAGTGCCGTTTGTTATATGGGCAAATTATGATTTGCCGGAGGATGAGATTGAGCGTATAAGTCTTAATTTCCTTGGACAGACAACGCTTCAGTATGCGGGCATTGAACAGACCGCTTACGGAGAATTTTTGAATACTGTTTCAGAACAGGTGCCGGTGCTTACATTTGCAGGCTATTTTGATAAGGCAGGAAATGCTTACAGCCATTTGGAAGAAACACAGTTTGATGAAATTATTCATCAGTATAATCTGCTTCAGTATGAAAATCTGTTCGGAGGCAAAACCCGGAATAATGGATTTTTTAATGAAAAGGCAGGGGAATATAAGCAGTAAAATAATGGCGAAGATACATGTACAGACGCTATAGATTTTGTCGAAAATCGTCGGATAATGACGTATAATGACGTATAAAAGAAGTTGACGGCGCAAAAGCAGACTTTTATAATGGAATTATAATACAAAACCATGTCAGTTATACTGTCATGGTTTGTCTGGTATATATGGCCAGATATGAATACCAGACAAAAACCGGTTTAATTGTGTTATAAAGTATGTCCGCTTGAGAGGTTAGGTGTCAGCTGCTGCTGGAAGGGAGGAACGGGCGATGAAGCAGTCGGATAAAAAGCTGAATAAGTTTTATTCAAAAGAGGACATCGAGAAATTAAATAAGAAGATGGACGAGGATATGGAAGATATGCTGAGCGCCTCTGAGCCTTTACCGCCGCATGAGTTTTCACAGCGCTATGAGGATAAGCTGAGAGAAAGCCTTATAGAGCGGCTCGGAAAAGAAAAGGCAGAAGAAATTTTGCGAAGGCGGGCAAACGCGCGTAAAAATCAGGTGTGCGCATCTGATATGGCGGAAAAAAGTGATGAAAAGATGCCTGAAAATGACGCGAAAAACTCAAAGGCACAAAAATCCCAAGAAGTTCATCCTCTTGAAACATGTAAAAAATTGTCCGGACAATCCCGAAAGAAAAAAATATCCCATTTTCCAATCTCCGGTTTTACAAAGGCTGCGGCATTTGTATTAATTATCATAGCTGCTTCATTAATATTCGGCAAAAACGAGGCACAGGCATCATGGTGGGAAAATATGCAATTCATTGTAAAGTCTTATAAGGAATACTCGAAAATAGAGGCTTATGAAGATGTATATAGTGAAGATACAGAATATCCATCAACAATAGAGAAAAAATATGTGCCGACGAAAGTGGCCGAAGGATATGAGGAAGTGGCGAGAGATGAATTGAGTAAGCATATACGAATTATTTATGTAAATAATAATAAAGAGACAATGTATAGCTACATTCAACAGACACAAGATATGGGGCAGCATATCAATACAGAGGATACAAAATATGAAAAGTTGGATACGTCATATGGTAGAGCATATTATTGTGATAACGAAGGCGAAAGACAAATATATTGGGATTATGGTGGATATGTATTTTCTATATTGGGAGATATAAGTAAAGAAGAAATGGTGAAAATCATAGATTCAGTACAATTAGAAAAAGGGGAGAGATAAATTGAAGAAAAAAATCTGTAGTATATTTTTAACGGTAATTATGACTTTGACTTTTTCCGTAACGGCATTTGCTGTTGAAAATGATGACCCCAATGATTACAGCTGGGAGACAGAAAATTTAGAAGGAAGTCCAAGTACAGAGCGGTGGTCCTATATTGCAAACACAAGTCAAGGAATGCATATTAAGAACGGTACTGCCACAATGACGGCTGCACTTACAGGTTATAACGGTACAACAAATAAGGTTATTATATATATGTATCTGCAGCATTATTATGATGGCTATTGGCATAACATCCATTGGGAAAAGGATGAATTCAACAAATCATATGGTTCAGCAGAACATTATTATGATGGTTGCGCAAAAGGTACTTATCGTCTTAAAGTCAGCTACTATGCTTACGGTCCTGATGACAAATATGAAAACCATATTGCGTATAGTGCGAAATATCATTACCAATAATATTGTATTTTCGGAAGCCTCCATTCGGGGGCTTCTTTTGATTCCCACCCTATGTCTTTTTATGACGAATGAAAATATTAGCTTTTTTTGCAAAAGTCATATACAATAAATATAGAGCTAATTAGGAGGACGTGCCGACGAAAAAAGTTAAATTAATTATTTCAAAAGTTTATTCTGCCATTCTTGATATTCTATTTCCGCCTCGATGTCCCATTTGCCGGGATATTTTAAAGCCCAATGAGGGTCTTATCCATTTGAAGTGTCAATCCAAACTTAAATATGCGTCAGAACCGGTCTGTATGCGCTGTGGTAAGCCGATAGAGCAGGCAGAGGAGGAATATTGCCTCGATTGTCAAAGACGGCATCATTATTTCGACAGCGGCAGAGCTGTGTGGATTTATGAGCAGCATATGCAGCAATCGATTGTATGGTATAAATACAAGCATTGCAAAGAATTTTCTAAATTTTATGCATCGGAAATGATTGCTTATCATAAAACATGGCTCAAATATTTGCACCTTGATGCTGTAATACCAATCCCGTTAAACAGAAAGAAATATCGTATGAGAGGCTATAATCAGGCGGAACCGCTTGCTGCATATATTGCGTCAGAACTGGGATGCAAGCTGGATACGCATACACTTGTGCGCAGCCGATGGACAGCGCCGCAGAAGGATTTAGGACCGTCAGAGCGGTTTAACAACCTTAAAAGGGCTTTTTCTGTGGATAAAAAGGCGGCAAGGGCTTACAAATGTGTATTACTTGTTGACGATATATATACGACGGGCAGCACGATGGATGCCTGCGCGCATCAATTGAAAGCGGCAGGCGTTGATAAGGTATACTTTATAACAATGTGCATTGGAAGTGAGAGAAATTGACTTTGGATTGATTGAGCGATGTTTCACAAACTTGAAGTATATTTCACAAAATGGAGGGATTGACCTTTGCTTTAACACTGTTACAATTAAGCTAAGACAATACAGAGGAATTTCATTGATGCAATGATTGATACAGAAAAGACGATAGGAAAAGTATACATGAGGAGGGAGAATATGTGTGAAGGTTTGAGATTATGGGCTCAGGAGAAGGCAGATAAGGCCGAACAGGAGGGACTGAATCGTGGATTAAGTCAGGGATTAAGTCAGGGATTAAGCAGAGGCCTGAGTCAGGGATTGAGCCGTGGATTAAGTCAAGGACAACGGGAGGGCGAAAGTGCAATCATTTGTCGGATGTTGGACAATGGCTTGACATTAGATAAAATCGCACAGCTCATAGGATTTTCTGTAGACAAGGTTAAGGAAATTGCCGATATGGGGAAAAGCATATCATAGGCACTGGGGTCACGGATTCTTTTGTGCCGCAAAATCCTCTTGACAGTACCGAGTCTTTTCTGATATGATGGAAAAGTAATTAAAGAAGGTGGTATTTTCCTGACGGAAACTCTGAATATCGGAGATGTGGATAAACACAGTGGATATACCATCTGAAGATAGCCGACCGTCTGGGCAGCATTGTAGATGCTGCCCTTTTTTATTGCATTGAAAACGATAATTTTGCAATAATAAAAAGGGCAGAGTACAGTGCCATCTATGTTTCAGGAGGAAAGAAAAAATGATGAGAGAACAGTGGAATGGTTTTAACAGCGGATGCTGGCAGGAAGAAATTAATGTAAGAGATTTTATTCAGAAGAATTATACACCTTATGAAGGGGATGAACATTTTCTTGCCGGTGCCACAGAGCGAACAAATAAGCTGATGACAAAGCTCAACCATTTATTTGATTTGGAACAGCAGTTTGGCGGCGTGCTGGATATTGATACCTATACGGCAACATCACTGACAAATTTTGGTCCGGGCTATCTTGATAAAGATGAGGAAATTATTGTCGGTCTTCAGACAGACAGACCGTTAAAGCGCGGGGTTAATCCTTTTGGCGGTTTAAATATGACAAGAAAGGCTTGTAAAGCGTATGGCTATACGCTGTCAGATAAAGTTGAGAAAGAGTTTACATACAGAACAACACACAATGACGGTGTGTTCCGTGTTTATAGTGATGAAATTAAGGCTGCGCGTCACTGCGGTATTATTACAGGTTTGCCGGATGCTTATGGACGCGGACGTATTATCGGAGACTACCGCCGTGTTGCATTGTACGGCATTGATTATTTAATTGAAAAGAAGAAAGAGGATAAGCGCCGTGTGGCACAGGAAATGATGACACAGGATACAATCCGTCTTCTTGAAGAATTATATCAGCAGATTAATTTCTTAGGCAAGCTTAAAGAGATGGCGCAGATTTACGGCTTTGATATTTCACAGCCGGCAGCCAATGCAAAAGAGGCTGTTCAGTGGCTTTATTTTGGCTATCTTGGGGCTATTAAAGAACAAAACGGTGCGGCAATGAGCCTTGGCCGTACAAGCACATTCCTTGATATTTATTTTGAACGCGATTTAAAAAACGGTGTGCTTGATGAGAGCGGTGTACAGGAAATTATTGATGATTTTGTCATGAAGCTTCGTATGGCAAGACACCTTAGAACACCGGAATATAATGAGCTGTTCGCCGGTGACCCGATGTGGATTACAGAGGCTGTCGGCGGTATGGGTGAGGATGGACGTACACTTGTCACAAAAAGCTCATACAGAATTTTGAATACGCTTTATAATCTCGGGCCGTCGGCAGAGCCGAATCTTACGGTGCTCTGGTCGGAGAAGCTGCCGGAGAGCTTTAAGCGCTTTGCTGCTAAGGTTTCCTGTGATACAGACGCAATCCAGTATGAAAACGATGATGTAATGCGTCCGAAATTCGGCGATGATTATGCCATTGCCTGCTGCGTATCGGCAATGCGTGTCGGCAAAGATATGCAGCTTTTCGGTGCAAGAGCAAATCTTGCAAAGCTTCTTTTGATGAGCCTTAACGGCGGCCGTGATGAAAAGAGCGGTATGCAGGTGGCGCCGGCGCATGCACCATATGAAGGTGAATATCTTGAATATGATAAGGTTATCGAATTGATGAATATTTACCGTCCTTGGCTTGCGAGAACTTATGTGAACGCAATGAATATTATTCATTATATGCATGATAAATATGCTTATGAGAAAACACAGATGGCGCTTCATGATACAGATGTCCATCGTTTTATGGCATTCGGTATTGCCGGTATGTCTGTGCTTGCGGATTCTTTATCTGCGATTAAATACGCAAAGGTCAGAGTCATCCGTGATGAGAGCGGCTTAATTAAAGACTTTGAAACTGTAGGTGAATATCCGGCCTTCGGCAATGATGATGACCGTGTAGACGATATCGCAAAAGAGCAGGTGCGTCTGTTTTATGAAGAATTAAAGAAAAATCCTACATATAAAAATGCAGAGCATACATTGTCCATTTTGACAATCACATCCAACGTTGTTTATGGCAAAAAGACGGGCAGTACACCGGATGGCAGAAAAGCCGGAGAGCCTTTTGCGCCGGGTGCAAATCCTATGCATAACCGCGAGAAAAACGGTGCTTTGGCATCTTTAAATTCTGTGGCAAAGCTTTCTTATGATGTATGTAAGGACGGTATTTCAAATACATTTTCGATTGTGCCAAAGGCGCTCGGACAAAATGAAGAAGAACGCCTTAAAAATCTGACAGTTATTATTGACGGCTATTTTGCACAGATGGCACAGCACTTAAATGTGAATGTGTTAAATCGGGAGATGCTTATTGATGCGGCAGAGCATCCGGAGAAATATCCGAACCTGACAATCCGTGTGTCCGGTTATGCGGTGAATTTCCATAAGCTTTCCAAAGAGCAGCAGCGCGAAGTTATTTCAAGAACATTTCATGAGGCTATATAATGATAGGAAGAATCAACGCTTTTCAGAGTATGGGCGCCGTTGACGGCCCGGGTGTCCGCTGTGTTATATTTATGCAGGGCTGTCCGCTTCGATGCGCCTACTGCCATAACCCTGAAACATGGACTGTGGACGGCGGCATGACGGCAGATACAGATGAGCTTGTCAAAAAGGTTTTGCGGTATAAATCATTTATCAGCCGCGGGGGCGGGGTGACCGTCTCCGGCGGCGAGCCGCTTTTGCAGGCCGGATTTTGCCGTGAGTTATTTAAACAGCTTAAAAAAGAGGGGATTCATACGGCGCTTGATACATCGGGGATAGGCAACCTTTCGGCGGCAGACGGGGTGCTTGAATATACGGACCTTGTGCTTTGCGATATCAAGTTTGGCACAGAGCAGGCCTATAAAAGATACTGCGGCGGCAGCTTAGAGCAAGTGAAGGCCTTTCTTGAGCTTGTCAGAAAGAGAAATATTCCACTATGGTTTCGTCACGTTGTTGTCCCGGGAATAACGGATAGTTCGGAGGAAATTATGGCGCTCAATGATTTTGGAAAAAATTATCCGTCGCTTGAGAAAATTGAGCTGCTGCCGTTTAGAAAAATATGTATGACGAAGTATGAGAATATGAAATTAGAATTTCCGCTGAAGGATGTACCGCCCTGCAGTGCGAAAACTATTGAAATTTTAGAAAAATATATTGACGAACGACACAAATCTGTGTTATAGTTATATGCGCTATGGAAGCGGTCTTTTTTTTATGCCTAAAAATGAGACCAACAAAATTTAAACTTAACGGAGGTGGAAGTTGTGCGCGTTAAAATCACATTAGCATGTACGGAGTGCAAGCAGCGTAATTACAACATGACAAAAGAGAAGAAAGCTCACCCGGACAGAATGGAAACCAAAAAGTACTGCAGATTCTGTAAGAAGCATACTATGCACAAAGAAACGAAGTAATTGGTTTGTTAAGGAGTGAGAAGATGGGTGAGACAGCCGCAAAGGCAAAAAAACCTTCTAAATTCGCCGGAATCAAGGCTGAATTTAAGAGAATTATCTGGCCTGACAAACAGACAGCCGCAAGAAAGACAACAGCGGTTGTTGTACTATCCGTAATTCTTGGTGTTATTATTGCGGTGCTTGATTTAATTTTCGAGTATGGCATTAACTTTCTTATTGGGCTATAGGAAAGGATGAGAGTATGGCAGATATTAAATGGTATGTAGTGCATACTTATTCAGGCTACGAGAAAAAAGTCAAAGCGAATATCGAGAAATCAATCCAAAATCTTCACCTTGAAGACCAGATTCTGAGCGTCGAGGTTCCGCTGCAGGATGTCGTGGAAATTAAAAACGGTCAGAAAAAGACATCTCAGAAGAAACTGTTTCCGGGCTATGTACTGCTTCACATGGATATGAATGAAGAAACATGGTATGTTGTGAGAAACACAAGAGGTGTCACAGGCTTTGTAGGACCGGAGTCAAAACCGGTACCGCTGACGGAGGAGGAGATGACCCGCATGGGTATTCAGCCGCCGGAAGTGGAAATTGATTTTGAAATCGGCGATGAGGTAAGCGTTATTGCCGGTGCATGGAAAGATACGGTCGGACAGATTAGAGCCATCAACATGAATAAAGCGTCGGTGACAATCGGCGTGGACATGTTTGGACGGGAAACTGCCGTCGAAGACATTAGTTTCTTAGATATCAGAAAAATGTAACATTTAACAGTCTGTGAGTACACAGACGGTGGGAGGGACATTCCCGCATGACCACAATATTCAGGAGGTGCCTAAATCATGGCAAAGAAAGTAACAGGATATATTAAATTACAGATTCCTGCTGGTAAGGCAACACCAGCGCCACCAGTTGGTCCTGCATTAGGACAGCACGGTGTTAATATCGTACAGTTTACAAAAGAATTCAACGCAAGAACAGCAGATCAGGCAGGTATGATTATCCCTGTTGTCATCACAGTTTACAATGACAGAAGCTTCAGCTTCATCACAAAGACTCCACCGGCAGCAGTATTATTAAAGAAAGCCTGCAAGATTCAGTCAGGTTCAGCAGTACCTAACAAGACAAAAGTAGCAAAGATTTCTAAGGCAGAAATTCAGAAAATCGCTGAATTAAAGATGCCGGACTTAAATGCTGCAAGCCTTGAAGCTGCTATGAGCATGATTGCTGGTACAGCAAGAAGTATGGGTATCACAGTAGAAGACTAATTACCCGTCTATTGTTTCAGACAAGTGGGAGGGTAGCTCCCGATATGACCACAAGGAGGATTTTTATAATGAAAAAAGGTAAAAGATATGCAGAGGCTGCAAAGTTAGTAGACCGCGCAAGCCTTTACAGCGTTGCAGACGCAGTTGCGCTTGTTAAGAAATCAGCAAGTGCAAAATTTGATGAAACAGTTGAAGCACATATCCGTTTAGGTGTTGACGGACGTCACGCAGACCAGCAGGTTCGTGGTGCCGTTGTATTACCTCACGGTACAGGTAAGAAGGTTAAAGTTTTAGTTTTCGCAAAAGGCGATAAAGTAGCTGAGGCAGAGGCTGCAGGTGCAGATTTCGTAGGCGGAGACGAATTAGTGCCAAAGATTCAGAACGAAGGATGGCTTGACTTCGACGTAGTTGTTGCTACACCTGATATGATGGGTATTGTAGGTCGTTTAGGACGTATCCTTGGACCTAAGGGCTTAATGCCAAACCCTAAGGCTGGTACAGTAACAATGGACGTTACAAAAGCTGTTAACGATATTAAAGCAGGTAAGATTGAGTACAGATTGGATAAGACAAACATTATCCACGTACCTGTTGGAAAAGCATCATTTACAGAAGAACAGTTAGCGGACAACTTCCATACATTAATGGGTGCAATCATTAAGGCAAAACCGTCAGCTGCAAAGGGTCAGTATTTAAGAAGTGTAACAATGACTTCTACAATGGGTCCTGGTGTTAAATTAAATCCAACACAGTTTGCATAAAAAATTGCGGTTTATGATTGACAACCGATATATATCATGCTATAATAGCGAAGCGAATGCTGCCAGAGACAGTAGGTGCCGTAAGGCATAAGGAAAAAACGCCTACCGAGGAAGATATAAGCAAGCTCTTTAGTGAGCACTGACTTATAACATTAGAAGCTCTCTGTGTGCATACACAGAGAGCTTTTTTTGGCGGTACATCACATTATTATTTAAGGAGGTGCACCAAAAGTGGCAAAAGTAGAATTAAAACAGCCAGTCGTTGACGAGATTAAAGCATTATTAGACGGCGCTCAGGCAATGGTATTAGTTGATTACCGTGGTCTGACAGTTGAAGAAGATACAAAGCTTCGTAAGTCTTTAAGAGAAGGCAATGTTACTTACAAAGTATACAAGAATACTTTAATTAAACGTGCGATTGAAGGTACAGAATTTGAACCGCTTGCAGACCTTTTAGAAGGTCCTACAGCGATTGCAGTAAGCAAAGAGGACGCTACAGCTCCTGCAAGAATTGTCAACTCTTTCTTAAAAGAGATGCCAAAGCTTGAGTTCAAGGGCGGTGTCGTTGCAGGTACATTCTACGATGAGAAGATGATAAAAGTTATCGCTACAATCCCATCAAGAGAAGTACTTCTTGGAAAATTGCTTGGAAGCATCCAGTCACCTATCGCAAACTTTGCTCGTGTTATTAAGCAGATTGCTGAAAGCCAGAGCGCAGAATAATTTCGGGTGGATTTAAAACAATCCGTAAGATGATTAATGAAAAATTGGAGGTAAATTAAAATGGCAAAATTAACAACAGCTGAATTTATTGAAGCTATTAAAGAATTATCCGTATTAGAATTAAACGAATTAGTAAAAGCATGTGAAGAAGAATTTGGTGTATCTGCAGCAGCAGGTGTTGTTGTAGCAGCAGCAGCTGACGGCGGTGCAGCAGAAGAAGAAAAGACAGAGTTCGACGTTGAGCTTACAGAAGTTGGCCCTAACAAGGTTAAGGTTATCAAAGTTGTTCGTGAGTTAACAGGTCTTGGCTTAAAAGAAGCTAAAGAAGCTGTAGACAACGCTCCAAAGGTAATCAAAGAAGCAGTTAGCAAAGAAGAAGCTGAAGAAATCAAAGCTAAATTCGAAGCTGAAGGCGCTAAAGTTACAGTTAAATAATTTTGTGATGTGCGCAATTAAAGCCTCGTGGGAGACCACGAGGCTTTTTAATATAGAAAGGGACACATCTGTTTTGTTAAGCATTCATTTTTATCGATGCCAACAAAGTAGATGTGTCCCTTTTGTTATAGGTAAATAAGTGAAAGTTTAGCGAATTTCCACACGGCGTATTTTGCCGCTGATGGTTTTCGGAAGTTCCTTTGTAAATTCTATAATTTTAGGCCATTTGTAGGAAGCCATATTTTTTCTTACATAAGCCAGAATTTCACGCTTTAGTTTCGGAGTTGCTTCAGTACCTTCTGTGAGGACGATAGTTGCTTTAATTGTCTGTCCGCGTGTTGCGTCCGGTGGTGCAGTGACGGCACATTCAAGGACATAAGGCAATTCCATAATGACATTTTCGATTTCAAAAGGTCCGATGCGATAGCCGGCAGATTTAATTAAATCATCGACGCGGCCGACATACCAGAAGTAACCGTCTTCATCCTTGTAAGCGGTATCGCCGGTGTGATAATAGCCGTCATGCCATGCGGCTTTAGTTTTTTCGTCATCGTTATAATAGCCGGTAAAAAGACCGTTAGGGATATGTTCTTTTGTTCTGATGACAATTTCGCCGGTTTCGCCAACGTCGGTGCTTGTGCCGTCAGGACGCTGAATGTCGATATCATAAAGCGGGGATGGTTTTCCCATTGAACCGGGTTTGGGTTCCATACCTTTCAAATTGGCAATGGTCAAAGTGGTTTCTGTCTGGCCGAAGCCTTCCATCAATTTCAAGCCGGTTGCTTCGTAAAAACGGTTATAGACTTCGGGATTTAAGGCCTCTCCGGCTACAGTAACGTACTTTAAGGCAGATAAATCATACTTTGACATATCGAGCTTTATGATAAACCGGTACATTGTCGGCGGTGCGCAAAACGTTGTGATATGGTATTTTTCAAACATTGATAAAATATCTTTTGGCTCAAAGTTGTTAAAATCATAAGTAAATATACAGGCCTCACACATCCACTGTCCGTAGAGCTTACCCCACAAAGCCTTGCCCCAGCCTGTATCGGAAATCGTAAAATGGATGCCGTTCGAATCGACATTATGCCAATATTTGGCGGTAATAAAATGTCCAAGAGGATATTTGAAATTGTGTGTGGCGATTTTCGGATAAGCTGTTGTGCCGGAGGTAAAGAACATAAGCATAGGGTCGCTTCCTGAGGCGGCGGCTTCACCTGTCGGACGCTCAAAGGTTTCAGGAAAGTTTAAAAACTCTTTGTTAAAATCATGCCATCCTTCCTTTGGCTCGCCGACAATAATTTTTGTTTTTAATTGCGGACATTCTTTTGCGGCCTGTTCGGCATAATCAGATACATTGCCGTCAGAAGTGCAGACAATAGCGCTGACATCGGCGGCATTAAAACGATATACGAAATCCTGCTTGACTAAAAGGTTTGTGGCAGGAATGACGATAGCGCCGATTTTGTGAAGGGCGAGAATGGAAAACCAAAATTGATAGTGCCTTTTTAATACAAGCATGACACGGTCTCCCTTTTTTATGCCTAGAGATTCAAAGTAGTGTGCAGTTTGGGAAGAACGGCGGCTCATGTCACCGAAGGTAAATGTTGCGCCCTCTTTTTCATTAGATACATAAATCATTGCTGGTTTATTCGGACATTTTTGGGCAAGAGCATCGACTGTGTCATAAGCGAAGTTGTATGCTTCGTCATTTTTGAAACGGATGCCCGAGAGAATACCTTCTGAATCAAAGGCTGTTTCTATAAATTTTCCGGAGACACCGGATTCTGCTGTATATGTAAATTCTGTTTCTGTCATGAGAAAGCCTCCTAAAATGTTTGGTGATACTTAAATTTGTATCAAACTCTGAGAATAATTATATAATTTCTAAAAGTGCTATGTCAAGTAGTGATTAAAACTACATCATAATGACGAAAAAAAGTATGGTATTCAAAATAATTATTGTAATCAAGTATAGGATGTGATACACTTGAGAAGGAAAACATATTAATTTAACGAAGAAACATGCAGGTGCGAAAGCATAAAAGGAAGCAGGTGAAAATCCTGCACAAGGCCGTTACTGTGTGCGGTACATATGGAAAGCCTATATGTAAACCGTGAGTCAGATACTTGCCTGTGTGAAGTCACGTTATTCTGCGGACACCGGATAAGCGTATGATGAATGGATATTTTAGATGTAGGGGAAATCTGTCATTTCGGTGACAGATTTTTTTTGCATATGGCAATTATTTGAATAGCCGAAGGCGGGTCCGAATTTAGGAGGTACATTATGAAAAGAAAAGTAGCTGCAGTAGGATTGGCCATTATGCTGGCCTTTGGTGTTTTGACAGGGTGTGCAGCGTCAGGAACCAGTACTGAATCAAAGAAAAATGATGCACAGTCAGAGACAACAGAAGAGATGGATACCCAATTAGAGACAACGCAAGTGTCTGATGCACAGTCAGAAGCGGAAGAAACAACGGTTACTCTGACAGATAATGCAGGGCGTGAGGTTGAACTCTCGGTTCCTGTGGACAAGGCGGTATGTGCTCTGCGTTATAATAATGAATTGATTCGTGCCTGCGGCGCCATTGATCACATCATTTCGGTTGATATGAATACGGCACAGGATAGAGAATATTGGGGAATGTTTGATCCTGATCAGGTCATTGGAAAAAGTCAAAAAGAGTTAGATTATGAGAAAATTGTGGAATTAAATCCTGAACTTGTGATTTTGCCGGCAAACGGGACGTATGAGGAGGCGGCAAGCAAGCTTGAGCCGTTTGGTATCAAGGTTTTTGTGATTTCCGGATATGAAACTGCAGATTTTAAAAATCAGACAGAAAATATCGGGAAGATTTTTGGTGTTGAAGAACAGGCAAAGGAATTTTATGATTATTTCAATGGAAAATTGGAATATATTAAAATGCAGTTGAAGGATGTGCCGAAAAAGAAAGTGTATTTTGAGACAAAGGGTGAGCTGAAAACAGTACTTCAGGGCGATCCGATGTTCGATATGGTTGAGTATGCACAGGTTGAAAATATTTTTGCTGTAAATAATGAAAATATAAGCAGCAGTGAGGTGGATCCTGAGGAAGTTATAGAGCGAAATCCGGATGCTATTATTAAAGTTATAACACCAGCAGAAGCGCTTTCAGGAACCGGTTTATATACACCGCCGACAAAAGAAGAATTTAAAGCGGCGTATGATGAAATTGTAAATAGAGCCGGATGGGATAGTATTCAGGCTGTAGAGGATGATGCGATTTATTTCATGACACAATTTAGTCATGGTGGTGCAAGCAAGCTTGTGGGAACTTGCTACATCGCAAAGATGCTCTACCCGGAAGAACTTCCTGAGCTGGACCCTAATGAGGTATTTCGTGCATGGCTGGAAGAATTTCAGGGATTTAAAAGTGTCGAAGGTCATTTCGTTAGCGGAAAGGATCTTCATTAATCATGAAAGATGCATATGAAGATGTTCAATTAGAATATAGAAAGAAAAGAAAGAAAAAAAATTTACTGATTGTGATCGGACTCGTTGCAATGCTGGCTCTGGCAATTGCCTTTACGACCTTGGGGGCAACGGACGCAGGGATTTCAGATGTTATAAGTGCGTTGAAAAATTTTGTTTTAACCGGGGGCAGAATTGAAGGAAAGGAAGATAAGGTGATTTTGCTCCTTAGAATGCCGAGAGTTGTTCTGGCTATCTTTGCAGGCTTTGGTCTGTCAGTGGCCGGGACAGCGATGCAGGCGGTTACACGAAATCCGCTTGTCAGTCCATTTACGATAGGTATTTCGAATGCGGCAGCCTTTGGTGCTTCCCTGTCAATTGTATTTGGTGTTGGATTGTTTGCGGGAAGTCAGACCGGGATTGTGCTTAATGCTTTTTTATGGGCTCTGGGATGTATGTTTCTTGTATATGTTATTTCTATAAAAGTGGGGATGAGTCCATCTTCAATTGTTTTAACGGGAATTGCTCTGAATTATTTTTTTAGTGCGTGCACCTCAACTATTGAATTTTTTGCAAGCGAGCATAAGCTGGCGGCTGTTGTTCAATGGGCCTTCGGGACGCTTAACGGCAGTCAGTGGCAGGAGGTTTTTGCGGTTATGACGGTTGTCACTGTATGCTGCATTTGCCTGTATTTATTTTCGCCGGCGCTCAATATTATTGCTTCCGGTGATGATGAGGTTGCAAAGTCACTTGGTTTGCATCCGGAAAGGGTTCGCGTGGAGGTTTGTATTTTTTCTGTATTGGCGACCGCGGCGGTCATCAGCTTTACAGGTGTGATTGGTTTTGTCGGGCTTGCGGGACCGCATATTGCAAGAATGCTTATCGGAAGCGACCATAGATATTTGATTCCTTTTTCTGCAATAATCGGTGCGCTGCTCATGCTTATTTCCGATACAATCGGAAAGATGATTTTAGCGCCGGTGATTATTCCTGTAGGCATTGTGATATCTTTTCTTGGTGTGCCGATATTTATTAATCTTATTTTGACACAGAGAAAGGGGCAGCTGCAATGAAACTTGAGGTTGGCCATTTGGCATTTCAATATAGTAAAAGAAAAATATTTGAAGACATATCCTTTGAAATTAATCAAGGAGAAATGCTAGCGCTTCTCGGTCCTAACGGTACAGGAAAAACAACGCTTTTAAAAGCACTTAGCGGCATTTTAAAACCGTGTGACGGCGAGAGTTTTTGGGGTGGTGAAAATTTGCTGACAATGGATATACGGAAAAAATCACGTCTTGTTGCCTATGTTCCGCAGAATACGAACAGCACTTTTCCGATACGTGTCATCGATGCGGTGATGATGGGGCGGAGACCATTTCAGCGTTTCGGAATAAGGAAAGAGGATGAGCAGAAGGCTTTTGAAGTATTGGAACAAATGGAATTAATGCCGTTTGCTTTTAAATATATTAATGAATTAAGCGGCGGCGAACGTCAGAGAGTTTTTATTGCAAGAGCTTTATGTCAGGAACCTTCCCTGCTTTTGCTTGATGAACCGACAAGCAGCATGGATTTAAAAAATCAGTTGAGGACAATGGCGCTTGTGCGTAATTTAGTCGATACACAGAAGCTGACGGTAATAGTTTCGATTCATGATATCAATTTATCCGCAATGTATTGTGATTTATTTTTAATGCTTTGCAATGGAAAAATTTATACATACGGCTCTGATGAAGAAGTTCTTACAAAAGAGCATATTCAACATGTCTATGGGGTTGAATCCGATTTGGAAACGATAGATGCAAACCGCCATATGATACTGAAAAAAATATAAGAAGAATATTAAAAGTGTGCCCGGATGCCGCTTCCCGTTTCATGAATTAGTTGTAAAGAGGGGGATGGCATTTCAAGGCACACTTTTAAATTTTTGTAGACAGTCATTATGGTTTATATTAAAATAAATGTGATAATTGTCAGTGATTGGAGATGAAAATAAGTGGCCAGTCAGTTAGTGATTGATTTATACGGCTGTGACTGTGAAGTTATAGATAACATGGAGAAAATTAAAAAAATTGCTCACAGTGCGATTGAAGCCATTCATGCAGAAATTGTTGAGGAGTGCAGTCATCGCTTTTTGCCGATAGGGATTACATACATTGCGGTCATTACAACGTCACATTTTTCGATTCATACATGGCCGGAATACGGGTATGCGGCAGTTGATATTTTTTCGTGTGATGAAAGTGTGCCGCAGGCTATATGTGATTTTCTGCAAAAGGCATTAAAGGCGAAAAAGGTACAGATACGGCAGTTTGAGCGTGATATAGAGGGGAAGGGGTGAAAAAGTGGAATATAATGTTGGTGATATACTGAAAGTGGATGGCAGAAGGTATAAAATTCTCGGAAAGCTTCAGTATAAAAATGTCGATGATAACTGCCGATGGATGGAGTATCGCCTGAAACCGGTGGACGGCGGTGGAGAGTTCTGGCTCAGTGTGGATGAGGTTTATGATGAATATGCATTGTACTGTGCGGCGAAGCAAGTGTCTTTGGATGGTTATAAAAAGGTTGACGAGGGCACGCAGGAGGTTATTGGCGCGTGGGGACGGGCAGATGCACAGGCCGGTGACAGAGCGGCATTTACAGAATATGAGGATGCTTCTGAGGAGAATATTATATCGGAGGAAGTATGGGAGGATGGCCGGGAAGTTTCGATAGGATATTATCTTGATTGGAATGAGATTACAGTAGAAACTAATCCTAAAAATGTGCAGGCAGCAAAAAATACCGCAGGTACAAATTACCGAAAAGCGGGCAGTGCAAAGCCCCAAAAGAAGAAAAATAAGCTTGCTGTCGTCATTTTATGTGCGGCGGTGATTTTTCTGGGCTTGGCAATTATTGGTGCGGTATCTGGAAACAAACATTCAATTTCCGATTATTTGAAATCGAATACAACCGCTTACGTGTATGTGACTTCCATTACAGGAAGCGGTAAGGAAAAAGCAGATGTATACCGTGCGCTTACTTCAATGGACTTGGCTGCGAGGGATATACTTCGTGCGATTGAAGGTGATGTGACCGATGTGCAGCAAAATACAGAAGGTGATGATAAAAGTATTGCCATATTGACAGAGGATGAGTATTGTCTTGTTTATACATCGGAGGATAATGAGGTTCTTGTTCAGGTATCGAGCCGAAAGTTTGCATATACATCGGATACAACGCCATATCGCTGTCATGCGAGAACCTATCGTTATTACAGAGGCTTTTATTTTACAAGAGGTTTTACAAGAGACAGAAGCAGCTTTAGCTCATATAATTCCGCCTATTCGGATTACGACGGAGAAACGATTAATTATAGCAGTACAGACCCGTACAGCAGCTATTCATCGAGTATCCGCCAGTCCAGTGTCGGCAGCAGGACATCGTCCGGCGGCGGGTTAAGCAGCGGAAAATAAGGGGAAAAAGAAAGGAGGCGCCCGTGAATGGTTCGGGCGGCAAAGGTGTATGTATTTTTTGATTGATTTAATGAATGTGGCGATTTACGCTGCTCTCGGTATTATTTTAATGATTCTCGGCAATTTTTTAATTGACTTGATTGTGCCTTGCCATTTTCCGACAGAAATTAAGAAGGGAAATATGGCGGTCGGCTGGCTTAGCGCAGGCTCTTTTATCGGTATCGGTATTATTTTGCGGTCGGCAATTATGTCTCCGGCAGCATCGGCGGAGAGCGGTCCGTTTATTTTTGGCATACTGAGCAGCGTCGTTTATTTTATTGTCGGTATTGTATTTTTTATGCTCGGCTATATTGTTGTGAATGCGCTGAACAGACGTTATAACCTTAATGAAGAAATCGGAAAAGGCAATGCGGCGGCAGGTGTGATGGTTTTCGGTATTTTTATCGGTCTGGCTGTTGTAATTAGCGGAGTTATTTTCTGATGAAAAACTATAGACTTTTGATGCTTACGACATTGATGATTTCGGGCTGTTCGATATGCTACGAGCTGATTATCAGTGCCGTAAGCTCGTATCTTTTGGGTGATACGGTGCTTCAGTATTCGATTACCATCGGACTTTATATGTCGGCTATGGGGCTTGGTTCCTATTTGTCAAAATATATGAGGAAGCATTTGTTTGACTGGTTTGTTTTTATTGAGCTTGGTGTCGGGCTGATTGGCGGTACAAGTGCGCTTGTTCTTTTTTATGCCAATTTATATTTGGAAACCTATCAGCTTGTGATGTATCTTGAAATCATTGTCATCGGCACATTTGTCGGTGTGGAAATACCGCTGCTGACAAGAATTATAGAAAATGATAATGAAAATTTAAGGGTGACATTGTCATCGATTTTCAGCTTTGATTATATCGGCGGTCTTGTAGGCTCGATTGCTTTTCCGCTTTTATTGCTGCCAAAGCTTGGTTATTTTGCGACAGCGTTCTTGATGGGAAGTTTCAATATAGCTGCGGCGGGGTTGATTATTTTTAAGTATTCGGGGCGGATTAGCCGTGTGAAAATCTATAAGGCAGCCGCAGTGCTTTTGTTTGGAGTCATGACGGCGGGAATGCTCTTTGCCGATACGATTTCCAATCAGGTTGAGGACGGGCTTTACCGCGACCGGGTGATTTTATCTGAGCACACTCAGTATCAGCATATTGTGATGACAAAACATAAGGATGATTTAAGACTGTATATTGACGGCAATGTACAGTTTTGTTCTTTAGATGAATACCGCTATCATGAAGCGCTTGTCCATATTCCGATGGCGGCGGCCTCAAAAAAGGAAAAGGTGCTTGTGCTTGGCGGCGGTGACGGGATGGCTGTCAGGGAATTGCTTAAATATGAAGAAGCCCATATAACGCTTGTGGATTTGGATGCGCAGATGGTTGAGCTTTGTTCTGAAAATCCCCAAATTACTGCGCTTAATAAAAATTCTTTGGACAGTGACCGTCTGACGGTTGTAAATACAGATGCTTACCAGTATTTGAAAGAGAGCTGTGAAAAGTTTGATGTTATTATTGTGGATTTGCCTGACCCGAACAATGAAGCTTTAAATAAGCTGTATACAAATATATTTTACAGGCTTTGCTACAGTGCGCTGAGCGATGACGGTGTGATGACGGTGCAGTCAACAAGTCCTTACTATGCGCCGGACGCTTTTTGGTGTATTCATGACACATTGGAAAGCGAGGGCTTTTATGTAAAGCCTTATCATCTCCAAGTGCCGTCTTTTGGAGACTGGGGATTTAATTTGGCTTCGAAGCAGAGACTTGAAGAAATTAAAGTGCCAAAAGTTGAGACAAGGTATCTGACAGAGGAAAATATAGATGCACTTTTTGTTTTCGGCAAAGATGAGCAGGCAAAGCGGGATATTGAAATCAATGCATTGTCAAAGCCTGTTTTGATTCAGTATTATGCGGAGGCTGTGCGTAATTGGGAGTAAACCGCACACTTTAATAAAATGAAAGGAAGTTTTACATATGACGAAAAAAGAACTGACATTGGAAGTGATACGGCGGCTTAAAGAGGCCTATCCGGAGGCGGGATGTACGCTGGATTATGATGATGCATGGAAACTTTTGGTGAGCGTGCGGCTTGCAGCTCAATGTACAGATGCCCGCGTCAATGTTGTTGTTGAAGGACTTTATGAAAAGTATCCGACGCCGGAGGCTTTGGCCAAGGCGCCTGTGGAGGATATTGAAGCAATTGTAAGACCATGTGGTTTGGGACACAGTAAGGCGAGAGATATCAGCGGCTGCATGAAGATGCTCTGTGAAGAATACGGCGGTAAAGTGCCGGGAGATTTTGATGCTCTGATGCGTCTTCCGGGTGTGGGACGAAAAAGCGCCAATCTGATTATGGGCGATGTTTTTGGAAAGCCGGCAATTGTGACGGATACACACTGTATACGTCTTGTCAACAGAATCGGCATTGTTGACGGCATCAAAGAGCCTAAAAAGGTTGAGATGGCACTTTGGAAGCTTGTGCCGCCGGAGGAGGGCAGTGATTTTTGCCATCGTCTCGTGTTCCACGGGCGGGATGTCTGTACAGCTCGGACAAAGCCGTATTGTGATAAGTGTTGTCTTGCAGATATATGCAAGAAGGTTTTTTAATGTGCCAAATTGCTATATGGAACCATTTATTTAATAAAGATAATATACAATATTAAAGACAAAACCGATATTTTAATATCGGTTTTGTGCATTTTAGGCATTTTTAGAAAAAAATATGCCGTTTTAGCAATAATTATAAAAAATAAAGCAAGAAGTAAATAGACGTTTTGTGCAAAATAAATTATGCTTATCTTAACATAGGTTCGGTTTGAATCCGCAGCCGATTATAAAAAGAGAAAGTGGAGGAGAAAACATGAGTGTATACACAAAAGGCAGAGTAACAATTCCGACAGACGTTGACGTTGTTCCTGAGACATTAGAGTTAGTTGAGCGCTGGGGCGCAGATGCCATCCGTGACTGTGATGGTACAGACTATCCGGCAGAATTAAGGGATGTGGATGCAAAGGTTTATTCGACATACTACACAACAAGAAAAGACAATGCATGGGCAAAGGCAAATCCTGATGAGATTCAGCAGATGTATATTATGACACCATTTTATACAGCAACATCAGATAAGGTTGAGATTCATTTAATGAATCATCTTTATCCGGATATGTTGGCTGTAAACTCCAGAGATGATATTAAACGCTGGTGGGAGGTTATTGACCGTACGACAGGCGAAGTTGTATCTACAGATGACTGGTCATATGATGAAGCTACAGGTGATGTGACAATTGCAAACGCAAAGGCATTTCACGATTATACAGTCAGCTTCCTTGCCTACATTATGTGGGACCCTGTACATATGTACAATGCAGTGACAAATGATTGGCAGGGCGTTGAAAAGCAGATTACATTTGACGTTCGTCAGCCAAAAACAAAAGAGTATTCAATGAAGCGTCTCAGAAAGTATATTGAAGATAATCCTCATATTGATGTTATTCGTTATACAACCTTCTTCCATCAGTTTACTTTGATTTTCGATGAATTTGCAAGAGAAAAATATGTTGACTGGTATGGTTACTCAGCATCTGTCAGCCCATACATTCTTGAGCAGTTTGAAAAAGAAGTCGGCTATAAGTTCCGTCCTGAATATATTATCGACCAGGGCTATATGAACAATACATACCGTATTCCTTCAAAGGAATTTAAGGATTTCCAGGCATTCCAGAGACGTGAGGTTGCAAAGCTTGCCAAAGAGATGGTAGACATTACACATGAGTGCGGCAAAGAGGCGATGATGTTCCTCGGTGACCACTGGATTGGCATGGAACCGTTTATGGATGAATTTAAGTCCATCGGTCTTGACGCTGTTGTAGGAAGTGTCGGCAACGGCGCAACACTTCGTCTGATTAGTGATATCGAAGGGGTTAAGTACACAGAAGGCCGTTTCCTTCCTTACTTCTTCCCGGATACATTCCATGAGGGCGGCGACCCTGTAAAGGAAGCAAAAGTAAACTGGGTAACAGCAAGACGTGCTATTTTGAGAAAACCGATTGACCGTATCGGCTACGGCGGTTACTTAAAGCTTGCAATGCAGTTCCCTGAATTTATCGACTACGTCGAGAGCGTATGTAATGAATTCCGTACATTATATCAGAATATTAAAGGAACAACACCTTACTGCATTAAGAAAGTTGCTGTATTAAACAGCTGGGGCAAGATGCGTGCATGGGGCAACCACATGGTACATCATGCAATTTACTACAAACAGAACTACTCTTATGCAGGCATTATCGAAGCATTAAGTGGTGCACCTTTTGATGTGAAGTTTATCAGCTTTGATGATATTAAAGAAAATCCTGCAATTCTTGATGACATCGATGTTATCTTAAATGTAGGTGATGCTTACACAGCATATACAGGCGGAGATAACTGGAAAGATGAGACAGTTGTTACAGCAATTAAGCGCTTTGTTTATAACGGCGGCGGCTTCATCGGTGTTGGCGAACCTACAGGCTATCAGTGGGAGGGCCGTTACTTCCAGCTTGCTAATGTTCTTGGTGTTGAGAAGGAAACCGGCTTTACATTAAATGTTGATAAATACAACTGGGATGAGCATGACCACTTTATCCTTGAAGACTGCACAAAGGATGTTGACTTTGGTGAAGGCAAAAAGAATATTTTTGCACTTGACGGTACAACAATTCTTAAACAGGTTGATAAAGAAGTGCAGATGGCAGTAAATGAGTTTGGAGAAGGAAGAAGCGTTTATATCAGCGGACTTCCATACAGCTTTGAAAACAGCCGTATCTTATATCGTGCAATCATCTGGGCTTCACACGATGAAGAAAATCTTCACAAGTGGTTCAGTACAAACTTCAATGTAGAAGTTCATGCTTATGTAAAGAACGGCAAATACTGCGTTGTTAATAACACATATGAGCCACAGACATCTACAATCTATAAAGGTGACGGTACAAGCTTCGATATATCTTTGGATGCAAACGAAATTGTATGGTATGAAATCTAATCAGAATATATCAGTAAAGATAAAAAATAAGAGCCTTCAGTGGGCTCTTATTTTTTATTGCTGCTTTTTTGTTCGTGCAGTTTTTTGTACTTGATTGGTGTCTCTCCGGTTGTTTTCCTGAAAATCTGGGAAAAATAAGACTGGGAGGAAAAACCGACATGCTGGGCAATCTTTGCGATGGAAAAATTCGTTGTTTCAAGAAGCTGCTTGGCTTCCTGAATACGCTTATCTATAAGATAGTTAATCGGAGAAACGCCCTTGTAATTTTTAAAGGCATGAACAAGATAGTACTTATTCATATAGGTAAGAGAGCTTAACGTCTCAAGAGAAATATCCTCAGAAAAATGCTCGTCAATATACTGCTCAATAAAACGACATTCACGGGAGGTTTTTTTCGCATCATCCGCGATAATGGAAGTTTCCGTGTGACGCATCAGATAAATAAGAAGAATATCAAGGAGATTTTGACATACATCTTTAAAATTTTCTTCTTTTTTCTGAGCTTCTTTAAGAATCGTCTGTAATATGAAAATAACCTCTTGTTTGTTGATCCGGAAATTGTGAATGCTATAATTGTGACATTCTTCGGTCTTGCTGGCAAACTGAAGACCACTGACACCGAGGACAATATACTCAAGCTTATGCTTGGCATCACATTGCTCTGTGTGGGTAACATTTGGATTAATCACAATCAGGTCATCGGCGCGCACGGGAACTTTTTTGTCTTCGACAAGAAACTGTCCTTCACCGTCCAGTACATAAAAAAGCTCTGTAAAATGATGTGTATGAAGAACGCTTGGCCAGTCATGGTCGTAATAAGATTGTGTAATATATAAAATATCCGCTTCAATTCGCGGTATATCCGGTTCTACAGGCTCTGTGCCTTCAAGACGAAAACGTTGATATGGCATAAAAATCACCTCTGTAATCCATATAGGCATTGTAAGGATTGAATAAAAACTTAATTTTACAATAGCAGATTTGAGAATAAATGACAACGATTTTTTAAAAAAATAGCAATTTGCATAAGAAATAGCAAGATACTTAAAAGTAAAGCCAATATTTGTATAGAAAAAGAAATTGTTTTAGGTTATTATGTATATAACAAAGAGATAGGAGGAACTCAATCATGAAAAAGGTGAGTAAAAAATTAGTAGCTTTGTCACTTGTATCTGCAATGGCAGTATCAGGTTTAGCAGCATGCGGACAGGGCGGAGATGACACAAAGGAAACAAAACCGGCAGGTACAGAAGGCGCACAGACAGAAGCACCGGCAGAAGGAGTTACATTAAAGGTTGCAGCTTTCGCAGGCGGTAACGGTACAGAAATCTGGGAAAAGATTGCAGATGCTTTCGAGGCAGAGCATGAGGGTGTAACAGTTGATTTACATACATCATCAGAGCTTGACCAGGACTTAACAAAAGACATCCAGAACGGCGATATTCCTGACGTTGTTTACTACAACTTAGGACAGAAAAGCGGTTTCACAGAGAATATGTTAAAAGAGAATGCAATCGCAGACATCTCTGATGTATTCGATGATGAGTTAAGAGGAAGACTTCTTGACGGTATCGTAGACGGTACAGACGCTCAGCCATACGGTGACGGCAAAGTTTATCTTGCACCAATCTTCTATTCACCGACAGGTTTCTGGTACAACAAGAACATGTTCGAAGGTGAGAATGCAAAATATGAGCTTCCTACAACATGGGAAGATATGTTCAAATTAGGCGATGAGCTTGAAGGCACAGATACAGCATTATTTACATACCCTGTAAACGGCTACTTCGATGCAACAATTTTCTCTATGTTAGAGCAGGCCGGCGGTATGGATTTCTATCAGGCTGCATTAAAGTATGATGCAAATACATGGACATCTGAAGAAGGTAAGAAGGTTCTTGATACAGTAGCTAAGCTTGTATCCGAGTATACACATCCTGATACAGTATCTAACGCTACATCAGGCAACTTCAAAGTAAATCAGCAGAACGTTATCGACGGCAAAGCATTATTCATGCCAAACGGTAACTGGGTAATGGCTGAGATGGCTAACTCTACACCAGAGGATTATAACTGGGCTATGATGCCGGCTCCAAAGTGGGAAGGCGATGAGACACAGGCTGTGTACACATTTACAGAGCAGGCTTGGATTCCGGCAGAAGCTCCAAACATGGACATGGCTAAAGAATTTATCAAATTCATGTACTCAGATACAGTTGTGGATATCTTATTAAACAACACAACAACAAATCCAGAGACAGGCGATGTATCTCCTGCACCAGTTGTAGCACCTGTTAAGGGCGCAGCAGACAAGCTTCCTGAAGGTGTAACAAAAGACGTTTATGCTTCAACAGCAGCAGAGAACGTTGTAACTGTTACAGGTACATGGGCTACAACAGCACCTATCGAAGGCTTAAATGTTAAAGAAGCTATCTACGGACCAATCGACTCTATTAACACAGGCGATATGACAGTTGAAGATTGGCAGAAGCAGTTAGTAGAAACATTTGAAAAGTGTGCAGCTAACTTACAGTAATCAGTTATTCACGGACAGCTTAATCTTATGACTTAAAACGGTGAGTTATTACAACTCACCGTTTTTAAAAGAAAGGGAGGACTACTATGCACAAAAAAGGCGCACAAAGACGATTTGTATTTGCATGTCTGGCACCGGCTGTTATCTTAGTAATTCTGTTCCTCTTTATACCGACAATCAACGTATTCAGAATGTCGTTATTCAGAACGAGCGCAATCTCAAAGAAACAGACATTTATCGGTTTTGAAAACTTTGTAAAGCTTATGGATGATAAGAACTTCCTGCAGTCGATGCAGAATTCGATTCTTATTATCGTATTAGTGACATTGTTTACAGTTGTACTTGCAGTTTTATTCGCAACACTTTTGTCAAGAGGCAAGGTCAAAGGCACAAACTTTTTCCGTCTTATTTTCTACATACCAAATATTTTAAGTATCGTTGTTATTGCAGGTATTTTCGGTGCGATTTACAATCCGGATTCAGGTCTCTTAAACTCATTTTTAAGAGCTATCGGACTTGACGGACTGGCACAGCAGTGGACAGGTAATCCGAACATTGCGATTTACTCGGTTATTTTTGCTTTAGTATGGCAGGCTATCGGCTACTACATGGTTATGTATATGGCAAGTATGGCGGCCATTCCTGAAGATTTGTATGAGGCAGCTTCGATTGACGGTGCGACACAGATACAGGCTTTCTTCAATGTGACATTACCGCTGATTTGGAGTAATATCCGTACAACATTGACATTCTATATTATCAGTACAATTAACTTGAGCTTCCTGTTTGTTCAGATTATGAGCGACGGCGGACCAAACGGCGCAACAGAAGTATTCCTTAACTATATGTACAAGCAGTCTTACGGTGCAGGTGCATACGGTTACGGTATGGCTATCGGTGTTGTTGTATTCTTGTTCTCATTTGCACTTTCGGCAATTGTAAATAAGATTACAGACAGAGAAGTATTAGAATTTTAAGGAGGAGGGTGTAAGATGAAAAAAGAACATAAAGGCACAACCGTGCTTTACAGAGTATTTGTTTACGTAGCGCTTATCACTCTCGCAATTTCCATTATTGTACCGGTAGGCTGGGTATTTATGGCCAGCTTAAAGCAAAATTCAGAGTTTTTGGGCGCGGACGTTAATCCGTGGGCATTGCCGAAGCAGCTTTTTGTACAGAACTTCCAGGTTGCTTTCCAGCAATCCAATATGGGTACGTTCCTGCTGAACACAGTTATTGTTGTTGTTTTAGCCTTAGTGCTTCTTCTTATTGTGGCGCTTCCTGCTTCTTATGCGCTTTCAAGATTTGATTTTAAGGGCAAGAAGGTTTTAGCACTTGGCTTTATGGCAGGACTTTTCATCAATGTAAACTACATTGTTGTTCCGATTTTCCTTATGTTAAGTGACTGGAACAAGGCACTTGGCACCAGCTTTTTCTTAGATAACCTTGTTGTGCTGGCTGTCATTTATGCGTCCAACGCACTGCCGTTTACAATTTATTTGTTAAGCGGTTACTTTAAGACACTTCCGAAGGGCTTTGAGGAAGCGGCTTATATTGATGGCTGCGGTTATTTTAAGACAATGACAAAGATTATGGTACCGATGGCAAAACCAAGTATTTTGACAGTTATTCTTTTTAACTTCCTGTCATTCTGGAATGAGTACATCATTGCCTATACATTGCTTGATAAAGACCATGCGACATTGGCAATGGGTCTTAAAAACATCATGGCTGTTGAGAGAACAGCAACAAACTATGGTATCATGTATGCCGGTCTCGTTATTGTTATGCTGCCGACATTGATTCTCTACATTCTTGTACAGAAGCAGTTGACACAGGGTATGACAGCCGGTGGTCTGAAGGGTTAAGGAGGAGAGCATATGAGCAGTGCAGTAAAAAATATTATTATGGCGGTTGTTTTTGTTGTATGCCTTGCCCTCGTTATTGTCGGACAGAAGAATATCAGTGGCATGGGGCTTGCGATGCAGCTTGTCGGTCTTGTCGGTCTTTTGACAGAGCTGTTTATCTATAACCATAAATACAAATAAACGCACAAAGGTGCATAGAAGAATTTTCGGGCTCCCCGCAGACGCGGGGGGCCTTTTTGTATTGTGCGCTGCGGTTTACATTGCAAAATATGATTTACAAGCTTTTAACATTGACTGTCTTTTGGTTTTTACAATCGAATGATAACATATCCTACGTAAACAGGAAAAATGATTGAGAAAAAAGGAGAAATAAGACAATGAAGAAAGCAGCAGCAATTATTTTAACAACAGCAATGACAGCAATGATGGTCGCAGGCTGCGGCAATAGCGGTGAGGAGACAAAAGGCACAGATGTAGCGGGTGCAGCAGATACAACAAATACAACAAATACAACAGACGCAGCAGACGCCTCCGATTCAGGGGATACATATGGCGGTGCGGAAGGCGGATTTATTAACGTTATTTCAAGAGAAGACGGTTCAGGCACAAGAGCTGCTTTTGTCGAACTTTTCGGTGTTGAGCAAAAAGATGAGAGCGGTGAAAAAGTTGATATGACAACAACAGATGCTCAGATTACAAACAGCACATCTGTTATGATGACAACTGTTGCAGGAGATACATCAGCAATCGGTTATATTTCACTCGGTTCATTAAATGACACAGTAAAGGCTTTAAAAATCAACGGTGTTGACGCTACAGCAGAAAACATTGAGAACGGTACATATGAAGTCAGCAGACCGTTTAACATCATCACAAAGGAAAGCGGACTCAGTGAGGCAGCACAGAACTTCTATGATTATATTTTAAGTGATGAAGGCCAGGCGGTTGTTGCAGCAGACTATATCGCTGTTGAATCCACAGGGGCATTTGCAGGCGCCAAAGGAGAAGGCAATGTTGTTGTGGCAGGTTCATCTTCTGTAACTCCGATTATGGAAAAGCTTGCGGAAGCTTATCAGGCAGTGAATCCGAATGTTACAATCGAAGTACAGCAGTCCGATTCTACAACGGGTGTGACAGCGACAAGCGACGGACTTTGCGATATCGGTATGGCTTCCCGTGAAATGAAGGAGGAAGAAAAAGGCCTTGGCCTGAAAGCAACAGTGATTGCCACAGATGGTATTGCTGTTATCGTAAATAATGAAAATACAATTTCTGATTTGACAGTTGAGCAGGTAAAAGGTATTTACACAGGAGAAATTACTGACTGGTCAGAAGTGCAGTAAGCCTTTTACAGGAGAGAATGAAGAATGAAAAAAAATGCAGTCATTGAATTGATTATGAAGATTATCTTTTTCATAGCGGCGTGTGCTTCGGTGCTCGCCGTCATTCTCATTTGCGTGTTTTTATTTGCAAATGGTATTCCGGCGATGAAAGAGGTAGGGGTTGGCAAATTTCTTTTCGGGCAGACATGGCGGCCGGGGAATAAGCTTTTCGGAATCTTTCCGTTTATTCTTGGAAGTATTTATGTGACAGCGGGTGCAATTATTATAGGTGTGCCATTGGCGTTGCTTACATCGATTTTTCTTGCAAAATATTGTCCTAAAAAAATTTATGGTATATGTAAATCCGGTATTAATCTGATGGCCGGAATCCCATCGGTTGTTTACGGATTTTTCGGTTTGATTGTTATCGTGCCGGCCGTAAAAGAAATATTTAATATAAGAGCCGGACAGACGATGCTTACGGCATCTATTTTACTTGGAATCATGATTCTTCCGACGGTTGTCGGCGTGACAGAATCGGCGCTTAAAAGTGTGCCGGAAAGCTATTATGAAGGTTCGCTTGCTTTGGGCGCGACACATTCAAGAAGTGTGTTTGCAATTATTGTACCGGCCGCAAAATCGGGAATTGTCGCAGGAATTGTTCTTGGTATCGGACGTGCCATCGGTGAGACAATGGCAGTGATTATGATTGCAGGAAATCAGACATCAATGCCAAAGGGACTTTTGTCCGGAGTAAGAACACTGACATCGAACATTGTTATGGAAATGGGATATGCCCAAGGGCTTCACAGAGAAGTGCTGATTGCAACAGGTGTTGTGCTTTTCGTATTTATTCTTCTCATTAATCTGATTGTGACAGTGCTTAAACGGAGGGAAGACCATGAATGATACAAAGCAAAAGAAAATAACGGTAAATTATAAAAAAAGTGTATTTTCAAGTGTGCTGACAGGGATTACATGGGCAGCTTCCATAATTTCTGTTGTCGTGCTTGTTTTCCTTGTCGCTTTTATTCTCATTAAGGGTATCGGAAACTTTTCTTTAGATTTATTTGCGCCGGTCTATACATCGGACAACGGCTCGCTTTTGCCTGCTTTATATAATACACTTTTGATGACCGTGCTTGCCCTGCTTATTGCGGGACCTCTAGGCATTTTTGCGGCAATTTTTCTCGTAGAATATGCCAATAACAAAAGCCGGATTGTCGGTCTTATAAGAATTACGGCAGAAACGCTGTCGGGTATTCCGTCGATTGTATACGGACTTTTCGGTATGCTGTTTTTTACGACAAAGCTTGAGCTTGGCTACTCTGTTTTATCGGGTGCGCTGACAATGTCAATTATGATTTTGCCGCTGATTATGAGAACGGCGGAGGAAGCGCTTTTGTCGGTTCCGGTTTCTTATCGTGAGGGAAGCTTCGGACTTGGCGCCGGAAAGCTGCGTACGATTTTTAAGATTGTGCTTCCTGCGGCAATCCCGGGGGTGAGCTCAGGCGTGATTCTTGCAATAGGACGTGTTGTCGGTGAAACAGCGGCACTTTTATATACCGCAGGCAGTGTGGCAAAATACGCAACACCGATGACTACAGGGCGAACACTTGCCGTACATATGTATGTGCTTTCGAATGAGGGACTGCATATGGATAAAGCCTATGCAACGGCAGTTGTGCTTTTGATACTCGTGTTTGTGATTAATGCATTGTCGGGTGTGGCAGCTAAAAAAATATCGAAAGGATAAAATGATGAATAAAATAACAGTTGAAAATATGAATCTTTTTTACGGGGATTTTCATGCATTAAAAAATGTGAATTTAAACATGCAGGAAAAAGAGATTACAGCGTTTATAGGACCTTCCGGATGCGGAAAATCAACGCTTTTAAAATCCTTAAACAGAATGAACGACCTTATTGGCGGCTGCCGCATTGAAGGAAAAATATGCCTTGACGGCGAGGATATTTACAGTAAAAAAATGGATGTGAACCGTCTGAGAAAGCGTGTCGGCATGGTGTTCCAAAAGCCAAATCCGTTTCCGATGAGTATTTATGATAATATTGCGTATGGACCGAGAACTCACGGTGTAAGGAACAAGTCGGCTCTTGATGAAATTGTTGAATCATCTCTGCGTCAGGCAGCTATTTGGGATGAGGTTAAGGATAGACTAAAAAAGAGCGCTTTGGGAATGTCCGGCGGTCAGCAGCAGCGGCTTTGCATTGCGCGTGCGCTTGCTGTGCAGCCGGAGGTGCTTTTAATGGATGAGCCGACATCGGCGCTTGACCCGATTTCAACATCAAAGATTGAAGATTTGGCAGTGGAGTTGAAAAAAGAATATACGATTATTATGGTTACCCATAATATGCAGCAGGCAGCGCGTATTTCAGATAAGACAGCCTTTTTCCTTTTGGGTGAAATGATTGAATATTCAGATACAGATGCGATGTTTTCAATGCCGAAGGATAAGCGGACAGAGGATTATATTTCAGGGAGGTTTGGCTGATATGAGAGAATTGTTTCAAAAACAGCTTGAGGCGCTTCATGTCATGTTGATTGAAATGGGTGCGCTTTGCGAACAGGTCATTGAAAGGACTTATAAGGTGATTTTAAGTGAAGATAAAGCGGCAGCGGCAGAAATTATTGAGAAGGATTCGGTGATTGATTTAAAGGAAAGAGAAATCGAATCGGCATGTTTAAAGCTTCTGCTACATCAGCAGCCGGTAGCAACCGATTTGCGTCAGGTATCCGCAGCACTTAAAATGATTACGGATATGGAGAGAATCGGCGACCAGGCGGCGGATATCGCGGATATTGTCAAGACTTCAAAAGCCTTAAAGGCGGCGGCAGCGGCGACAAGGATTGGGGATATGGCGAAAGCGACTATGCGCATGGTGACAGAGAGTATTGATTCCTTTGTAAAACAGGATTTGGATATTGCAAGAAAAGTCATTGATGACGATGAGGCTGTCGATACGCTTTTTCTTGAAATTAAGCATCAGCTGGCAGATGCGATGACAAATGATATTCAAAATAAAGAGACAATACTTGACATTTTGATGATTGCGAAATATTATGAAAGAATCGGCGACCATGCAACAAATATTGCAGAATGGGTTGAGTTTGCGATTACAGGAGAACATAGAAAAGAGGCTGAGTAATGATTTATTGCGTAGAGGACGAGAGAAATATTCGTGAGCTGATTGTGTATACACTGGAATCCAGCGGGTATCAGGCTAAGGGCTTTAAGGATGCCAAAGAGTTTTATCCGGCGCTTGAGAAAGAAATACCTGAGCTTATTTTGCTGGATATTATGCTTCCGGGCGAGGATGGGCTTTCTGTTTTGGGAAAGCTCAGACAGAATAAGACAACAAAAGATATTCCGGTGATGATGGTGACGGCACGGGGCTCGGAGTATGATAAAATTCTCGGCCTTGACGGCGGTGCGGATGACTATATTACAAAACCTTTTGGCATGATGGAATTTTTGGCGAGAGTCAGGGCTATTTTAAGACGCAGCCAGAAAAAGGAAAATGACCAGGCTATGTATGAAGCCGGAGATTTGAAGCTTTACGTTGATAAGCATCAGGTGTTTGCCGGAAATCGGCAGGTAGAGCTGACTTTAAAGGAATTTGAGCTGCTTAAATTTCTCCTTGAAAATAAAGGAATCGTTATGACACGGGACAAGCTTTTGATTGGAGTGTGGGGCTATGATTTTGACGGTGAGACAAGAACGGTTGATGTTCATATCCGTACACTGCGTCAAAAGCTCGGTGACTGCGGTGAGCTTATAGAAACAGTGCGGGGCGTCGGTTATAAAATTTAACCGTTTGGAGAAACCTTATGAAAAGAAAAATATTTTCAAATGCCAGTATTTTGGTGATTTTATCTGTTATTTTGAGCTTCGTGGTGACAGGCGCTGTCATGTACGGACGTATTTTGGAAAATATGAAAGAGACTGTACAGGAGGAATGTCGTTTTTTATCTAATGCCATGACAGCGGCAGATGGTGATGCGGCGTATCTCAAACAATTGTGCAGCGGTGCAGCGAGTCGTGTGACGCTGATTGATTGTGAGGGCAAGGTAGCTTTTGATTCTGAAGCTTCTGACGAATCGATGGATAATCATGGGGACAGACCGGAGGTTGTGGCGGCATCGAAGGACGGCGCGGGAAGTGATGTCCGATATTCAAGCACCTTGTCAGAGCAGACCTTTTATTATGCGATAAGGCTGCCGAATCAATCCATTCTCAGAGTGGCGCGGACAACAGACAGTGTACTCACCAATATGGCCTCGGGGTTCGGTGTTATGGCAGTGATGATTTTGTGTATCGGTGTGCTTGCGGTGGTGCTTGCGGGAAAGACTGCAAAACGGATGGTCAGACCATTGAATCAGTTAAATCTTGATTCGCCGCTCGAGAATAAGGTGTATGAGGAGTTGGCGCCGCTGCTTATACGGCTGGACAAGCAGAATAAAAAGATTAATGAACAGATGAATCAGCTCAGGCAAAATCAAGAGGAGTATTTGGCAATCACCGAGCATATGAAAGATGGACTTATCGTTGTAAATCGGGAAGTTGTTTTATCCATCAATACAGCGGCAACTGAGCTTTTTGAGGTGCAGCGGGAAGAATGTGTGGGACATTCCATTGTTACTGTCAGCCGAAATGAAGTACTTTCTGAGGTGCTTCATCAGGTATTTGACGGAAAGGATGCGCAAAGGCCGGTCAGCCTTCATGACAGAGCCTATCATATTTTCGGAAACCCGGTATTTGACAGTGACGGCAGTGTGAGCGGCGCTGTTATATTTATTTTGGATGTGACGGAAAAGCAGAAGGTTGAGATGATGCGCCGGGAGTTTTCAGCCAATGTTTCGCATGAATTAAAAACACCTCTGATGTCCATTTCAGGCTATGCGGAAATTATGAAAAACGGTCTTGTGCGTCCGGAGGATATGAAAAATTTTGCCGGCCGTATTTTCGATGAAGCGACAAGGCTTTCAACACTTGTGGGTGATATTATTAAGCTTTCACGACTGGACGAGGCGGACGGAACACTTCCGATGGAAGATGTTGACCTTTATGAAATGGCACAGGAGACGAAGGAACAGCTTTTGATGAGTGCTGAGAAAAATAATATTACGGTGGACGTTTGCGGAAGCTGTGCGAAGATACACGGGGTTCGTCAGGTGCTCGGCGAGATGCTGTACAATCTCTGCGATAATGCGATTAAATATAATCGTCCGGGCGGACATGTATGGATTAATGCAGAGCCGGATGGTGATTATGTGCTTTTGACAGTGACGGATGATGGCATTGGCATTGCCAAAGAGCATCAGGAGAGAATATTTGAGCGCTTCTACCGGGTGGATAAAAGTCATTCCAAAGAAACCGGCGGCACCGGCCTCGGCCTCTCGATTGTCAAGCACGGCGCTATGCTGCACAATGCAAGTATAGATATCGAGAGCGTGCCGGGGCAGGGAACACGGCTGAAATTTATATTTCCGAAGGGGATGTAGTGATAAGGTGCATGACTTCTTGGATTGATGTAGTTTCCAGTATATTTAAAAAATCAATAACAGTATTTTCAAAGCCGGGAATTAAGGACAAATCTTCGCCCCATATATGAGTCATTGTAAAAAGTTTGTGGCAAAGTATGTCTGACGGCATATAGCGGTGGCTTTTGAAAAAGTCAATGATGGCAGGTGTATCTTTTATGATGCAGCTGCTATCATTTTGTATACAAAATTTCCGGTAAAGAGCAATGTAAAAGGCGAAGGCGGCAGTCAGACATTTTGGCAGTGTGCCATTAGAATTATAAAATGCTTTTATTGACGGAAGTATACGGCTTTTTAATTTAGATGTTGTATTTAATGTAATCGAAAGAAGTTCATGGCGGATAAGTGGGTTTTTAAAACGATTAAGAACATCCGCGGCAAATGAGAGAAGTTCATTCTCCGGCAAGTCAAGGCAGGGGATGACCTCATGATATATCAGTTTTTCTATAAAGCTTCGGATATCATTATTTTCCATACATTCTAACACAGTACGGGCACCGCTGAGATAGGCACCGCAGCAGATGGCAGTATGTACACCGTTTAAAATACGGACTTTTCGCTGTTTGTATGGCTGATGATCGTTTGTGATAATTATAGGAAGTTTGGAGGCCTCAAATGGAAGTTCATCTTTTAGTTTGTCAGGGCCTTCGATGACCCAAAGACCAAATAATTCTCCGACATCAAGTAAGTCATCACGGTAGCCATACTGCTGCCAGAGCTGTGGGGCTTCATCTTTCGGATAACCGGGTACAATACGGTCAACAAGTGTGGAACAAAAAATATTTTCAATATGCAGCCATTGTATAAAGGCTTCATCAAGCTGCCACTGTCTTGCATAAGAAAGAACGCATGATTTCAGCTGCTCGCCGTTATTGTCAATAAGTTCACAGGATAGAATAATAAATCCTTTGCCCGGTTGGTTTTTAAATGAGCGGTAACGTTCATACAGAAAGCGTGTCAGTTTTCCGGGGAAAGAAGTTTGAGGGCGGTCATCAAAGCAGCATGAATCATCGTAAACTATACCGGCTTCTGTTGTGTTTGAGATAATAAAACGCAAATCCGGATTTTTTGCACAGTCTAATAAAGCATCAAAGTCGCTGTACGGATTTATGCAGCGGCTGATACATGATATAATGCGATTTTCGCTTACAGCTGCATTGTCACGAATGCCTTTGAGCTGAAGTGTATATAATCCGTCTTGTCTGTTGATGATTTCGGACAATCCGTTTGGCAGTGGCTGGCAGATTACAACCTTTGTGTTAAAATCGGCTTTTTCATTCATTATATCAATAAAGCAGTCTGCAAAGGCTCGCAAAAAATTTCCTTCGCCGAATTGCAGTACACGTTCCGGGGCAGTTTTTAAAAAATATTTATTATTCTTTTTTTCTTCCAATAATGCATAGTTTAATGATTCCATAAATTTATCTCCAATCTGATTTATAAAGTGACACCTTGTTTCCATATGGCTGCATCGCTGTAGCCGGCAGTCTCTGATTTTGCAGGTGTGCCGGAGGCGGTACGCAGCACCAAGTTAAAAAGATCCTCAGCTAACTGTTTAATCGTTGCATCTTCAAGCAGCGTTCCGCAATTGAAGTCAATCCAATGCGGCTTTTTTTCGTATAGGTGACTGTTTGATGAAAGCTTTAGCGTTGGCACCGGTGATGAAAAAGGTGTTCCCCGGCCGGTTGTAAATAAAATGAGCTGTGCACCGGAGGCTGCCAAAGCAGTGGCGGCAATAGGATCATTGCCGGGGGCATTCAGGAGTAAGAGGCCGTTTTTGGAAGTAGGTTCGCCGTAATCAAGGACACCGCAGATTGGGCTGTGACCGGCTTTTTGAATACAGCCCAATGATTTATCCTCCAATGTCGATATACCTCCGGCTTTGTTTCCTGGAGATGGATTTTCACTGACCGGCTGACCGTGACGTATAAAGTAGGCTTTAAAATTCTCAATAAGATGGACAGCCTGCTGGAAGACAGACTCGTTTTTGCATTGTTTAAAAAGCACGGTTTCTGCACCAAACATTTCCGGAACTTCGGTTAAAATCGTTGTGCCGCCCATGGATGTAAGCATATCTGAAAAGGCGCCGACAACAGGATTGGCGGTAATACCTGAAAGACCGTCTGAACCGCCGCATTTCAAACCGACAATAAGGCGGCTGCAATCAATACTTTCTTTTGTAAAGCGATTGGCATATGAGGCAAGCGCATCCATAAGGTGCATAGCTTCGGAAATCTCGTCAGCACAGTCCTGAACGGAGAGAAAATGTACACGTTCGCTGTCGTAGCTGCCAAGGTATGATTTCAGCATATCTATTGTTGTGTTTTCGCATCCGAGACCGAGTACAAGAACGCCGCCGGCATTTGGGTGGCGGATAAGCCCAGCGAGAATGCGGCATGTATTTTTTTGATCATTGCCAAGCTGAGAACAGCCGTAAGGGTGTGTGAAGGCTTTGACACCAGTAATGTGTCTGCCGATGTATTTTTGTGAGAGCTGTTCAATTTTTAAAGCAACTTTGTTAACGCAGGCAACTGTCGGAATGATCCAAAGGTCATTGCGTATACCGGCTGATCCGTCAGAACGTAAATAACCCCGGAAGGTGCGAGGTTTTACGGCAGGCATACGTTTAAAGTCCGGTGTATAGCAAAAGTTATTTTTTTCATCGAGTCCCGTGGATAAATTATGTGTGTGAACCCATGCGCCTGCAGGGATGTCTGTGGTGGCATGGCCGATGGAATGTCCGTATTTAATGACAGGAGCTCCGCTAGAAATGGGTTTAAGGGCAAATTTGTGCCCTGTGGGAACTGGATCGATTAATGTCAAAGGGACATCGGAGAATGGTACTATTATTTTAGCAGCAGATAACGGTGTCAAAGCAACAGCAACGTTATCTGAGGGATGGATTTGGATAAATTCTTTCATATAAACCTCTCTTTCTGCAAATCAGGTGAAATTTTTACATGTACGGATAAGTTTATAAGAAATTTATGTAAGCGCTTACAATAAGAATACATTGTATTTTAGCAAATGTCAATTTAAAAAATAAAATTTATGGTAAAAATTTACAAGAAATGCAGAGAATGGAAGTTACAGTCTTGCGCTTTGGGCAATAAATAGTGTAATATAAAGAATAGAAAATATGTAAGGGGTTTCCCGGATGGCAAAAGTCCGAAAGGCCCTGACGTACGAGGATGTTGGGAGTATCTATGAATATTTATGATGTTGCGAAGATGGCAGGCGTATCCATTGCGACTGTATCGAGAGTTGTGAATGGAAGCCCAAAGGTAAGTGAAAAGACAAAAAAGAAAGTTTTGTCGATAATTGAGCAGGAAGACTATACTCCAAATGTTTTTGCAAGAGGGCTTGGGCTTGATTCTATGAAGACAGTAGGGATTTTATGCCCGGATATTGCGGATGATTGTATATCACGGATTGTCGCAGTGCTGGAAAAGCAGCTCAGTAAATATGGATATCATTGCATTGTCAGTAGCTCGGGTGTTGAGTGCCGGGATAAGGAAAAGTACGCCCGCCTTTTGATGTCTAAAAGGATCGATGCGATGATACTTATTGGCTCGGTTTATATGCCGGATGCCGATGACGGTCATGAGGCCGATTATATTTATGAGGCTGCAGCTAAAATACCTGTATTTTTATTGGATGCATATCTTGAAGGAAAGAATATATATAGTTTTATATGCGGCAATTATGAGGCGGTTTATGATGTGACTTCCGCTTTTATACGCAGGGGCAGAAAGCGTATACTGTTTTTGGGAGATTTTGATATTGCTTCGACAAAGGAGAAGCTGCGTGGTTATGAAATGGCTTTGAGTGATGCCGGATATCCGGTTTTGGGTGAGTTAAAGCTTAATGTCAAAAAGGATATCCACTATGTTAAAAATCTGCTGCTCGGTTATAAAGATTTGAGTTTTGATGCAGTTGTTGCCGCGGAGGATGTGATGGCTGTCGGTGCTGTAAAGTATGCAAAAGCGCGTGGACTTTATATTCCGGAGGATGTGAGTATATGTGGCTGCGGCAATTCTGTGTTTGCGGTAAGCTGTGAGCCGGAGATTACATCTGTGAATTATCATCTCAAAAAAATGTGTGTCGATGCTGTAGATTTGTTGATCAGAGTATTTTCGGGAGAGGAAGATCTTCCGCAGGAAGTAAAAGTGCCATATACAGTTGAGAGACGCTGTACAACAGATTTTTAAAGAAAGGCACTGTATAGTGTTGGAGTGCTTTGACAGGATAAGAAAAACGAAATATTGAAAAAGAGGTTTGTTTTTGTGATTGATACATGGGCAAACCTCTTTTTATTTTGCTGTAAATTGTAAGTGCTTACATAATGTGAAGCATATCGGATATAGAAAATAAGTGGATGTTCATATAAAAAATAGCTAAAAAAGACAAAAAATACTGTTAAAAATTGTAAAAAACAACTTGACAAGTGAAAAAATGCATTATATACTTAGGTCATTAAGAAAGGAGTGTAAGCGCTTACATATGTCAAAGGATGCAAAACAGCTGACAATCTATGATATTTCTCAAAAAGCGGGTGTTTCAATTGCAACAGTATCAAGAGTGCTTAACGGGAATTCAAGGGTCAGCGACAAAACAAAGGAAAAGGTATTAAACATTATTGAATCTCTCGGATATGAACCAAATGCAGTTGCCAGGGGTCTTGGCAGCGGTTCTATGAAAACGATTGGCATTTTATGTGCAGATGTTGCGGATATTTATTTGGCTAATGCAGTATCATTTTTGGAGAGGGAACTTAGAAAGAAGGGCTTTGATTTTATTTTGAATTGTACGGGACACAGTTACGAGATGAAATGTCAGTGTATGCGGATGATGGAAAGTCGTAAGGTCGATGCTGTTATTTTGGTAGGCTCTCATTATATTGAAAAGGACACTAGTATAATCCACGCAAATTAGAAGTCTGTTTCAAATTAGCTTTTTTATGCTA
>CABUBX010000003.1 GCA_902489925.1 uncultured Lachnospiraceae bacterium | reverse complement strand
CTCATGCCAATGCATCGGAAAGCCCATCGTATTTTTTTCATAATCGACAAGGTGATAGGTCATGGGAATGAGTCCATCGCGGTGGGAAACAGGTTCTTTATATTGTGCAATCTGCGTATACTTCATAGAGCCTCCTGTCATTATAAGTATAGTTTTGTGCTAGTTTTTTGTTAGTTTTTTAAAGAAATTTATTATAAAATATATTATAATACTATAAGAAAAAAGTAAAGCCTGACAGTGTGAAAGGGGTATAAAAATGAAAAGAGCATGGTGGAAAGAAAGTGTTGTATATCAGATTTATCCGAGAAGCTTTTGTGACAGCAATGGCGACGGTGTCGGTGATATTCGCGGAATCATAAGTAAGCTTGATTATCTTGCCGACCTTGGCATTGATGTCATTTGGCTGTCACCGGTTTATGAGTCTCCAAATGATGATAACGGATATGATATCAGCAATTATCAGGGAATTATGAAAGAATTTGGTACGATGTCCGATTTTGATGAAATGCTTTTGGAGGCACATAAGCGCGGAATTAAAATAATGATGGACTTAGTGGTGAATCATTCCTCCGATGAACATTCATGGTTTGTGGAGAGCAAAAAATCAAAGGACAATCCGTACAGGGATTACTACATATGGCGCGAAGGCAAGGATGGCAGTTATCCGAATAACTGGGGTTCGGTATTCTCCGGACCGGCGTGGGAATATGACGAAACAACGGATATGTACTATCTGCATTTATTTTCCAAGAAACAGCCGGATTTAAACTGGGACAATCCAAAACTTCGCAAAGAGGTTTTTGACATGATGGCATGGTGGTGCGACAAGGGAATTGACGGTTTCAGAATGGACGTTATAAGTCTGATTTCCAAAGCGCCGGGGCTTCCGAATCAGGAGGAGGGCAAGCCGTCACCGTATTGTCACGGCCCCCATGTTCATGAATACTTACAGGAAATGAACAGGGAGGTTTTGTCAAAATATGATTTGATAACGGTTGGAGAAACTGCCGGTGTTACAATCGAGGAAGCGAAGCGGTATGCCGGGGAGGACAGCCGTGAGTTAAACATGGTTTTCCAATTTGAGCTTAATGAGGTCAATAATAACGGGCCGTTTGGAAAGTGGACGGATAAGAGGACTTCATTGGCAGACATTAAGAGAATTTTCTCAAAATGGCAGACAGAGCTTGAGGGGGAAGCGTGGAACAGCCTTTACTGGGATAATCACGACCAGCCGAGAGTTGTCTCCAGATATGGCAATGACAAAGAATATCGCACGGAGTCGGCGAAGATGCTTGCAACCTGTCTTCATATGATGCAGGGAACGCCGTATATTTATCAGGGCGAGGAATTGGGTATGACGAATGCGTATTTTGATAATATCGAAGACTATAAAGATATTGAGATTCTTAATGCGTATAAGGATATTGTCGGAAATAAAAAGATGTCCCATGAACGTTTTATGGAATGTGTGAAGTTTATCGGCAGAGATAACGCAAGAACTCCGATGCAGTGGGATGACAGTGAAAATGCCGGATTTACGACAGGGACACCGTGGCTTAAAGTGAATCCAAACTATAAGCAGATTAATGCGGCAGCTCAGGTAAATGATGAGGCATCCGTTTTTAATTACTATAAAAAACTGATTCGGCTTCGCAAGGAAAATGATATTATCGTCTATGGTCATTATGAGCTTTTGCTGCCTGAGGACGAGCAGATTTTCATGTTTACAAGAAGTCTTGAGGATAAGAAGCTTTTGACAATCTGCAATTACAGTGACAGAAATGTGCCCGTGGATATTCCGGAGGAATTTGTCGGTTGCGGACATCTTCTAATCGGGAATTATGTAAACAAAGGTGTGCCGGAAAATACTTTAGAATTAAAGCCGTATGAAGCGCGTGTTTATATGAAATAAAATAATAAAATGAAAAAGGCAGCTACCGAACGCTGCCTTTTTCTTGGAGAAGGTATTTTTTGTTTTATGGGGTGTAACAAAAAACTATATAATGTATTGGGGGGTTTACGTCTATTATAATAGCATAGTCATCCCCAAAAGTGTTCACAAAGATGAAAAAAATCTCAAAAAGTTTTTGTGCAAATCGCAAAAGCAAAAGGACTTGCTTTTTGAAAGATAGATTTTTTTGTGATGGATTGACTAAATAATTGTTCTCTGATAGAATTTATTTTACGTTGAAAGGAGGTTTTTTTCATGGGGAGAAAGCATGGGGCAGGACGCAATGAGATTACAGAAGGTGTGATATGGAAACACCTTCTCTTTTTCTTTTTTCCGATTATGCTCGGCAGTCTTTTTCAGCAGCTTTACAATATGGCCGATGCGATGATTGTCGGAAACTTTGTCGGAAAGCAGGCGCTTGCAGCCGTCGGGGGGACGACAAGTGTGCTTATTAATTTACTTGTCGGTTTTTTTGTCGGTGTTGCTTCGGGGGCAACAGTTGTTATTTCCCAGTTTTATGGCGCCGGAAACGAAGAAAATGTTAAAAAAAGTGTACATACGGCGGTGATGCTCGGTCTTGTGGGCGGCCTTATATTAATGGTTGTCGGAATTGCGGCGGCAAGGCCTCTGCTTCGCTTAATGCAGACACCGGAAGATGTGATGAGTTATTCCGTCACCTATATCCGAATTTATTTTCTCGGTATGATTCCATCAGCTCTGTATAACATTGGGACAGGGATATTAAGAGCTGTCGGGGATTCAAAACGGCCGCTTTATTTTCTTGTGGCGGCTTGTCTGATTAATATTGTACTCGACTTTTTATTTGTTGTCGGCTTTAAATGGGGTGTTGTCGGTGCCGGTGTGGCAACGATTATGTCCCAGACAATCAGTGCAATCCTTGTGTGTGTTGTTTTATTGCGAAGCAATGAAGCCTACAGGGTGAATATTCGGGATATCGGTTTTGATAAAACAATGCTGCCGAAAATTATTCGTATCGGCGTGCCTTCAGGTATGCAGTCGGTGATGTATAATTCAGCAAATATTGTTGTTCAGACAAGTATCAATATATTCGGCACAAACACAGTGGCGGCATGGACTGTTTTTGAAAAAATGGACGGTATTTTCTGGATGGTGCTGGCAGCCTTTGGCGTGGCAGTGACAACCTTTGCGGGACAAAACTTTGGTGCGGGCAAGTATGACCGCGTGCGCAAAAGCGTGAAAATATCATTGCTTATGTGCATGGGTATCGCGGTTGCCCTAAGTGTTATACTGATTTTGCTTGCCGGAAATATTTTCAAGCTGTTTACACCGGATACAGATGTTGTCCGGGAAGGTGTTTTTATGGTGCAATTTTTGATGCCGTTTTATTTTACCTTTGTATTTACAGAAATACTTTCGGGGGCGATTCGCGGCACCGGAAATGCCTTTGTTCCGATGATAATTACCTGCGTTGGCGTATGTGTTGTGCGTATTGTGTGGATTGCCTTTGTTGTCCCGTTTTGGCATGATACGCGGGCGGTGATGCTGTGCTTCCCGCTGACATGGGTCATTACCTCTGTAGCTTTTATTATTTATTACAAAATGCTTGCCAGATATCCTGATTTTAAGGCAGGACCTTTGAGGGGGAGAAAGTAAGTTGTTACATTTTTAGGAGGAGATTTTAATGAAGAAAAAATTAAAAATTACCTTGGGGGTAATATTGGGGATAATTGCCGCACTTTTATTGACGGTTGGCGGATATGTGATTTATTTACAGGCGAATTACAGCAGAATTGATGATTTTACGAAGATTGCCACAAAAAATAATACATCTGAGGTACTTAAAGCCGATGGGGAATATAGTGCAGTGACCTATAATATCGGTTTTGGGGCGTATGAGCCGGAGTTTACATTCTTTATGGACACAGGAATCATGAAGGACGGCACAGAAGTGTCCGGTACCGAAGCAAGAGCGTTCAGTGAAGAAAATGCCCGCAAAAATACAGAAGGGGCGATTCGGGCGATGGCAGAGCTTGACAGTGATTTTTACATTATTGAGGAAGTTGATAAGAAGGCAACAAGAAGCTATGACATCAATCAGTATGAGATGATTTGTCAGGCCATGCCGGACTACGGCAATGCCTATACATCGGCATTTCACTCTGTATATCTGTTTTATCCTCTGACTCAGCCTCATGGCAGTGTTGAAAGCGGTCTTGTGACTTTAAGCAAATATCATATTGATGAAAGTATGCGCCGCCAATTTCCTGTATCGACAAGCTTTGTCGACAAGTTTTTCGATTTGGACCGCTGTTTTACAGTGAGCCGCATACCAATTGATAACGGTAAAGAGCTTGTGCTCATTTCACTGCACATGTCAGCTTATGATAAGGGCGGCGAAATGCGTAAAAAGCAGCTGGAGATGTTAAATAGCGTTTTTGCCGAGGAATATGCAAAGGGCAATTATGTTGTTGCCGGCGGTGATTGGAACCATGATATTGCGGGAACTATTGATACTTTTGAATGTGAACAGAAAATTCCGGGCTGGGTTTATCGGCTGGACGACAGTCAGCTTTCCGAAGGTTTTTCGTTTGTTATTCCGGAAAATGCATCGGAGGTGCCAAGCTGCCGCGGGGCGGATGTGACCTATAAAAAAGGCTATGGCTATACGGTGACGGTCGATGGCTTTGTTGTGTCAGACAATGTTGAGGCTGTCAGTGAAGTCATTGATACGGAATTTGCTTATTCCGACCATCAGCCGGTAAAATTGACTTTTAAATTAAAATAAACGGAGGAATTGACGATGACAGAGTTTTGTATAGGAAAAGCCGGGGATAGAGAAGATATCATTGATTTTATCAATATGGTGTTTAGTATGACAGGCAGGGCCCATAATTTTAAAGCGCTGCTGCCAAAGCTGTATGGAGATGCTTTGGATACATCGGGCTTTCATTTCCTTGCGAAGGAGGAGGGGAAGATTAAGGCAGTTGTCGGGCTTTTTCCTACAGTGCTTACCGTCGGCGAAAAAAAGCTAAAGCTTGGTCATATAGGCTCTGTCAGTGTCCATCCTTATGCAAGAGGCAAAGGTTATATGAAGCGGCTGATGGATATGGCAATTCAGGCAGGGAAAGCGCAGGGCTTTGATGCCCTTGTCCTTGGCGGTCTTAAAAACAGATACCAGTATTTTGGTTTTCAGCCGACAGGGGTTTCAATGAGATACAAATTTGTGCCGGAAAATGTCAGCCATCAATATAGGGGCGAGGATAGTGAGTCGATTACTTTTGAGGGAATAAAGTCAGCAGACAGCAAATATATGGCTGAAATCCGGCAGCTTTATGAAAAACGTCCGGTGTATACAGACAGGGGTGATGACGAAAGCTTCTACAGAATATTGCGTTCATGGGAGAGCACGGTGTACGCAGTGCTCAAAGACGGAAGCTTTGCCGGGTATGTGACGAGCGCCTATCACCAGTTTTTCGGAGAATGGGGCTTTAAGGAAATCAAAGATTTTCCTGCGGTTATCGCCGCATGGTTTAAAAGGATGCAGCCGGATGAACTGACAATGCTCTCTCCGGCATTTGACAGAGCTGCCTGTGAGGTTTTAGGAAAATATTGTGAAAACTTTTATCCGGTTTCGGAACACAGCTGGCATATTCTTAATTTTGCAAAAGTCATCGAGGCTTTTATGAACATTAAAAATGGGTGTGAAGCACTTGAGCCGGGAAAACTTGCGCTTGCTGTCAGAAAATATGATGAGAGCGTTGAAGTGTGCAGGCTTGAATCGGACGGACAAAGAATTTCGGTGACTGCTGAGTGCGGCGCTTTAGAGCAGGTGGGGGCAGCTTGTGAAAAGTCTGTTTTCCTTGGACTTTTAGAGGCAGAGGAAGCCATCTTTTCGGAGGCGGTGCGTTACAGAGATTACGGAATTAACGGCGGTCTGCGCTACAAAAACTGGTTCCCGCTTCCGCTTTATATTGATGAAAATGATGCCTGTTAAAAAATAAAAGGATACAGATGATAATCGGCGGCAAAACGCAGTGTCATCTGTATCCTTTTTATCATAAAATTTTTTAGCGATTATATTTCAAATGATTTTTCATTGTACGGTAATCCCATACAAATTGATAAACATACCTTTTCAGGCCGCGGTCATAAGGCGCCAGACCGAATCTGAAGAAATTTGTGATTTTATACGGCTTTGTGTGACTCTGCTTTAAGGCGTATTTGAGCATACATTTCGGTACGACGCTGACTGTAAATTCCTTTTCGGAAATAAAAAAGTCTGTATCACGGCCGTAAATATAATCTTCGACAATCAGCCTTGGCATATTGACGCCGCTTGCTGCCGTATAGTAATTACTTCGTCCCTGACGGATATTCATCTCAAAAACAACATAGCCTTTGCGGCGCTCATCATACTGGATATCGAAATGGCATATACCGGTAAATTCAATGTGTTCAAGGAAAGCTTTAAGCTTTTTGCAGACATCTTTATCACAGGCATTGGTAATGGCGTTGTAATTGCCAATCAACTCCGGTGTGCGGTCATGCATGAGAATTTTTCCGCCGGTGATGGCAACGACCTTATGCTTGCTGTTGACATAGGCGCTGTAGACAAACATGGAATCATCGCTGCCCTCGATATATTCCTGACAGACAAAGGTATCATTAAAACCGGAAGCCTTGACGTTTGCGAGCACTTGTTTAAGCCGGGTCTCATTTTCAATCTTATAACCCTTTTGTTTGTTTTCAAAATTGTATTTTGCATAGACAACACTGTCGGAAGGCTTAATAAATATAGGGTATTCGAAAGGCGGTTTAAATGTTTCGATATCATCTTTGGAAAAATCGAAAACGGTGCATTTCGGATAGTCAAGACCGTATTTTTCACAGAGTTCATAAAAAGTGCTTTTGTTGAAAAGCTGTTCAAATTTTTCTTCGCTGACAATCGGTATAATGAAAGTATCGCTGAGTGCTTCAATGCGCCGGCGGTTGTGGATAATATGACGCACATAGTAGTCCGTATTTCCGAAAAGAATTTTCTTTTTGTCCGGATATTGAGACAAAACATCAGTGAGCGCTTGGAGAAGCACATCATCCTCAAGGAGGTTTTTATAGTAATGACCTTCGACAATATGGCTGTAGGCTGTAGGAAATATAGGGTTTTGTCCCAAAATGACTGTCTTTATTTCATAGGCTTCATAAAAAGCTCTGGCGACGGCATAGCTGTTCATGTCACCGCCGAGAACGACACCTATAAATTCTTTATCCTTCATAATCTTGTACCTTCTTTCGCAGTTTTTTGTTGACGAGTTTGTGATAAAATGGAATGAATGTTTTATATATCCAATACATCGGCTTGTTTTCTATGTAATCAAATTCACCGATAAATTCTGTAAATTCACCGCCCCACTTTTTCTTAAATTCGTAGAGCCCTGAAAGATGATTGTCGCTGTCGGCTTTGCCTATCGTTCCGAAAACATCGAATAGTTTAAGTCCCTTTTCATAGGCATCCTGAATCTGACGCTGATATACAGCGTAGTTGGCATAAAATTTACCGTAATCCATATCGTTGGCTGCATAAAGTGCCCATGCCTTGTCATCGTAGGTGACGGTCAGATAGGCGGAGACAATCACCTCAGTCTTTGGCTTGTCAGAAAGTCCTGCAAGTTGCTTGCGGAGGGCGTCTATCTTTTTGCGGATTTCCTTGCATCGGTTGATTGCTTTTTTTCCGGTGGCATCTTTAAGGCTGTCAAGTTCAGCTTCTGCCTGTGAAAGCTCGGACTCCAAACGCCCGGTAAGCTTTGGAATATCTATCTTTCCGAGATAGAGTGTCACCATGTCATTTTTGGAAAAAATATCATAAAATTCCGTATAAAAGTCTTTATCGTGAGAGAAGAAATCCTGACGTTTTTCTGTCATTGCCATCAGGCGGCAAAATTCTTTAATATCATCACGGTTTCCGACAACGACCTCCACACCGTTATTTTTGGCGTGCTTGATTCTTGCCTTTGTTGTACGGCTGTATCCGGCCTCAATGCTTTCAAGTGTGCCTTCAAGCGGGATTCTGAAGGTAAAGCGCGGCTGCTCATTTTCAAAATAGTAATTCAGAGGTTTTCTTTTGTAGCCTAATTCAGTTAAAGTATCCGATAAGGCGTAGTTGTTTTCCCCCTCGATGATATTGCCGTCCAAATCAATGGTGTGAAGCTTAATATCCGGGTCGATTTTGAAATAAATTGAATGATGCGCCTTGCAGAAACGATGGATACATTCGGTGACACCCTTAAGATTTTCGGTATTGCTGTAATCCATAGAAAATCCGCGTGGAATGTAAAAATACGAGAGATTAAGGGGCAGTTGCTTTTGAAGCAGCACAGCTGCGGCAATAAGTTCTCCGTCTTTTGCGACACCTACATAGTAAGGCTTCCATAGTTTAGTTTTTTTTGAAACCTCACCCCACTCATGTGAGCCGAGAAAATGTGATTTCACATTTTCTTTCTCAATAAGTTTACTGAGCTGTTCATGCGATAGGTTTTCAATAAGTGTATATTCATGCTGCATAATAAAATTCTCCTTGGGAATGGTTATATGTTGTATTAGTACTACAAAAATATAATAGTCTGTTATGCGGAAATAATAAAGTACAATCGGCAAAAGTTCATAAAAAGTTCAGGAAAACATAAGAAAAGAAAGAAAATCTTGTAAATGATGGGATTATAACATATAATCAATAGTTATAAACGGATAGGTTCAGCGGGAATTTGCCGTGGATACTTAAAAATAAGCAAAAAAATAATGCAGAAGATGGGAGTTGAACCCACACGCCCTTGCGAGCACTAGAACCTGAATCTAGCGCGTCTGCCATTCCGCCACTTCTGCATAAGAGTATCTTAGCAGATTCAGCATGAATATGCAAGCTTTTTTTGTAATTTTTTAAACAGTAGCAAAAATTTGAAGATATGAGGAGAAATTATGAGCGGGAAATTATATTTATGTGCCACACCGATTGGAAATCTTGAGGATATGACCTTTAGAATTATTGATACATTAAAAAAAGCAGATTTGATTGCGGCGGAAGATACGCGCCATACGATTAAGCTTTTAAATCATTTTGATATTAAGACACCGATGACAAGCTATCATGAATTTAATAAGATTGAGAAGGGGCATTACCTTGTCGGAGAGCTTTTAAAGGGAGTGAATATAGCGCTTGTCAGCGATGCGGGAACACCGGGAATATCTGACCCCGGCGAAGAACTCGTCAAGTTTTGTTATGAGGCGGGCATTGAAGTGTCTTCGGTTCCGGGACCGGCAGCCTGTATTACCGCACTGACGATGTCGGGACTTTCAACAAGACGTTTTTGCTTTGAAGGTTTTTTGCCGACCGATAAGAAAGAGCAGGAGATTGTTCTTAAAAGACTTGAAACAGAGACGAGAACGACCATATTTTATGAGGCGCCGCACCGTCTTGTAAAAACACTTGAGCTTTTGGAAAAATATGCGGCAGACAGGAAAATTACGGTATGCAAAGAGTTGACGAAGCGCTATGAATCAGCGCGCCGGATGACTGTGGCCGAGGCAGTGGTTTATTATAAAGCCAATGAGCCTAAGGGGGAATATGTACTTGTTCTTGAGGGCGTCTCCCAGGAAAGTCTTGATGAGGCGGCGCGTCAGTCATGGGAAGCAATGTCAATTGAGGAACATATGGCACTTTATGAAGCACAGGGGATGGGACATAAGGAAGCGATGAAAGCTGTGGCGGCAGACCGCGGTATTTCAAAAAGGGATGTGTACCAGTATCTTGTTGAGCATAAAGCGTAGGATGGCCGCATATACCTGTAAAAAAGACAGGCGGCAGTATATGTTAAATTATTTATGGGCAGCGATGATTTTCGTCGGTGTGATTACGGGTGCCTGTACGGGGCGTATGCAGGAAGTTTCCGCAGGTTTTGTGGATGCGTCCGCAGAAGCTGTCAAGCTTTGTATCGCCACGGCAGGCATTGTTGCGCTATGGACGGGTATGCTTAAAATTGCAGAAAAAGCCGGACTTTTGCAGGGGATAAACCGGTGCCTGTTTCCGTTGCTTCATTTCCTTTTTCCTGAAATTCCAAAGAATCACCCTGCGATTTCTTACATATCTGTAAATTTCACGGCAAATATTTTAGGGCTTGGGTGGGCTGCAACGCCCGCCGGACTTCATGCCATGGCATCGCTTTCAGAGCTTGAGGCTTTTAGACGGCAAAAAAACCCCGACAGGGCGTTTAAACCCGGTGTGGCCAGCAGTGAAATGTGTGCCTTTCTTGTAATGAATATTTCTTCACTTCAGCTTATACCGATTAATATTATTGCTTACAGAAGCCAGTACGGCAGCACGGCGCCGACAGCCATTGCTGCGCCGGCGATTGCTGCGACAATGATTTCAACCATTGCCGGGATTGTATTTTGCAGGCTTGCCTGTGCAAAAGATAGGAGAAAAGAAAACGGGCGGTAGCTTAGAATTCAAAAAGGGGGAAACTAATGCTTGCTTTTATTTCTGCGGCAATTTTGCCGGTAATGATAATGCTGATGCTTGTCTGTGGGATGGTTAAAAAGGTGCGGGTTTATGATACGTTTGTTGACGGGGCGAAGGACGGACTTAAAGTTGCTGCGGACATTATGCCAACACTTATCGGGCTGATGGTTGCCGTCGGTGTTTTGCGGGCATCCGGATTTTTTGATTTGGCGGGGCACATTTTTAAGCCGATTTTAGATAAGCTTCATTTGGCGGCAGAAGTGTTTACACTATCTGTCGTTAAAATGTTTTCATCTTCGGCTTCGACAGGGCTTTTAATCGACGTGTTTAAAAGCTATGGTCCGGATTCTTTTCAGGGACTGTTTTCATCACTGATGCTTTCAAGCACAGAGACAATCTTTTATACGATGTCCGTCTATTTTATTACGGCAAAGGTGACAAAGACAAGGTGGACACTTGCTGGGGCGCTTGTCGCGACGGCAGCAGGAATCGTCGCCAGTTTCCTTATTGCCATGAAGATGGCAGGCATATAAAAATTGCCGCAGGCATATCAAAATGTCTGCGGCAATTTTTATATTAAAGATAAAAGGCCATTCTTTCGGTTGTATAAAGCTGCTTGGAGATATAAATCGGGCGTCCGTTCTGGTCAATCTGCATATCCTTAAAAAGCAGCAGCGGTGTATTTGTCTTAATCTCGAGCATATCTGCCTCGGCTCTTGTTGCCGTGCATATCTCCAGTGTTCTCCGGCTTTCTCTCACATAAATATCATGGCTTGAGAGAATCTCGAAAAGTGAGCCGTTTAAGTCTTCGTTAAAAAGAAAGTCAAAGTCCGTAATATAGTGGTTTGTTTCAATGACGGTCGGATAGTTTTCGATAAACCGCAGTCTTTTAGAGACAATCACTTTATCTGTTTCGTTAAGGTTTAAAAACAGACATTCTGCCGGTGAAGGGTAAGTATAGTCAATACTGAGCAGCTTTGTGGACGGAGTCCGTCCGGCCAAAAGGCAGGACTGGGTAAAGCCCGGATGGTCGGAAGCGGGCATAATGGCTTTAGGCTGGGCAATGAAGGTGCCCTTGCCCTGTGAGCGCACTAAAAGCCCCTCCTCCATGAGCTCAGAAATTGCTGCTCTTATTGTAATACGGCTGACACCGAAAGTATCCTTGAGCGTGAGTTCTGACGGAAGACGGTCTCCGTAGTTGTATTTCCCGTCTTTAATATCCTGTGCAATTACATTTGCAATTTGTTTATACAGCGGAACAGCGCTGTTTGGATTAATAGCTGATGACATAAAATCATCCTCCCCTTTTCAAATCATTATTACATCCTCCGAGTAAGTCTTATCTAATGCAATTATTATCTACATTATATAATGATGATGTAAGTTTGTCTATGGATGAAATGCAAAAAGAACACTATAAAGTTATTGTGCATAACATACAATTATTAATTTATATTTTTGTTTAATTCGTCAATTTACTATATTGGAAATATGAAATATAATAACAGCATAAGATAACACAAGACAAGTTGTGCGAAGACAAGACATTCCGCACAAATAAAAAGAGGAGGTCAAAAATATGGTTGCATTTAATGAACAGGAAATTATTAAAAATGCTGATTTACTTTATGCATTACGTCCAAGCTTCGAGGAAATCGCAGATAAGGTTTGTGAAAAAGGGTTCGACAATTTATTATTCACATCTGCCGGCGGTTCACTGGCTGCTTTAGAGCCGTACTGCTACATGATGAAATCAATGTCAAAACTTCCTGTATTTACAGAGATTCCTGCAGAGCTTATGTGCACAGGAAATCCGATGATTACAGACAGAACAGTTGCCATCCTTACATCAAAATCAGGAGATACAAAAGAGACAGTTGCTGTTGCAAAATGGCTTGCTGAAAGAAACGTAACAACAATCTCTCTTTGCGGCGTGGAAAATTCTCCTTTAGCAGCAGTGACAACATATTCTGTAACATACGGCGAAGCACAGCCGAACGATTTATGTTCAATGTTTATCGTTGGAAAGATTATGTATAACAGAGGCGAGTTTGACGGTTATCCAAAATTTGCCGATGAGCTTGCAAATCTTGGCAACGTATTAGTATCTGTAGGAAAAGCTGCTGATGATTACGGCAAAGAGTATGCAGCAATGTTTGAAGAAAAAGATAAAGAGTACCAGATTTGGGCAGGTTCAGGCATGACATGGGGTCCTACATACTCAATGGCAATGTGTGTTCTTGAAGAGTGTCAGTGGCTCAGAACAAAATCTATTAACTCTGCAGAATTTTTCCACGGCACAATCGAGCTTGTTGAAAAGAATGTGCTTGTAGCAGTCGGCATGGGCGAAGGTCCTACAAGACCTTTGGATGAGCGTGTCATTAACTTTGCAAAGAAGCATACAAATCAGCTGTTTGTATTTGATACAAAGAATTACGAATATCCGGGTATCAGTGATGAATTCCGCTGGATGTTATCACCTGTAATGTTATGGCACATTTATACAAGAGCTTACAATAACCTTGCAGAGGTAAGAAAGCATACATTGGATATCAGACGTTACTACAGACGTCTTGAATATTAATAAGTTTTAAAACGGTGAATGGAAAACTATAGATGTTGTGGGGTGGGGACCCAAACAATGAAATTGAGGAGGAGTTTCATCATGAAAAAAAGTTTGTTAAAGAGATTAACAGCATTGGCACTTGGTGGGGTTATGTGTGCGGGAATGCTGACAGCCTGCGGCGGTGGCGGCGGCAGTGACGAAGGACAGGGAGGTTCTTCTGACGGTCAGGTTACAATTAAGTTTGTACATAAATTCCCGGAAGAAAAAAGAATGAAATTCTTTGAAGATGTTGTTGCAGATTTTGAAAAGGCAAATCCCAATATCAAGATTGAGATGACAGCTTACGGCGATGAAGAAATCAAGGATAAGACAAGAGTGCTTTTAGGCAGTGATGACGCACCGGATATTTACTTCACATGGAGTGGCGAGCGTATTATGCAGTATGTTCGCTCAGGCAACTCGATGGATATCACAAAGTATATCGAAGAAGATAAAGAGTGGAAAGACAGCTTTAACCCGGTAATGCTTGAGAGCTGTAAGAAGGACGGCGCTTACTACGCAATTCCTTGGGATTATTCTTCAAAAGAAATGGTATATAACAAAAAAGTTTTTGCTGACGCAGGAATTACAGAATTGCCGACAACATGGACAGAATTTCTTGATGTATGCCAGAAGATTAAAGATAAGGGCGTTACACCTGTAGCAATCGGCAACCAGTATTCATGGGTTGTATGCCATTATCTCACAACATTAAACGGCAAGCTTGTGCCTCAGGATGTACTTGCAAAGAACTACAGCCTTGAAGACCCGAATTATGCAGACCCCGGTTATGCACAGGCACTTGATATGATGCGTGAATTATTTGATAAAGGCTATACAAACTCTGATATCAACTCCTGTACATGGGAAATGTCACAGGCCATGGTTAAAGAGGGTACAGCGGCAATGGTTTATGAAGAAGTACAGAACCTGACAGGCTATGAAGAAGCGCTCGGCGATGACTGGGGCTACTTTGAATTCCCTGAAGTTGAAGGCGCAAACGGTTCAGCAGGCTTTATCACAGGCGGACCTGACGTATTTATGGTGAATGCGGATTCCAAGCATCCGGAAGAAGCAATCAAGTTCCTTAAACATTTAACAAGTGACGAAGTACAGTCTAAGATGGTTTATGACCTTGGCTTCTTAACGACAACAGACGTTGAGCTTGATGAATCAAAGTGTCTTCCTGAGACATTGGAAATTATTGAGAAAAACCTGAATGTTCCTGGTATGTCAGAATGGCTTGACTGTGTTATTGACCAGACAGTTGCAGACACATGGCTTGCAGGTTGTCAGACAATTTTCAACGACCAGACAGGTGCGGATATTATGGCAGATGTTTCTGCAACAGCGGCAGAAATGGCAAGTGAATAATTTCACTGGAAATTTGGGGCACGCGGCATCACCGTGTGCCCTTCTTTAAAAATACGGTTTTCTAAGGAGAAGGAGGGCTTTTCATGGCAATCTATAAAAATAAAAAAATGCTTCTTCTGTTTCTTCTTCCGGCAGTTACATTAGTTGTTTGTCTGATTTTTCTTCCGGTTGTATTGAATGTATACTATAGTATGTTTAAGTGGACAGCTTACTCAAAGACGATGGAATTTGTCGGTTTTAAATATTATCAGAAGCTGTTTTCAGACCCGAATGTATGGAATGCATTTTTAAATAATGTAAAATATGCAGTTGTATCTATTATTTTCCAGGTGGGCATCGGTCTTGTGATTGCTCACATTCTCAACGTTGTTGCAAAAAAACGTTTTGCAGCGGCAACAAGAGTTATTATCTTTATTCCGGCAGTAATTTCTTTAACAGCGATTGGTCTGTTATGGGTTATTGCATACAGTCCTTCAATCGGTTTTATCAATCCGATTATGGAAAAGATTGGTCTTGGCGGTTTGGTGCATGACTGGCTTGGTGACCCTAAGACAGCGATGTGGGCGGTCATTATGGTATCCCAGTGGCAGTATACCGGTGAGATGGTTATGCTTTATACGGTAGGTCTTCAAAGTGTGCCTACAGAGGTTTATGAATCGGCAAAAATTGACGGCGCAAGCGGCTTCCAGAGCTTTTTTAAGATTACAGTACCGATGATTAAATCGACAATCCTTATGAATACGACAATTACGATTATCGGTGCATTTATGGTATTCGATGAAGTTTATGTTATGACAAGCGGAGGTCCTGGCAAGGCGACCGAGGTTCTTGCCACAACAATGTACGAGACAGGTTTTAGAATGGACAATATGGGTTACGCCAGCACCATCGGAGTACTCCTGTTTGTCATTACCTTTATTTTCTCGTTTGTAGAGCTAAGGCTTTACAATGTTAAGGAAACGATGAAAGGGGGAAATTAATCATGAGTAAGGCTTCAAAAGTTAAAAGAGCCATTGTGCATTTGTTTTGTATTTTGTATATCGTGGTTACAATGTTCCCTCTTTTGTGGATGGTAATCAGCGGCTTTAAAAACGACAGTGATTTGTTTTCCAGCCCATGGGCTCTGCCTTCAGAATGGCAGGTTTCCAATTACTTTTATGTGTGGACAAAGTACATTCAGAAAAGTGTATTAAACTCATTATTCTTTACAGTTGTCGGAACATTTTTTGTTGTTATTATTTCAGGCTTTGCGGCTTATGCGATTATCCGTTTTAAGTTTAAACATAAATATTTTGTGTTTATCCTTATTCTTTCCGGTATGATGCTTGCACCGCAGTGTTCATTGATTCCTATTTACAAAATGCTTTCGATGACAGGTTTTTACAACACATGGTTAGGTCTTTTGATTCCGTATATCGCTTATCGAATACCATTTTCCTTCTTCCTCATGTGGTCGTTTATGATTAACTTGCCGGTAGAGGTTGAAGAAGCGGCATTTATCGACGGAAGCTCGATTCTCAATACATTCTTCAATATTGTTATGAAGATGAGTAAGCCTGTAATTGCGACAACAGCCGTAATGAGTGCGCGCTATATCTGGAATGATTTTGCTTTTGCACTCGTATTTACAGAGGGCCGTGATTTACAGACAGTGCCTCTTGGTATTTTCGCAATTCGTTCGACAACAAATACTCAGTGGAGTGTGCTTATTGCCGGTCTTGCGCTTGCAGCACTTCCGATGATTATTGTTTATATTTGTCTGCAGAAATACTTTGTAAACGGTATTAATTCAGGTGCGGTTAAAGGCTGAGCATAAATGGAGGAAAGACAATGATTAAAATTGCATGTGTCGGTGATAATGTTGTTGATATCAATTACATCGACAAAATGATTAATCCCGGAGGAAATTGTGTCAATGTAGCTGTTTACTGTGCGCAGCTCGGCCACAGCGCGGCTTATGTGGGCGTCATGGGGGATGACGGCTACGCAGATATCGTCATTGATTCTTTGAAGAAAAATAATGTTGATGTCAGCCGGTGTGTTTATAAGCATGGTGAGACAGGGCGCTGTACCTGTGATTTAATTGACGGTGACAGAGTGCTCGGTGATGAAAATGACGGCGGTCTTGTAAAATCAGACCCGCTCGTATTTGACGATGACCTTATCGAATATCTTAAAGGCTTTGATATTGTGCATACAAGCTGTTACAGCTATTTGGATGACGAGCTTGTAAAGCTTAAAGATGCGGGCGTGCCTGTGATTTATGATTTTTCGACAGTATGGACGAGGGAAAGCGTTGAAAAAATCGGAAAAGTTGTTGACTATGTACTTTTTTCGGGTGTGGATGAATTATCGGAAGAAGAAAATCTTCAGATGATGAAGGATGCTGTGGATAAATACGGCTATAAGCTGGCAATTATGACGATGGGCATAAGGGGGGCCTGGGTCTATGACGGCAGACGTATTTTTGAAAAAGCGCCTTATAACGCGGACGGCGGCGCCATTGATACAACAGGCTGCGGTGATTCTTGGGTTTCAGGTTTTATTACAACCTATACAGAGCAGAAGCTTCGGCTAGAAAGAATGTTGGCGACAGCTTCCGGTAATTTTATTACAGATGAAAATAAAGAAGATGCCATGGCAAATATTATCAGACAGAGCATGTGTATGGGTAATTTAAGAGCAAGATATACATGTCAGATTAAAGGTGCTTACGGCTGTGGCGTACCGATATCGGAGTACAGTGAGAAGTAGTGTGAAAATATATATAGCGGCAGCATACATCGGCCGTCTGGCTGATGTGTGCGTATGCCGCAGTCATCTGCAATTTAAGAAAATTAAAAAGATACGGATAAATCAAAAAAAGGTATTGACTTATGTCTAAACTTATATTATGATGTATTATAACAGGAAGGAAATTAATTACTCAAGGAGGAGAAAGAATATGTTTAATTTTAATGTACCACGTTACGAAAAGGTTGTAAATGATGCGATTGCACTCAGACCTCAGATTGAGGCAGCAGTTGACAAGATTTGTGAGGAAGGGTATACTAATATTTTCTTTATCGGCTGCGGCGGAACATACGCACATTCACTTCCGATGAAATTCTGGCTGGACAAAGTATCAGACATTGATACATACAGTGTGATTGCAGCAGAGTTTATGGCAGCGCCTCCAAAGAAATTCACAAAAGATTCTGTTTGTGTATTCTCTACAAGAAGCGGAAATACAAAGGAAATTGTTCAGGCAGCGAAGTTCTGTAAAGACGCAGGCGCAAGAACACTTGTCTATGTATCCAATGACAATACACCGGTTTGCGAATATGCCGATTATAAATTCTTCAGCTTTGCAGAAGACGATTGTCTGTGTGAAGCAATTTATACATACATGATTACATTACTTTCAAGATTCTTAAAGAATGCAGGCTGCTTTGATGATTATGATACATTTATGGCAGAGTACAGCACAATTGTACCGTATCTGTTAAAAGCAAAAGAACAGTATGAAGACAGATGTGCAAAGATGGCTGCAGAGCACAAAGACACACCATACCATATGGTAATCGGTTCAGGTATACTTTGGGGCGAGGCTTATGACTATGCAATGTGTATTCTTGAGGAAATGCAGTGGATTAAGACAAAATCAATCCATGCAGCAGAGTACTTCCACGGCACATTGGAGTTGGTAGAGAAGGATACAAGCTTAATTCTTTTCTACGGTGAAGACGAGACAAGACCTTTAATGGACAGAGTATTAAACTTCTCCAAGAAGGTTACGGATGTGATTAACATTTTTGATACAAAAGAAATTGAGCTTCCATTCTCCAAGCAGGAATTTAGAACAATCGTTTCTCCGATGATTATGTATGTCATCACAGAAAGATTAAGCTGCCATTTAGAGAAAGAAAGAAATCATCCTCTGACAACAAGAAGATACTATCGTCAGATGGAATATTAATAAAAAATAAATGCCGCACTGTGAATTTTTAGTTGATTTTCATAGTGCGGCATTGCCGCGAAAAAATATGGAAGGTTAAAGAGGTGTTTTAATGGAAAAACGGCTGATTGTTTTTGATTTAGATGGAACATTAAATAAGACAGAGACTTATGCAGCGCCGGCGATTGCCGATGCGCTCTCAGATATGGGACTTTGCGATGTGCCGATGGCAGATATTTTAGATACCTTCGGTGCGAAGGACGAAGATACAAATGTTCGCTTTTTTGGTGAGAAGGCCAATGAAAAGGGGCCTGTTTTCTGGGCAAAGGTCAGTGAATATATTCATGGCAAATATAAAGATGCCTATGAGACCTTCGAGGGCGTTTTGCCGCTTTTAAAGTGGCTGAAGCGGGAAGGCTATATGACGGCAGTCTGCTCAAATAATGCCAATTTAGAGCATATTACGGGAACGCTTAAAAAGCTCGGCATCTATGAATATATTGATGAGGTCAAGGAAGTAGCTGTCGGAAAAACAAAGGATATTGTCCTTGGCGAGCTTCTTGAAAAGGTGAAGCCTGCATATGCACTGATGGTCGGTGACCGATATTTTGACGGCGATGCGGCAGCCGCAAATCATATTCCGTTTGCGGCCTGTCTGTACGGTTATGGGAAAAAAGAAGAATTTCGCGGTGCGCAAGTTTATTTGGAGAGAGCACAGGATTTAATTCTTTATTTATGGAGGCTTCATAAAAAGGCATGCAGGCTCATCGTACTTGATATTGACGGAACACTGACAAACTCTAAAAAGGAGATTACAGCGCATACAAAGGCCGTGTTAAAACAGGCTCAGGAAAGCGGTATAAAGGTTGTACTTGCTTCCGGGCGTCCGGTCTATGGTATACAAAGGGTTGCAGAGGCGCTTGAGCTTTCAAAATACGGCGGCTATATCCTTGCCTTTAACGGCGGCGTCATTACAGATTGTAAAAGTGGTGAACGCGTATTTTCAAAAGACTTGCCGGATGGTATGGTAAAAATACTTCAGGCTTGTGCCGATGAATATGGCTTCCCGATGGTGACTTATGAAAATGACTGTGCGATTACCGAATGTCCGGAAGATTTTTATATTCAAAAAGAAGCGGCAATCAATAATCTTAATGTGAAAAGAATTGACAGCTTGGGGGATTATGTAAACTTCCCTGTAACAAAGTGCATTATCACAGGTGACGGTGAAAAATTGGCGGGTATCGAGCCGCTTATGCAAAAAAGATTTGAGGGTGAGCTGAGTATTTACCGTTCAGAGCCGTTTTTCCTTGAGATTATGCCGTTGGGAATTGATAAAGCCCAGTCTTTGGCAAAGCTTCTTGAAGTACTTTCAATGGAAAAAGAGGAGATGGTTGCTTTTGGCGACGGCCATAATGATGCGACGATGATAGAATTTGCCGGTTTGGGCGTTGCCATGGACAATGCCCAGGAACCGGTGAAAGCGTGTGCAGACTTTATTTCTCTTTCAAACGATGAGGACGGCGTTGCGTATGCGCTTGAAAAATTATTGTTTTAAGATGGGTTATCTTAAAGAGGGGCGCTGCTCGCGGATGATTTCATGAAACTGCGTGCCGCAGCGCTCGATTTCGCCGAGGACGGTATACATCTTTGAATCCTCCCAAAACCAGTTTTCACGGCTGATGCCGCGGGTAATGGTCGGACAGACTAAAAAGTGTGTGTCGGGATAGACGCACTTATAATAGAGCAGACACCGGCGGGCATGATAAGCCTGACAGCAGATGATGGCTGTCTTGATATCAAGTCCGAGGCTGTCGGTGACTTCTTTGGAAAACAGGGCATTTTCGTAAGTGAAAGTTGCCCTGTTTTCTTTGAGCACAGCTTTCTCACAAACACCCTTGTCAAGCAGCAGGGCGCGGAGATAATCCCACTCCGTATCAAAGCTTTTTAAAGCGATGGCGGCAGTGTCCGGGGATGTCAAATCTTCCTCTGACGGACCTTCAAAGCGCTCTTTAAGCTTGCTGAATTTGCCCGAGGGAAGAATATAAGGGGCATAGCCTTCGTGCCAAAGTCTGGCAGCCCGGCTGCACATGGCGCCGTACATCCCGCCGGGAATAAAAATAATATCTGCGGGTGCCGGGGCATCCTCGACAAATATAAAATCGGTTAAATCCTTTAAAAATGACTTCATAAATCTCACTCAAATCTTTTGTAAATATAGTTTTAAACATCATATCATCGGGGGTATTCAGGAGTCAAGGTATCCGATAAACAGTCTTGTATTTTTTCAAAAGTATGCGTATAATAGGGATATGTAAAATAAAAGAAACAGATAGGTGGGGTAAGATGAACATTATCATATTTTTAGCATGCATATTACTTCTGATTATTGCGGTCGTTGCAGTTGTTGTAGCTGTGACAGCGGGCGCAATCAGCTCGGTTGCTGCCGAGGAAGAAGATGAAGATTAATAAAGGTTGGATTGTGTAGGATGAGCAAGAAAGCATTGACGGCAGCCCTTGTATGGGCAGTAGCCGTAGAAGCTGTTGGGTTTGTTTTAAAATTTGGCTTTGACTGGAGTTTTTCCATGCTTGGGATTCATATCGGCGTTGTAATTACAGCGGTGGCAGAGTATTTTATTGTGCGAAGCAGGGAGATTAAGGAGGAAAAGCGGCGGGCGGAAGCGAACAAACGGCTTAAAAACAGTACAAAGAAAAAAAGAAAATAAAATGCCGGGTACACAGCGTAAGCTTGCGTGCCCGGTATTTTTCTTACAGGCAATTTTGTTGCCTGCACTTTACATTTTTTCAGGTTCAGGATAGTCGATATCGAATGTTTCTACAGTCATTGACTTGATTTTCTGAGGTGTGAGCGGTCTGTCATTGTAATCGGTCGCTGTTTCGGCGATTTTATTGACAATATCCATACCTTCTGTCACCTGTCCGAAAGCCGCATAAGCGCCGTCAAGGTGCGGGGAGTTTTTATGCATGATAAAAAACTGTGAGCCGGCAGAGTCAGGCATCATTGTTCTTGCCATAGATAAAACGCCCGGTGTGTGCTTTAACTGATTGATAAAGCCGTTTTGTGAAAATTCACCCTTAATGCTGTAGCCGGGACCGCCCATACCTGTACCGTTCGGACATCCGCCCTGAATCATAAAGCCGTTGATAACTCTGTGGAAAATAAGGCCGTCATAGTAGCCTTTTTTGATTAATGAAATGAAGTTGTTGACTGTATTCGGCGCAACTTCAGGATAAAGCTCAGCTTTCATCACATCGCCGTTTTCCATCGTTATTGTAACAATAGGATTTTTTGCCATTTTTAAAATCTCCTTTACATCATGATGTATTAAGTATAGCTTATCACAGGGGAAGGGGCAAGGGGGTTTTTAAAAGCGGGTGTTCCTCAAAGCGAAAATGTGATAAAATAAAAAAAGATGAGAGAAAGAGGGGATGAATGTGCCGGTACTTGCGGTAAAAATAGAAAATGAAGCGTCGCTTTTAATGAATGAGTTTTTTGATTATCACGGATTTTGTTATGCAGTCAGCAAATCAAGACTGGAAGGCGGCAGTGAGTGCATTGCTCTGGAGGATTTTTATGAGTGTACGGTGCAGAGCACGGTGATTAAAAACATTCCTGTCGTTTTTGTTGCAGACGGAAAAATTGCAGGCTGGTACAGACGGGCGGAAATCTATAGAAGTATTCAGAGGGCTGCTGTATTTCTTGAAGGAAATATATGCGCCCCAATTGCAGAAGTTTGCCTTCTCCCAAAATCAGAGCGTATAAGCGGATTTGTATTTGATTTTAAAGAAAAGCTTTATGAAGTTGTGGAGACCGGGGATGAACGGCTGAAACAGATTTTAACTATGCTGGAAAAACCTGTAAAAACACTTGATATAAGCTATGCGAGGTCAGAAAGCTTCTATTCCGGTGACAGGCTTCGACTGACGGCGACAAGGTATAAAAATAATACAAAGCAGGCAAAAGCCGCCCAGCTTAATGCGTGTATTGAGCAGTGCGCCAAGACAGCATCGCGCGTGATGAATGATGAGTGTAAGGATATCCGTGAACTGAAAACAATGTATGACTATGCAAAGCAGGCGCTTGTGTACGACAGAAATTCGACTGACGGCTGGTATTATATGGCGATGGCCTGCGAGCAGTTGGGGTTTGTCAAGGAAGGCTTAAAGGCGATTGAAAAAGCACTGTCTGCCGAGGCGGATGGCGATGATTTGATGGTTCTTAAAGGACATCTTTTATATGCGCTGAAAAAGTATGACGAGGCAGCCGCCTGCTACCGGGAGGCGATTGAAATTTGCCCGGAGGACGGCTACCATATGTGCCTCGGTCAGGCTTACCTTGCGGCAGGCAATATGGATGCGGCTTATAAGGCTTATAAAAATGTCAGCGATAAGTCGGTTTTAGAAGCTGCGGGAGTCAATTTGAAGGCGATGGAAAAGCGGTGGCCCTTTGTGGCAATGCGGGGATTTTCATTAAAAGAGCTTTTTAAACAAAAACATTGAGCGGTAAGGAGGAGACAGCATGAACGAGAAATTTGTACAGATGCTAAGGGATTCAGAGCGGATTGTTTTTTTCGGAGGGGCCGGTGTTTCGACAGAAAGCGGTATTCCGGATTTTAGAAGCGAGCAGGGCATTTATAAGACACAGCAGCAGTTTGGCGTATCGCCGGAGACGATTTTATCTCATACGTTTTTTATGCGCCATACAGAAAAGTTTTATGATTTTTATAGGACAGCGATGATTTATGAAAAGGCGAAGCCAAATAAAGCCCATGAAGCCTTGGCAAAGCTGGAGGCGATGGGAAAGCTGACGGCGGTTGTGACACAAAATATTGACGGACTGCATCAGGCTGCCGGGAGTAAAACGGTGTATGAGCTGCATGGGACAGTTCATAAAAACCGCTGTATGCGCTGCGGAAAACCGTACGGCTTGACGGCAGTGACGGGCAGTGACGGCGTACCGCGCTGTGAATGTGGCGGAATCATTAAGCCGGAGGTTGTGCTGTATGAGGAAGGGCTTGACGGTGAGACAATCGAGCGCAGTGTGCAGGCCATTCGTCATGCAGATATGCTTATTGTGGGCGGCACATCATTAAATGTTTATCCGGCAGCAAGCTTTGTTCAGTATTATCGCGGGGACAGACTTGTACTTATTAATAAGAGTGAGACGCCGTATGACAGTTATGCCGATTTATTGATTCATGACAGTATAGGGAAGGTGCTTTCGGAAGCGGTGGCTGTCTTATGAGACATTATATAGATTTGCATTGTGATACAATTTCTGTACTTGAAAGACATCCTGAATACGGAGGACTGAATGAAAACAGAGGGCAGGCAGATATAAAAAGACTGCTGCAGGCAGGGTGTGCCTGTCAGATTTTTTCCTGCTTTATTGAAAAATCGGATTTTTCCGGTGCCGATGGCTGGGACGCGGGCTACCGTTACGCACACAGACTTTTAGATGTTTTGCATGGTGAAATCGAAAAAAACAGCGAAACGACGGCGAGCGCCTTATGTGCTGCCGACATTTCAGCCAATGAAGCTTTAGGGAAAATATCGGCGCTTGCCTCTGTTGAGGAGGGCGGTATATTAAATAAAGATATGAGCCGTCTTGATGCGCTGTATGAGCGCGGCGTTCGGCTCATGACGCTGACATGGAATTTTGAAAATTGCATCGGCTATCCCAACAGCGACGTTTCGGCAGTGATGCGCAAGGGGCTTAAACCTTTTGGACATGAGGTTGTTGAACGTATGCAGGACATGGGGATGATTGTTGACGTATCGCACCTTTCGGACGGCGGCTTTTATGATGTTGCCGGGCATGCTAAAAAGTGCGGTATTCCCTTTGCGGCATCACATTCATGTGCACGCGCATTGACAGGGCATCCGAGAAATCTTACAGATGAGATGCTTAAAGTCATCGGTGAGACAGGCAGCGTGGCCGGTGTTAATTTTTTTCATAAGTTTACAAGTGACAGCGGCTATTCATCCGTGGCGGATATTGTGCGCCATGTGCTTTACATGGTGGATAAGGCCGGGGAGGATGCGGTGGCTATAGGCTCGGATTTTGACGGGATGGACGATTGTCTTGAAATTACAGGCGCACAAAAAATGCCTCTGCTTTTTGACGCCTTAAAAAAGGCGCATCTTACAGAGGCAGTCATTGATAAAATTTGTTACGGCAATGCGATGCGGCTTTTTAAAAGTGTGCTGCACCCGTGATTATTCTTCAATCACCTGAATTTCTAAAAAATCAAAGTCAATGGTTTCAATAAAATTGTCGCTTGTAAAACGTGTTTTATCATGAATTTGAAAATCTTTGATTGTAGACTCAAGCCATATTGGTTCGGATAAGTCAAATTCGAGACAGATGGCTGTGACTGCGTCAAAGATTTTTTTTGTTCTCGATTTTTCTGTATCATCATCGCAGATGACCGTATCTTTTAAAAGCCGGTTATCTTTAAATACTTTTGCCCATAAACGAAACATAGCTGCCTCCTTTGTACAATACATATTTTCTGTCCCTATCGGGTGTATTAAACATTAGTATAGAGGGCGTCCATGCTGTCGTCAAGGGGAAAAGTTTTCTAAAGCTTCATGGCGCCTGACATCATGCAGCCGCCAAATGCACCCGAAGCGAAAATTAAGGGAAGATTTTTTGGGGTAATACCGCCAATGGCATAAACCGGGATTGGTTTTTTATTCAGTTCGGCGCAGGTTGACGCAACACAGTTACATATATTTTCCAAAAAATCAAGTCCCCGTGGCGGTATGCCTTTTTTGCAGTCAGTGGCAAAAATATGTCCGGCAATAATATAGGCGGCGTTATTTCGCACTGCATTTTCTGCCTCGGCAGCAGAATGGACGGAGACACCAACAGTTTTTTCTTGATTAAAGCCCATAAAATCATTGTAGGATAAATGAAGGCCGGTGTTGTATTTTGCGGCAAGCTCTATGTGTCCGCTGACAAAAAGCGGTATTTCATATTCATGGCAAATTGGAAGCACGCTGCATAATAAGTCTTCATATGCTTTATCATCCAAATCCTTTTCGCGCAAAATAATTCGGTCAGGCTTTGCGTGGCAAATACGCTCAATCTGCTCTGTAAAGCCGCGGGTACAAAGCCGGCGGTTTGTGACGGCAATCATATGGGAGAGCAACGGCATATTATTCATAGCTACACCCACAGGTAATCCGTATAGGCCGGCTGCAGTCCAAGATTTAAAAGTGACTGGTGGATATCATCTACAGAGCGGCCGTCGGAAATTTCAAATTGTCCGTCACCTTTAGCCTCATCCTCGTGGCCGCCGATGGCTGTGCTGACGCCGGCGGATGTTTTTGTGGCTGCAAGACCTAAAACATGGTCTTTGAAGCCGCCGCGCTCACGGGAGGAAATTGTAATACCGGCATAAGGAAATAAAATACGGTAGGCGAGCATGACCTGAAGAAGCTGTGATTCCTTGATACCTGTAAATTCCGGCATCTGAGGCATCAATTCATCTTCGGAAACATAAGGACGAAGCCGCGGCACAGAGAAGGAAATTTCTGCGTGAGGATATTTTTTTTGGATAAAATAGGCGTGAAGCCCTGTAGCGTAAGCATCCTTTCTGAAATCATCAAGTCCTAAAAGCGCACCAAAGGCAACGCCGCGCATACCGCCCATCAAAGCTCTTTCCTGACCGTTAAAACGGTAGGCAAAGGAACGCTTGTGACCGGACAGATGTACCTTTTCATACTTTTCCGTCTGATAAGTTTCCTGATAAATACTCACAAAATCAGCGCCGCATTGATGAAGAAAGGCATACTCATCGGAGTTTACGGGATAGATTTCAATGCCGACAGCTTCAAAGTATTTATGGGCAAGCTTTACGGCCTCGCCGATATAGGCGACATCAGACATATGTCTGGACTCTCCGGTTAAAAGAAGAATTTCCCGAAGCCCGGTTTTTGCGATGGCGGCGAGCTCTTTTTCAATTTCTTCAAAGGTCAGTTTTGCACGGTTGATTTTGTTTTTACAGTTAAAGCCGCAGTAAACACAGTGATTTTCACAATAATTGGCAATATAGAGCGGTGTGAAAAGACAGATAGTGTTGCCGAAATGACGGCGCGTTTCATCCTTTGCCCTCATAGCCATTGCTTCAAGATAAGGTGCTGCCGCAGGGGAAAGTAAGGCGGCATAGTCGTCTAAGTCAATGCTGTCTTTTTTTAAGGCGGCTAAAACATCGGCTTTTGTAAAACGGTTCATGTCACAGTCGGCGGTCATGGCTAAAACCCTGTCCATAATATCGGACTGTATAATTTCCATGTCGTCATAGTAAGACATCACATCAGATAACGGTGTATTCATGAGAGCCTCCTTAATCTGCCAAAAACCCTGTCAGAGGGCTTGATGCGCTGCCGCGGTTTTCAAGGATACGTCCCGGCTTCGATAAGTAGGCGAGGCGTCCGGCTTCAATCGCCAGCTTAAAGGCCAAAGCCATAGCTCTCATATCGCCTGCTGTTGCGATGGCAGTATTCGCCATCACAGCGGCGGCGCCGAGTTCCATCGCTTCACATGCCTGAGACGGCCGCCCGATTCCGGCATCGACAATAATCGGCAAGTCAATTTCTTCGACAAGAATTTTAATGAAATCCTTTGTGAGAAGTCCTTTATTGCTGCCAATCGGTGCGCCGAGCGGCATAACGGCACCGGCGCCTGCGTCCCTGAGCGCTCTTGCGGCGGCAAGGTCAGGCATCATATAAGGCATGACAATAAAGCCTTCCTTTGCAAGAATTTCTGTTGCTTTCACGGTTTCAAAATTATCCGGGAGAAGATATTTTGAGTCGTGGATGATTTCTACCTTAACGAAATCACCGCAGCCGAGTTCTCTTGACAGGCGCGCAATACGCACGGCTTCTTCGGCATTTCTGGCGCCGGATGTATTTGGAAGCAGTGTGATGCCTTTTGGAATATAATCGAGAATGTTTTCCCGGCCGCCGGCATTGGCGCGGCGAAGCGCCAGCGTTGCCATCTCAACGCCGCCGTTTTCGATGACGGCGCGCGTCATTTCCAAAGAAAATTTTCCTGAGCCTAAAATAAAACGGGAGTTAAATTGGTGCCCGCCGATAATTAATGCATCTTTCATGATGTGTTCCTCCTAAAATAGATTACGGTTCTGTCAGCCCGTGAATGAGTCTTAAAACCATATTGGCCTGATGCCCCGCGCATATTTGTACCCGAGGCGCCGTCAGGCGGATATGGGCAGCAGCTTCTGTGACAGAGTCACCGCAGATGTAGAGTCTTTCAAATGGGTGCTTTGTCGTAATCGTATTGGCGCTTTCAAAGCCGGCCATGCCTGAGCCTGAGATAATCACGGTATCGGCAAGCTGTGACAATAGGACGGTCACAAGCTCGGACTTACATTCGGGATTATCAAAGGCCTCGCAGACAATGTCGCAGTCTTTAAAGATTTCTGCCATATTTTCGCTGTTGAGATAAGTGTCGAAGGTTTTAAGCGTTATATCGGGATTTAAGTTTGAAAGCTGCTCGCGCATACATTCAGTCTTTTTGCGTCCGATATGACATGGAAAATAATGCTGGCGGTTTATGTTGCTTTCGTCAACAGTGTCAAAATCGGCGAGAACGAAATGGCGTATGCCGCTTCGTGCAAGCATCATGACAATGTTTGAGCCGAGTCCGCCGAGCCCTGCGATGCCAATCCGTATGCTTTCACAGTCGTATTTTTGTCTGTTCATCAGCCGCCGCCCACAAAGCAGACAATTTCCAGTGTATCGGCATCTGTCAGCATGACGGTGTCAAACTGTGCCTTTGGGATAATGCGGCCGTTTAATTCGACAGCAACCCTTTGGGACTGATAGCCGGAATGTTTTAGAAACTCTGCCAGACATACAGGTGCTTCAAGCGTTATTAATTCGCTGTTTACTTTCATTATCAAGCCTTCCTTTCATGTCAGAAACTTATTTTTAAACACAAAAAGGGACACACCCGCGGTGGTGTGCCCCTTTAATTAAATCGCATTTAATTAAGTTAATGAACGGTATTTTGTTTTGTTTTATCGGATTTACAATAGCATAAATTGATGTCGGTGTCAAGAAGGTAGAGAGAGATGGAGAAATTTTACAATAATACTGGACACATCCGCTTAAAAATTATAAAATAAAATAGATAAATTAAAAAATATAATGAGTGTGAGGTATAAAAATATGAGACATATGGCAGAAGATACACAGGCAATAATTGTAGACTATCAGGAGAAGCTGATGCCGGTGATTTTTGAAAAAGAGCAGCTTGAAAAAAATTCAGTTATTTTAATCAAAGGACTTAAAGCCCTTGGGGTACCGATGACATTGACGCAGCAGTACACAAGAGGTATTGGTATGACAATTCCGTCTGTTTTTGAAGCGGCAGAGACAGAAGAATATATGGATAAGACAACATTTAGCTGCTATGATGATGCGGCGATTAAGGCAAGAGTGGACAGCCTCGGCAAAAAGACAGTTATTGTATGCGGTATTGAGGCGCATATTTGTGTGCTTCAGACATGTATTGATTTAAAGACAGCCGGTTATGAGCCGGTGCTTGTTGTGGACTGTATCAGCTCAAGAAGGGCATCTGATAAGGAAATTGCCGTAAAGCGCGCAATCCATGAAGGAATTACGGTGACAACCTATGAGGCAATTTTATTTGAGCTGACAAAAAAGGCCGGAAGCGATACTTTTAAAACAATTTCCAAATTGATTAAATAATTGTAATAAGAGAAAACGCGTATTTTAGGAGGCGGGCGATATGAGCCGTTATAATATGACATTGTTGACAGACCTTTATGAGTTGACAATGATGCAGGGATACTTTAAAGACCATACAAATGAAAGAGTTGTTTTTGATGTTTTTTACAGGAGAAATCCAAGCGGCAGCGCGTATGCGGTGACTGCAGGACTTGCGCAGGTGATTGAATATATCAAAGAACTTCGATTTGAGGCGGAGGATATTGACTATCTTGCATCTTTGGGGCTTTTTGAAGCTGATTTTTTGGAATATCTCAGAAACTTTAAGTTTACAGGTGATATTTATGCGATTCCGGAAGGTACGGTTGTATTTCCGAAGGAACCGCTTTTAAAGGTTATGGCACCGATTATGGAGGCACAGCTTGTGGAGACGGCGATTTTAAATATTATCAATCACCAGAGCCTTATTGCGACAAAGGCATCGAGGGTTGTTTATGCGGCCGGAGGCGGTGTGATGGAGTTCGGGCTTCGCCGTGCCCAAGGGCCGGATGCCGGTGTGTACGGCGCCCGCGCGGCAGTCATTGGCGGCTGTGTGGGGACATCGAATGTTTTGGCGGGGCAGATGTTTGACATTCCTGTAAAGGGAACACATGCCCACAGCTGGATTATGAGCTTTAAAACAGAGCTGGAGGCATTTAGGACTTATGCGAAGCTTTATCCTGATAACTGTCTTCTGCTTGTAGATACTTATGACACATTAAAATCCGGTGTGCCTCATGCCATTCAGGTTTTTGATGAGCTGAAGGCAGAGGGAATCAAACCGTCGGTTTACGGTATCCGTCTTGACAGCGGTGATTTGGCTTATTTGACAAAGAAAGCAAGAAAGATGCTCGATGCGGCGGGACATACCGATGCCATTATATCGGCGTCCAGCGATTTGGATGAGTATCTTATCGAGAGTCTTCGTCTTCAGGGGGCGCAGATTACTTCATGGGGTGTCGGCACAAACATGATTACATCGGCGGACTGCCCGGCCTTTGGCGGTGTGTACAAGCTGGCAGCGATTGAAGATGCCGACGGCAATTTCAGCCCTAAGATTAAGGTTTCTGAAAACGTGGAAAAGGTGACAAATCCGGGCAACAAGACGGTATTTCGACTTTATGATAAGGAAAGCGGCAAGATTCGTGCGGATTTGATTTCACTGGCGGATGAAAAGTATTCTTCCGATAAGCCATTGATGATTTTTGATGCCATTGCCACATGGAAAAAGACGCTGCTTGAGGCGGGAAGCTATACTGTGCGCGAGCTTTTAGTGCCGGTATTTGTCCATGGCGAATGTGTTTATGAATCGCCGTCCGTTATGGAAATCAGAGATTATTGTGCCAAAGAGCTGGAGACACTTTGGGACGAATCACGCCGCTTTGTCAATCCGCAGGAGGTTTATGTGGATTTATCAGAGCCATTGTGGAAATTGAAGCGGGATTTGCTGGACGGTGTGCATAACTTCCGCGGATAGTGATAACTGAAAGCTTTTACAAAAGAGGAGGGTGAGATTGTGAAATTAAAGAAAACAGCACTTGCGCTTTTTTTGGCGGCAGCTGCGATGCTTGGCGGATGTGGTCATAAAGAAGCGGAATTTTCAGAGAAAATCGAACAGAGCAATTTGACTGTTTACGTCAATGATTATTTTAATGAACGCGAGAAAACGCAGGCGGTAGATGTGACGACAGCCGATATTTTGGCAGTCGGCGATAATTTGATTCATTCAGGTCTTTTTAAATCCGGCATGAATGACAGCGGCAATTGGAATTACGACCACCTGTATGAGCATGTCAAGGCAGATATCGAGGCCGCAGACCTTGCCTGTGTCAATCAAGAGACGATTTATATTAACGACAGAAATAAGCTCAGCGGCTATCCGACTTTTGGCACACCGCCGGAAATCGGCGATGCGCTTGTGAATGCCGGCTTTGATGTTGTGACTCATGCGACAAATCATGTGATGGATAAATGGGAAGAAGGTATTTCAGATACGCTGAATTTCTGGAAGGAAAAGCACCCGGAGATGATTGTCCTCGGTATTCATGAGAGCCAGCAGGAAGCGGATACGATTCAGACTGTTGATGTCAACGGCATCCGAATTGCCATGCTCAACTACACCTATGGCACCAACGGTATTCCGGTGCCGGAGGATAAGCCGTATCTGGTCGATGTTTTCGATGCCGAAAAGGCGGCGGAAGATATCAGGCGGGCAAAGGAAATCAGCGATGTTGTCATGGTATTCGGTCATGTGGGTACAGAGTATGTCTATGAGCCGAGTGAAGAATCTAAAGAGTGGGTGGACTTCTTTTTAGAGCAGGGCGTCGATGTTGCGGTCGATTCCCATCCGCATGTGACAGAGCCGTATAAGATGCTGACAAGGGAAGACGGTCATCAGATGCTTGTTTACTATTCTATGGGAAATTTCATATCGACACAGGATGCGGTGCCACGTCTGATTGGTGGTATGGCGAAGTTTACGATTGAAAAAAAGACAACGGGCAACGAGTCTGAAATTTCAATCAAGAATTACACAATGGAACCGGTAGTTGCCCATTGGAATCACAATGCAGGGCAGTATGCAACCTATAAGCTATCGGATTATACGGATGAACTGGCTCGCGCACACGGTCTTTACGGCGTTACATATGATGAGCTTTCAGTGGCAAATCTGAATAATATTTTCAATAATATTATGGCAACAGAAATTACACCGGCCACAGGAAAGCTGGATGTCGGAAACAGCGGGCAGGCAGAAACTTCGGATGCATCCGGTGATGGGGGGAATGGATGAAGCTACAGCGGCAGTCGATGCGGCCAGCAGCTATGTAATTGAAAAGGCGCTGCTTGAGAATGAAAAGCTGGCGGTGATTAATATTGAGCACAAGCTGATTGAAGAATTGATGCCGTATTATGATGTGATTTACCGGCTGGAGAACGGACGGCTTCAAAAGATAAACTGATGATTTATAAAAAGCTTTGGGACAGGTGGAACTTACAGAAGTCACACCTGAACCAAAGCTTTTTTAGAAGTTTTTATGCCCGATAGACGATGCTTTCAAGAAGCTCATCGGCAGTTTCCTGATTTTTAAGCTTTGCAATAAGGACAGCGGCAAACTCGATGGCTGTGCCCATGCCGCGGCTTGTAATCACATTGCCGTCGGTGACAACAGGCACAGGCAGAAGTTCGGCGCCCGTGAGCTGAACTTCAAGGTCTGCGGCCGGATAGCAGGTCGCTTTTTTGCCTTTTAAGATGCCTAGATGTCCGAGAACGATTGGAGCGGCACAGATGGCAGCGACATATTTCCCTGCTTTAAAGGCAGCTGTGAGCAGCTCGCCCAAAGCTTCGTGGGATTTAAGATTTAATGTGCCCGGCATACCGCCCGGAAGCACAAACAATTCTGTGGCCGAAAAGTCGGCATTCTCAAATAAAACGTCCGCTGAAACATCAATACCGTGGGCGCCGTGGATTGTCAGGCATCCCGTGATGGAAACCATCTCGATGTCAATGTCTGCGCGGCGCAGTAAATCAACAACGGTGAGGCCTTCGATTTCTTCAAAACCGTCAGCTAAAAAAATACTTACCTTTGACATAAAATACACCTCCGATTTAAGTATATCAGTAAATTTCAGCTCAGACAAGAAAAAGTGAGACCGCGGGTGAATTTGCCCGCGGCGTATTCGAGACAAAACTATTTACCAAAAGAGCGGATAATGATATAATGGGCACATAAGTGCGAATGATGCCATTGCGGAGGTAGGTTTATGGATGATAAAGAAAAAAACAGTGAGGTGCAAAACACAGAGCGGATTGAGCAGTCTTTGGGCGATGGGCGTCTCAGGCTGAAAGGAAAGCTTAAAAGTTATTTAAGGTGGCCTCTTGGTTTGCTTATGTTTTTGACAATGGTGGCAGTCGGCGTATTTTTTATTGATGTCAGAGCCGGTGTTGTCGTGCTGGCCGGTATCCTTGTATATGGAATTATTATGATTATTTTGTATTCCAAAATCAAGCCGGTCGTACTCAGCGAGCTTGTGAATTTTGCACTGGATTACGGACAGGTGCAAAAGTCTTTGCTGCATGAGCTTGAGATTCCTTACGGTGTGCTTGATGAGAATGGTGTTCTTTTGTGGGCCAATGCAAGGTTTAAAGAAATTGTGGATACAAAGCTTGCGTCAAAGGGAATTGCCAATCTTTTCCCGGAATTGACGAAGGAACAGCTGCCGGTTGGTAATCAAAAGTCTGTTTGCCATATTTCTTATAAAGATTATAAGTTCAGAGCGGAATTATCAAGGATTGTTGTTGAAGGCTTTTCGGAAAAAAATGATTTGATTGACCTTGGAGATCAGGAAAATGTACTTATTGCCATTTATCTGTTTGATGAAACAGAGATTAAACGGTATATGAAAGAAAATCAAGAGCAGAGGCTTGTGTGCGGTACAATCTTTGTGGATAATTATGAGGAAGCCTTAAACAGTACTGAGGAGGTGCGCCGTTCTCTGCTTGCGGCTTTGATAGAGCGTAAGATTACGAAGTTTATGCAGGAATATGATGCAATTGTGCATAAGACCGAAAAAGACAGATTCCAGTTTGTTATTCAACAGCGCTATTTGCCGTTGATTCAGACAACAAAGTTTGCTATTCTCGATGAGGTTCGTGAGATTAATATCGGTAATGAGATTCCGGTAACGCTTTGTATAGGCGTCGGTGTCAACGGTGCCAATTACGCCCAGTGCGCCGAGTGGTCGCGCAATGCCATTGAATTGGCGCTCGGACGTGGTGGTGATCAGGCGGTAATTAAGGATGGCGATAAGATTTCTTACTATGGCGGTAAAACAAAGCAAGTTGAAAAAAGCACCCGTGTTCGTGCGCGTGTTAAGGCACATGCCTTAAAGCAGCTTTTAGAAGGCAAGGAAAAGGTGCTTATTATGGGACATAAGATTGGTGATGTGGATTCATTTGGCGCTTCAATCGGTGTTTACCGGGCAGCACGCGCGCTAAATAGGGAAGCCCACATTGTCATCAATGAGCTGACAGCCAATGTGCGCGCCTTAAAAGCGGAGTTTGAACATAGCTCAGAATATGCCGAGGATATGTTTTTAAATGAGGCTCAGGCGATGGAGTTGGTGGATTTGAATACGGTGCTTATCGTTGTCGATGTGAATAAGCCGTCTTATACGGAATGTCCGGCACTTTTGACAAAAACAAAGACCATCGTTATTTTGGACCATCACCGTCAGAGCAGCGAGAATATTGAGAATGCAGTGCTTTCATATATTGAGCCGTACGCTTCGTCGGCCTGCGAGATGATTGCGGAAATTTTACAATATATTACAGACGGCGTCCGTCTGCGCCCGACAGAGGCCAATGCCATGTATGCGGGACTTTTGATTGACACAAACAATTTTATTAACAAGACAGGCGTAAGAACCTTTGAGGCAGCCGCTTACCTGCGTAAAAACGGTGCGGACATTATTAAAGTAAAAAAGATGTTCAGAGATGATATTGAAACTTATAAGGTTCGTGCAGATGCTGTGACAAGGGCGACAATTTTTGACGGGATGTTTGCCTTTGCGGAGTGTCGTCCGGAGGGACTTGACAGCCCTACGGTTGTCGGCGCTCAGGTGGCTAATGAGCTGATGAATATTACAGGTGTTAAAGCTTCCTTTGTATTTACAAATGTAAAGGATACGATTTATGTCAGCGCCCGTTCCTTTGAGGAAGTCAATGTCCAGCTTGTGATGGAGAAGTTCGGCGGCGGCGGTCATTCGGCAATTGCCGGTGCCCAGCTTAAAGATATGAGTGTTGAGGCTGCGATGACTCAGGTGAAGATGCAGCTTCGAATTATGAAGAATGAAGGAGAGATATAGATGAAGGTTATTTTATTACAGGATGTTAAAGCGTTAGGAAAAAAAGGTGAGACAGTCAATGTCAGCGATGGCTATGCAAGAAATTTTATTTTGCCTAAAAAGCTTGGTGTGGAAGCGACAGCATCCAATGCCAATGATTTAAAGCTTCAAAAAGCCAACGAGGCGAAGATTGCGAAGGAATTGCTTGAGCAGGCACAGGCATTTGCCGAGGATATCAAAGAAAAGTTTGTGACAGTGACAATTAAGACAGGTGAGGGCGGCAGAACATTTGGCTCAGTGTCCACAAAAGAAATCGCGGCTGCGGCAAAAGCCCAGCTCGGTATTGATATTGATAAAAAGAAGCTGCAGCTTGCAGAGCCGATTCGCACGCTCGGCGTGACAATTGTGCCGTACAAGGTACATCCAAAGGTTACGGCACAGCTTACAGTTAAGGTTAAAGAAGCGTAAGGGATTGTTATGGAGGAAGCATTAGTTAAGCGGATTTTACCGCACAGCATAGAAGCTGAAAAGGCGGTTATCGGCTCGATGATTATGGATGCCGATGCCATAGCGACAGCTTCTGAGATGATTACCGGCGATGATTTTTATCAGCGGCAGTACGGCCTGCTCTTTGATGCGATGGTCGAGCTGACAAGTGAGGGAAAGCCGGTCGATTTAATTACATTACAGGAAAATCTCAAAATGAAGGATGTGCCGGACGAGCTGTGCAGCATTGAATTTATAAGTGAGCTTGTCAATCAGGTGCCGACCTCTGCCAATGTCAGACATTATGCGCAGACGGTTTATGATAAGGCCGCACTTCGCCGCCTTATTAAGGCAAATGAAGAAATCGAAAACATGTGTTATATGAGCAAAGAGCCGTTGGAGGATATTCTTGAAACAACGGAAAAGAAGATGTTCGATTTGCTTCAGCGGCGTTCCTCAGAGGACTTTGTACCGATTAAGGATGTTGTTTTAAGCGTCATTAATAAGATTGAAGCCGCAGCAAAGCACAAGGGGACTGTGACCGGAATTTCGACAGGCTTCTACGATTTGGATTATAAGACAAGCGGCCTGCAGCCGTCGGACTTAATTCTTATCGCAGCGCGTCCGTCCATGGGAAAGACAGCATTTGTTTTAAATCTTGCTCAGTATATTGCAGTGCGCAATAAGGTGCCGACGGCGATTTTCAGCCTTGAGATGTCAAAGGACCAGCTTGTCAACCGTATATTGTCTATGGAATCCAAAGTGGATTCACAGTCGATGAGAACCGGAAATCTTGGCGGTGCCGATTGGGAAAAGCTTGTGGAAAGTGCCGGAAGCATCAGTGAGGCACCGCTGATGATTGATGATACGCCGGGTATTTCCATTGCGGATTTGCGCTCAAAGTGCCGCAAGTTTAAATTAGAGCAGGGACTGGGGCTTGTAATTATTGACTACCTTCAGTTGATGAGCGGCGGACGCCATTCGGAATCCAGACAGCAGGAGATTTCAGAAATTTCACGTTCGCTCAAAGCACTGGCGAGGGAGATTAACGCACCGGTTATTGCGCTTTCACAGTTAAGCCGTGCCTGTGAGACACGTCCCGACCATCGTCCGATGCTCTCCGATTTGCGAGAGTCCGGTGCCATTGAGCAGGATGCCGATGTCGTTATGTTTATTTACAGGGATGATTATTACAACAAGGATACCGATAAAAAGGGAATTTCGGAGATTATTATTGCAAAGCAGAGAAACGGCCCAATCGGTACAGTCGAGCTTGTATGGCTTCCTGATTATACAAAGTTTGCCAATAAGGAAAAATAAGGAGGGCTGCGGCTCTCCTTTTTTGAAAATTTTTTAAGAAAGTCTTTAATAATTTTCGCAGAGGATTTTAAAAATATTATGAGAATATAAAAAAGAAATGATAGACGAGGGGGATGCAGTATGTATAATATTTTAGTTTGTGATGATGATAAAGAAATTGTAAGGGCGATAGAGATTTATTTAATCGGAGAAAAGTATCATGTGCTGAAAGCTTACAACGGTCAGGAGGCCATTGATGTGCTGAATAAAAATGAGGTGCATCTTGTTTTGATTGATGTGATGATGCCTGTGCTTGACGGCATCAGGGCAACTTTAAAAATCAGAGAAACCTCCGGCGTGCCGATTATTATCCTCTCGGCCAAGACGGAGGATAACGATAAGATACTCGGCTTGAATATCGGTGCCGATGATTATATTTCCAAGCCGTTTAATCCGATGGAACTTTTGGCGCGGGTGAAGGCGCAGCTTCGCCGGTATACAGTTTTTGGCAATGCTTCCGGGGATAACGGCGATACGACTTACAGTGTCGGTGATTTGGTTATCGATGACACGAATAAAATCGTGACGGTCATGGGAGAGACGGTGAAGATGACACCGATAGAGTACAATATTTTGAAGCTTCTTGTGAAAAATAAAGGCCGTGTTTTTTCGATTAAGGAAATTTACGAAAACATTTGGAAAGAAGAAGCCTTGTCGGCGGACAATACAGTAGCGGTGCATATAAGCCATATTCGTGAGAAAATCGAGATTAATCCGAAAGAGCCGAAATATTTGAAGGTTGTGTGGGGTGTCGGTTACAAAATTGAGAATTTAAGCTGATAGGAATGAAATTAATGTCAATGAAAACAAAAAGAGTACGAAGATGTATACCGTTAAAGGCGGCGGCACATATTGTCATGGCGATGTCAACGGTTGTGTTTGTCGCCTGCGGTCTGTTATTTTTAATGTTTGTCACATCAGGCCTCGGAAGTGCGGCAGGGGCGGCGCGGACGGGTGCGGAATATTTTTCAAGCAGCGGTTTTATCAGTGAATATGGCAAAAGTATTGACGCACTGCTTGCAGGACTGTCCTCTGTGAATGACGGCAGCAGCGGATATCCGCTGGAGGCGTACATGAATAATCCGGTGAATTTTAGATTTGCCGTTTATGACAGGGATGGAAAGATTTTAGAGGCCAGTGATGACTGGTCGGAGGAAGCGTTTAAGTCAGATGAAAAAAAGTATTATTATATTGTAGATATGAATGATTTGAGAATTTTTGACAATGTCAATAATATCCGTGTTGTCCGGTTTGCCAATCGCTTTTTAAATGACGATAAGGCAGAGACAATAGAAGGTAGGATTGTCTACAGCTCAAATTTTGCAAAGTATACGTCGTTTTATGTCGGTGCGGAAAGTGATTTTGCGGATAAGGTCGGTTATATATGCTCATATGTGCCGGAAAATCTTCAGCCGGGCGATAACTTTTATGACGGCTACCGCTATTTTCAGATATGGACAGGTTCGGGCAAATGGGGATTTGCAGGCATGGGGCTTTCATTTATCTGTATTGCCGTATGCTTTACCTATCTGATGGTTTCTGCGGGCTACGGTCATAAAAAGGAGGGCGTATGCCTTAATTTTTATGATAAAATGTATACAGAAATTTTGGTGGTGGTGACAACTGTTATCCCGACAATGTTTTTTATACTCGGCTTTGAGGGGATTGATATGTATAATGCAGTGTCGGTTGTCGGAAGTTTTGTGTTTTTTATTCCGGCTTATGTGCTTTTAGTTGTCGGTATTTTAAGCTTTGCAAGACGATTTAAAGCCGGCGTGCTTCTTAAAAATTCTGTAATTTATAAGATTTTCAAAGGACTTTCCGATGTGATTGTCAATGGTATTATTAAAAATAATATTTTCAGAAAATATATGATTGTTATTTTTGCTATGGGTATCGGTGATTTGCTGCTCATGGCTATTGCGGCAAACATCGGCGATTTGTTTGTCTGGACGATGCTTTTCGCACTTTACGCATGGGAATTTTGTTATATCGGACGAAAGATTCTTGATATCAATGATATTAAAAAGGGCGCTCAGGCGATTGCTGCAGGAAATTTGGAGTATAAGATTGACACTTCAAAGATGCGCGGCATATTTAAAGATTTTGCCGAGGATATCAATAATATCGGTGACGGTCTCAACGCGGCGGTGGATGAACGTACAAAAAGTGAGCGCATGAAGGCGGATTTGATTACAAATGTTTCTCATGATATTAAAACACCGCTGACCTCGATTATTAATTATGTTGATTTGCTAAAGCGTGAGAATATTACCGAGCAGCCGATTAAAGAATATATTGAGGTGCTTGATTTGAAATCAAGGCGTCTTAAAGATTTGACGGAAGACCTTGTTGAGGCATCAAGAGCTTCCTCCGGAAATATTGTGCTTGAGAAAAATTGCATTAATTTTGTCGAGCTTGTTGCTCAGGTAGCAGGCACCTATCAGGAGAAGTATGAGACAAAGGATTTAAACATTGTCTTTAACTCGGAGGAGGATGAGCTGATGATTATGGCCGACGGCCGGCGGCTCTACCGTGTGCTTGATAATCTGTTCAACAATGCTTTCAAGTATTCAATCGAACATTCAAGAGTTTATGTTGATATGTACAGAGGTATTGATAAGGCGTGCTTTGTCATGAAAAATATTTCAAAAGCACCGTTAAATATAAGTGGCGATGATTTGATGCAGCGTTTTGTGCGCGGGGATTCCTCGAGAACAACGGAGGGCAGCGGCCTCGGACTTTCAATTGCCAGAAGTCTTGTAGAGCTTCACGGCGGAAAGTTTGACATTTATCTTGACGGCGATTTATTTAAGGCTATGATTACGTTAGATTTGACAAAAAATATAAATTAGAGCATAATAGCGTTAAATGAGAGATTTGCCGGGGATGAAGGAGGAAATAAACGGTGGTTAAAAAACATTTTCATTTCAGCTCAACAGACGGTATACATAAAATTCACGGTATTGTATGGCGTCCGGAGGATGAAAGTCAGATAAGAGGGGTTTTGCAGATTGTTCATGGCATGGTGGAATTTATTGAAAGATACGATGATTTTGCCGCATTTATGTGCAGCCATGGGTTTGTTGTGACCGGTGAGGACCATTTAGGACATGGCGGTTCGGTAAACAACAGCGATGAATATGGTTATTTTGCCAAGAAAGACGGCATGAGCTGTATTGTTGAAGATAATTATAGACTGAAAAAGCACATGGAAAGAGAATTTGCGGGGAAACCTTATTTCATTCTCGGCCATAGTATGGGCTCGTTTATTACGCGGCTTTTTATCATGAAGTACAGCAAGGAGATTGACGGGGCGATTATTATGGGTACAGGCAATCAGCCGGTGCTGCTTGCCTCCGTCGGATGTCTTTTAACACGCGCCATTGCCTTAGTTAAGGGGTGGCATTTTAGAAGCAGCTTCATTAATAATATGGCCTTCGGCAGTTACAATAAACGATTTGAGCCTGCGCGGACACCATATGACTGGCTGACAAAGGATGAGGCTATTGTTGATGCTTACATGGCTGATGAGCGGTGTACATTTGTGTTTACACTAAGCGCCTACAGAGATTTGTTCGGTGCGGTGGCTGAAATCGGCAAAACAGAGAATATAAAGAAGGTACGGGAGGATTTGCCTGTGCTTATTGTTTCCGGAGAGGATGACCCTGTCGGCGGCTTTGGAAAGGGTGTTAAAGGCGTTTTTGAAAAGTTTAAGGCAGCCAATCTTAAAAATGTCAGCCTGAAGCTTTATAAGGGTGACAGACATGAGATTCTCAATGAAACAGACAGGAAAACGGTCTATGAAGATTTGGTGAAGTGGTTAATCCAGTCTTGAAAGCCTGCGCATTTTGTTGTAAAATAACTGTATATGGCATGAAGAATTTAATATACCAAAAGGAGAAATGTTATGGCTAAAAAGAAAAAACGGGATTTTTGGGACGATGTCGATGTCGAAGAAGAAATTGTGCCCATATCCGACAAAGGGACAGGTAAGAATGCGTATTCCGATGATATAGACGATGACAGTGACGGCTTTAGGGCAACAAGATGTACACCGCTGAAGGTTGTAATGCGTATTTTGCTTTTTGTGGCAGCGGCGGTTGTCGGGCTGTCGGGCTTTATATGCTTTAGGTATATGAACCAGAAGGCGGAGAGCGGTGAAGCCAATTATTTCAGCAGCAAGGCTTTTTCACAGGAGTATGATAAGGCGATTACGAATGTGTTAAAGATTACAGAGGCTGTCGAGCAGGACCCGTCACTGGCGGGGAATGCAGAGACGATGGCGACGCTCATTGACAGTACGATGGGCAGTGTAAAGAACTTTTCCTTTATTGTCCAAAATCAGGATGCACAGAATTTATTCACTTCCGGTGAGGATGCAAAGACGAGAATTGAATCCAGCAAGCATTTTATTAAGCTGAGTACAACCGAAGGCTTTGCGGCACAGATTGGCAGCGTACCTTCTGCAAGTCTGAATCAGACAGGCTGGAAGATGACGATGGAGGGCATGACAAATTCCTACATCATTTATACAGCTGTGGATAATAATCTGACGCAGCAGGACAGCTTTTACGATACCTATATGGATTATCAGGATTTGGCAAAGTATTTCGGCATTGCAAGAATCGCAGGGATTGCGGCGCTTGTTATCTTTATTGCCCTTTTAGTTTACTGCATTATGTCAACCGGAAGGGCGAAAGGCTATGCGGGCATAAAGCTTTCATGGTTTGACAAGATTTTTACGGAAATTGCCGCAATTTTAAGTATTGCCGTTTTAGCGGGACTTGGCGTAGGCACATGGTATGTGCGTAAAGAGCAGCTTCTTGGCGCCAACACAAAGTATGTTGTGATTGCCGGTATCGTGTTGATTTACATTGTTTTAATCAGAAGCTATTTCAGTCTTGTGCGCCGTATTAAATCCGGTGTTTTTGTAGACAAGTCACTGCTTTATATGATTGGCAGCAGGATTAACAGAGGATTGAATCATCTTCCGAAGGCAGTGAAGTGGATTCTCATTTTCCTTTTCCTCGTTGCATTAAATGGCGGTCTTGTTTTAGGTCTTGTTTATCTGAGAGATTTTACGGTGAAGGATATTCCGGTAATGTTTATCGTAGCGCCGATTATCTTTGTGATTGAGCTGATTGTCTTTATAAGCTGTCTTTTCGGCGGTTCATCAAGTGATGAATACGATGAAGCCGAGGAGGAGGCTTATTATGATGAAGCTGAGGAGGCCGAGGAGGAACAGCCTGAGAAAGAGGATGATATTAATCCTGAGGACTGGGAAGGTATTGACTTTGGAAAGGCTGTCAGAGGTATGGGTGCCGGTGTGATTGCACCTGAAGAAGTTCCGACAGGCAATACTCAGGAGAATGTGATGACACCGTCTGCGGATAAGACAGTATTGTTATCTACAGAGGAGACAGAGCAGATTAATCGTCAGGCTGAGCGTATGGATAAGTCTGCCGGAAGCAGCAGGGTTACAAGGCTGATGCCGAACATGGAAGCGGCAGGCGCGGATGAGGCAACAGTGATTCTCCCGGATATGAATAAGGTTTTAGATGAAATCAATTCAGGAAAGAGCGTTTCAAAGGCAGCAATGGCCGCGCGCGAGACAGCGGTTTTGCCAACAGCAGAAGTGGCGGCAGCCGAGGATAAAGCCTCAGTGCTTGAAGATACATTGCTTGACTTTATCCAGTTAAACAAGGATGTCCGCAAGATGTTCAGAATCAAGCTGAAGGAAAAGGCGATTGGTGTGACACTTCGTGCACCGGAGAAGCCAATCTATCTTGATATCGACAAGAGCAATGCGATTAAGGTGTTATCTATTTTATTTGATAATATTGAAAAATATGCAAAGGACGGTTCCCGTGTTTATATTGAGATGTATGTTCATAAGGGTAAGATGGTTTACATGATGAAGAATACAATCAGTGATGCGCTTGTAGGTAAGGTTACAGGTGAGATGGGCGGCGGTCTTACAATGGCGAAAAAGATTATCAGAGCTGAGGGCGGTAAGTTTATCGTCAGCGTTGAAGGTGATGTATTTAAAGCAGGCATCCTTCTCGATGCAGCGGACTGATAAATTATCGTCACCATATGAGCAAAAGAATCATTGTTATATGAGAATTGACAGCAGCAGTGTCGCGGCAGCGGCGCTGCTGTTTTTTTCTGTATTTTTTTGTCAATAGACTGTGGGGGCACAAAATCGCAGATGAATGTATAATGGATTTAAGCTTTCGTGAGTATGAAGTGCTTAATAATCCATTGTGATATAAAAACGGAAAAGGAGTGGAGGATTTTCTATGAGTGAGACGCGATATATCATATCGGACGCTGCAAAGATGATTGATGTGGAACCCCATGTATTGAGATACTGGGAGGAAGAACTGGGCATGGAAATACCGAGAAATGAAATGGGACATCGGTATTATACGGATAAAGAAGTTAAGATTTTTACGGCTGTCAGAGATTTAAAGGCTAAAGGTTTTCAGTTGAAGGCAATTAAGATGGTACTTTCTGCCATTGTCGGACAGGTTTCTGAAAATAACATTATTTCCTTAGATGCCATAAGAAAAAGCATACCGTCAAAGCAAAGCGAGGCAGATTCAAAGCCGCAGGCGGAGGATGAAAACACGGCGGAAGTAAAAGATGAGCCGCGTGAGGTGGCAGAAATTAAAAAGCAGGCGGTTTCTAAAGATGAGGCGTATCTTACGGCAGAAGAAAAAATGAAGCATTTTAAATATATGATGGACAGCATTATGCTTTCGGCATTGCGTAAAAATAATGAGATTTTTGCGGATGCGCTTATTGAGCGGATATCGGATAAGGTCATCGGTGAGATGGATGATTTGTTTCGCATACAGGAGGAAAGAGAGGAGGAACGCTTTCGTGATTTAGATGAAATGATTCGCAATAAGCAAAGAGGGCGGAAGGAAGCGGCGGCTTCGGGAATCGGACATCGGGAAAACAGACGAGGAATTTTCAGGAAACAGAAGCTCTAACAAAAAAACCATCCGAAGCGGATGGTTTTTTGTCAATAAACTTGTCAGATAATTATTCCTGAGAAATAGCACCTGTTGGGCATGCAGCTGCGCATGTACCGCAATCTACACAAGAATCAGCGTTGATTTCGAATTTGCCATCGCCTTCGCTGATAGCGCCAACTGGACATTCGCCCTCACAAGAACCACAGCAGATACAATCGTTAGAAATTACATATGCCATTGTACTTACCTCCTTAAAAAATCAAACTTTGTGAATACATTTCCTATTGTAATACAAAAGACAATTTTAGACAAGTATAAATTTAAAAACAACAGGATTTTCCTGAACGTTAGGTCTGACTAATTTTAGAAATGATACAGTTGCAAAAGCAAAGTTTATGTATTATAATACAGATTGACTGGAAATAATGAGACTGGGGATCGGAAAGCCTATGCGGACTGTTCCCGGTATGATTAATCATAAGGAGGAATTTATTATGGCACAGCAGGTGACAAAAGAAACAATGATTGGTGACTTACTGAGAATTGACGCCGGTGTGGCACCGATTTTATTAGGAATCGGCATGCACTGCCTTGGATGCCCATCATCACAGATGGAGACAATCGAAGAAGCAGCGATGGTTCACGGTATTGATGCTGACGAGCTTGTTGGAAAGATTAACGACTTTTTAGCAGGCAATAACTAAAATCATGTATAAAAAAGGCTGACGGGATGTCAGCCTTTTTTGCAGTAAACACAGGCGCTGTTAAAGTTTTGAGAGAACTTGCAGAGCCTTATTTTTTATGAGACAGTCATAATGCTCACCGAAGTAAGCGGACATCATCTCGGTATATTTTTCACAGTGTCCGTATTCAGTGGCGATATTACAGATACGGTTGAAGTCCTCCGGGGAGAGATGTTTGTTGTTCATCTCTAAATAGTAGATGCCGGTTATCGGATTTTTATAAAGTGTGCTGCTGCCCTTAAAGGCAGAACCGAGCACTTTTGCAAGCAAAGTGACATCGTTTAAATCATCAAAGCTGAAAAGCTTTGTCAGCTCGACTTCTTTTGCAGTAGCTTCTGTCTCACCTTCCGGCGCTTCTTCTTCCGGAATTACCCCGGCTGCTTTCGCTTCCTGAATCGCCTGGAAGACATCTTCTTTAATCTTTTTAAACATGTTGAGGACTTCGTCGGCACCCTTATAGTTCTCTGAGTCGAAGTCAGTGGCATCCGTCTCTGTCTCAGCATCTTGATGGATGGCTGAGGAAAAACGGGAAAAACGTGTATCCAGCTCATCAGGGCTTTCAACCTTTGTAATAATCAGAATAATGCAGTCACTGGAAACAGGGATTGCTTCAATGACAAGCGGTATATCGTCAGCTTCGAATCCGAGTTCTTCAGAAGCCTGAGTCATCATTTCATGAAATAATGCCTTGGCCTTCTCAGTGCCGTAAGCGAGCTCGCTTAATTTGAGATGTCTGTCAGTGAGGTCTGTTTTGTCTAGTGTGCAGCGAATTTGATTTTCGCTGAGTCTTTCAAGCTTCATGGAATCACCCCTTTTATCTGAGTTTTATATTTACATGATATTAGACAGCCAATCGGGCAGTTTTCAAGCCTTGCCCGCAGCTACATTATAGTATACCTCAAAAATATACATACTGTAAAGACTTATTCTTATTATATGCGCCTTTCCCCAAAACATGAGCAGGTATCTGTCAATAAACATTTGCCTATTTTCAAATCTTAGTGTATAATTCATTGTGTATAACACCGTCATGGAACGGGAAGATAATAACGATGTCAAAAGTAAAGGAGATATTATGAAACGTAAGATAGTTGGGGTGATTCTGGCAATCATTTTAATCGTTGTCATGGGTGCGGTTGCACTCAGCGGTTTTATTATGCACAGAAATGCCGAAAGCGAAGAACCGTTAAATTATGAAGCAACTTATGAAATTTCGGGAAATCAGTATACGGTAACTTTTAATAATGAGATTAAGGACTACAAGGGCATTGAACAGGACGGACGGGTTTATTTAAGCCTTTCCGGTGTTGTGGCTGAGATTAACAGCCGTTTTTACTGGGATGCCAATGAAGCCATACTGATTTACACAGGCCATGATTTTACCGTGAAGGTGAAACCGGAGGAAAATCTGTACTATCTCGGTGCAGATGCTCAGAATCTTGATTATGCACCTGTGAAGACTATTGACGGAGAGCTTTATATGGCTGTTGATTTTCTGAAGTTATTTACACAGATGGAAATCGGCCAGTATACAGAGCCGAATCGACTTGTCATTCGCACAAAGTGGGATGAATGTAAGATGGTGACTGTGGCGAAGGATACGTATCTTCGATACCGCGGCGGCATCAAGGCTGATGTTTTCAGAGAAGCAAAGGCCGGCGAGCAGTTTTATGTGCTGGATGATTCTTATGACGAGTGGACGATGGTCGCTTCTTCAGACGGCTATATCGGCTGGCTTGCCGATAAGTATCTTTCCGGTGAGACGCAGACAGTGACACCGCAGGCGCCTGAGCTTCCTCAGTACAATGTAGAAGCATGGACACCGCTTGGCGACGGCAGCAAAATTAAGATGGTGTGGCATCAGGTGATGTCGCAGGCGGCCAATGAAAATTTTGATGCCGATACAGAAAGTGTCAGCGGCGTGAATGTCATTTCACCGACATGGTTTGCCTTTAATGATACAGAGGGCAATATCCGCAGCATTGCATCGGCGGATTATGTGCAGAAGGCTCATGCAAAGGGCATGAAGGTATGGGCGCTTTTTTCAAATCAGTTTCCAAACGGTGAGAGCGGCGACCTTGGCGATTTCAGCGGAAGTATGGTAGATGAGGTGCTTGCATATACATCAAAGCGTGAGACGGCTGTAAACCAGTTGATTTCTTATGCCGTACAGGCCGGCGTTGACGGTATTAATCTTGATTTTGAAAAGATTATGGTGCCGGAAGAATCTGAAAATGCGGCAAGAAACTATATGCAGTTTGTGAGAGAGCTTTCACAGGCATGCCATAAAAACAACTTAGTGCTTTCTATTGATAATTATGTGCCGATGTATACAAAGCATTATGACCGGGCAGAGCAGAATATTTTTGCGGATTATCTTGTGATTATGGGCTATGATGAATATACCGCAGGAAGTGCCGAGGCAGGGCCGGGTTCTTCTATTGGCTTTGTAGAGCAGGGAATTATTGATACGCTTGCGTCGGTTCCTAATAATAAGGTTATTAACGGTATTCCGTTTTACACAAGAGTATGGAAGACGATGCCGGAGGGTCTTCAGATTGACGGCAATTACGGTATGACAACAATTCAGGAAATTATTGCAAAGCACAATGTAACGCCGACTTATCTTGAAGAACTCGGATTGAATTACGTTGCTTATCAGAGTGATGTTGACGGCAATCAGTATCAGATGTGGATTGAAGACAGCACTGCCGTTAAAAATAAAATGTCACTCATTCAAAAGTATGACCTTGCCGGTGTAGCCTGCTGGAAGCTTGGACAGCAGGAAAATGCCGATGTTTGGAGTGTAATTAACAGTTTTTTCTAGGAAGATGATTTATGAATAAGATTAATTATCAGAAAGAGCTGGACAGACTGATTGAAAAGCTTCAAAAGGAAAATAGAGTACCAAAGCTTTTATTACATAGCTGCTGCGCACCGTGCAGCAGCTATTGTCTTGAATATCTGTCCCGTTATTTTGAAATCACGATATTTTATTATAATCCGAATATTTATCCGCCAAAGGAATATTCGGCGCGTTCAGACGAGCAGCAGCGCCTTATCCGGGAGATGAATTTTGTCCATCCGGTGCGTTTTATGGAAGGAGCCTATGCGCCGGAATGCTTTTTTGAAATGGCAAAGGGACTTGAGACGGTTAAAGAGGGCGGCGAGCGCTGCTTTAAGTGTTATGAGCTTCGACTGAGAGAAGCAGCAAAAGAGGCAAAAGCGGGCGGTTATGATTATTTTACAACGACGCTGACAATCTCCCCGCTTAAAAATGCCGAAAAACTTAACGAAATCGGACAGAGGCTCGGCGCGGAATACGGAATCAGCTATTTGCCGTCGGATTTCAAAAAGAAAAACGGCTATAAGCGTTCGGTTGAGCTTTCAGCCGAGCATAGGCTGTATCGGCAAAACTACTGCGGCTGCGTTTATTCGAAACGGGAGGCCGAGGAGAGAGAAAGAAGTGAAGAATAAATAGAATTTAAAATTATCTGTCAGTGAAAAGAATATATAAGTTATCGGTTGACCGGCTAAAATAATTTGTCCGGTCAATTTGTATTTCAGAGGGCATATATTTTAGTAAGTAATATTTCAGAGGGATTTATGGAAAGAAGTTATGTAAAGCGAAGCCTTTTGCTGCTGACTGTTTTTGCTGCTGTATTTTATTGTGCTGATTTCAGAGAAATTATTGGTTTCGGAAAAAATGTAATGAGTTATCCGACAGAGGGGATTTCGGCGTATGCGCCGGAGAATGGTAAGATAACGGTCGTTATTGACAGTGGACACGGCGGCAATGACCCGGGAAAAGTGGGGATTCACGGAGAAAAGGAAAAAGACATAAATTTGGCGATTGCAAAGAAGCTTCAAAGAAATCTTGAACATCAGGGGTTTCATGTGATGATGACAAGAACCGATGATAACGGCCTTTACAGCGAAGGCAGTGAAAACAAAAAGCGGGAGGATATGAAAAGGCGCATTGAGATGATGAATACATCGGGGGCTGTGCTTGCGGTAAGTATTCATCAAAACAGCTTTACAGACAGCAGGTATAAGGGGGCACAGACATTTTATTATAAAACATCTGAAAAAAGCAGGGTGTTGGCACAGTACATACAAGAAAGTCTTATAGAAAATGCTGACGGTGAGAATACGCGTCAGGCGAAGGAAAATGACAGCTACTATATTTTGAAAAAATCCGAAATACCCGCAGTGATTGTGGAGTGCGGTTTTTTATCCAATGAAGAAGAAGCGGCAAAGCTTTGTGATGAAAACTATCAGGAAAAACTGGCGTGGGCAATACATATCGGGATTGTGCGGTGGCTTGCGGCTTTTTAGTATAATGTATAATAAAATTAACTGGAATATAAATATATACGAAATGATAACGGTTGTGATATTGGTTTGGGAAGTTTTGTATTTTCATTTTTTGTATTTTCTGTTATAATGGACAGGAAGTATATTTAGAAAGCAGATGTTTAGGATGGTTACGAAGTTTTATCGTGTAAATATAAAAGAAGATACACCGATGTCTGATGGGGATGCGGCGGTTGTTGAGGCGGCCGGACGTATTCTTCGCGAGGGCGGTCTTGTGGCGATTCCGACAGAGACGGTTTATGGTCTTGGCGGTGATGCTCTGGATGCCCGTGCTTCTGAGAAGATTTATGCCGCAAAGGGACGCCCGTCGGATAATCCGCTGATTGTTCATATTGCAGATACGGCGGCGCTTAGTAAACTTAGTGATGATGTGCCGGCGGCAGCTTATAAGCTGGCGGATGCTTTTTGGCCGGGACCTTTGACGATGATTGTGCCAAAGAGTCGTAAGGTGCCTTATGAGACAACAGGCGGTCTTGATACAGTGGCAGTCCGTTTTCCGTCACATCCGGCAGCTCAGGCGATTATTAAAGCATCTAAAACTTATGTGGCTGCGCCGAGTGCCAATACATCGGGACGCCCAAGTCCGACGACGGCAGACCATGTTTTTGAGGATATGGACGGACGCATTGATATGATTGTTGACGGCGGACAGGTCGGGATTGGCATTGAGTCTACGATTGTTGATTTGACCGGTGATGTGCCGATGATTTTAAGACCGGGCTATATTACAAAGGCAATGCTTGAGGCGGTGCTCGGTGAGGTTTTGGTTGACCCTGCAATCGGCGGTGAAGTATCAGCGGATGTTCATCCGAAAGCGCCGGGGATGAAGTATAAGCATTATGCGCCGAAAGGTGATTTGACGATTGTGGAGGGGCAGAGCGACGCCGTGATTGAAAAGATTAATGCACTTGCTGCACAAAAAGCAGCCGAGGGCAAAAGGACGGCAGTCATTGCTACAGACGAGACAAAGGCTCGTTATGTGTGCAGTATCGTAGAAAGTATCGGCACAAGAAGCGATGCATCGACGATTGCCCATAATCTTTATGACATTTTAAGACGCATGGATGAGTATGAGGTGGATTGTATTTATTCGGAAGGATTTTTTGAAGGCAATCTCGGACAGGCGATTATGAACCGGCTTTTGAAGGCAGCCGGTCATCAGGTAATCCGTGTGTAACTAAGAAAATAATAGTCAATACTATGAGATGAAAGAAACTAAACGCCGCATCTGCGGCGTCACTATAGGAGGAAAATTTTATGATAGCACTTGGATGCGACCATGGCGGTTATGAATTAATGCAGGAGATTATTAAGTATTTGGAGGCTCATGGCTATGAGTACAAAAACTACGGTACTTATTCCACAGATTCCGTAGATTATCCTGTTTATGGAAGAACAGTCGGTGAGGCTGTGGCAAAAGGTGAGTGTGACAAAGGTATTTTAGTATGCGGTACAGGTATTGGTATTTCTATTGCAGCCAATAAGGTACCGGGTGTGCGTGCGGCTCTTTGTACAGACTGCTTTATGGCGGAGGCAACAAGAGAGCATAATGATGCCAATGTCCTTGCCCTTGGCGGCAGAGTTGTCGGCACAGGACTTGCCTTAAAGATTGTGGAAACATTTTTGACGACACCATTTTCAAATGATGAGCGTCATATAAGAAGAATTAATCAGATTGAAAAACAGTAAAAGATAAGATGAAAGCGAGCAAAGTTAAAGGAGAAAAATCATGAATGAAAAAATACATGTAATGAATCACCCGTTGATTGAGCATAAGATTGGCATTATCAGACGGACAGAGACAGGCTCAAGAGATTTCAGAAATTTAATCAGTGAGATTGCCATGCTGATGTGCTATGAGGCAACAAGAAATCTTGAGCTGACCGATGTGGAGATTGAAACACCGATTTGTAAGACAACGGTGAAGGAATTAAAAGGCAAGAAGATGGCGGTTGTGCCTATTTTAAGAGCAGGTCTTGGTATGGTTGAAGGTATGCTCAGTATGGTTCCGGCAGCAAAGGTCGGTCATATCGGTCTTTACAGAGACCCAGAGACGGCGCTTCCAATCGAGTATTACTGCAAGCTTCCGGCAGATTGTGATGAGAGAGAAACATTTGTCGTTGACCCGATGCTTGCCACAGGAGGTTCGGCTGCGGCAGCGATTACGATGCTTAAAGAAAAGGGTGTAAAAAAGATTCATTTCCTTTGCATTATTGCGGCACCGGAGGGTGTAAAAAAGCTTGCCGAAGAACATCCGGACATTGACATTTTTATCGGTGCCTTAGATGACCACTTAAATTCCCATAAGTATATTGTTCCGGGTCTTGGCGATGCCGGTGACAGAATTTTCGGAACGAAATAGAGGACAGGTGAGAGAATGGGCGAAAAACGACAGGATTATATAAGCTGGGATGAATATTTTATGGGTGTGGCAAAGCTGGCGGCGCTGCGCTCAAAAGACCCGAACAGTCAGGTCGGCTCATGTATTGTCAGCAGTGATAACAAGATTTTATCAATGGGTTATAACGGTTTTCCGATGGGCTGTTCCGACGATGAATTTCCGTGGGGCAGAGAGGGCGAGCCGTTGGAGACAAAGTATGTTTATGTGACTCACAGTGAGCTTAATGCCATTTTAAATTACCGCGGCGGCAGCCTTGAGGGCGCCAAGCTTTATGTATCGCTTTTTCCGTGCAATGAATGTGCCAAAGCCATTATTCAGAGCGGCATACGTGAAGTAATTTACGGTGACGATAAGTATGCGGATACGGCAGCGGTTATTGCATCGAAGATGATGTTTAAGGCAGCGGGCGTAAAGCTTCGCCGCTACGAGGCGACGGGGCGTAAAATCGAGTTTACAGTATAGGATATCAGTGAAGTTTTGGAGGTTTGATTTGTTTACATAACATCAAACCTCCGATTTCTTTAAAAAAAATTATTGCGAAAATAATAGCATAATGAAAGTGTTTGTGGTAATATTAGTGATGTATATGTGCAGGAGGTTGTTGCAGTGAATAAGAAGAAAAGCCACAGGGACGCTGTTCGCGCGCTGGCTCTCGTAACCCAGCTGGGACTGAATATGCTTGTGCCTATCGTGCTGTGCTTCTTTTTGGGGCGATGGCTGGACGAAGTGTTTCATACAGGATTTTTGCTGCCTGTCTTTATTATCCTCGGAATATTGGCGGCTTACAGAAATATGTATGAATCAACAAAGACACTGCTGAAGGATGAAAGGGAATATGATGATGAAGCATATCACAGAGAAGATGAAAGCGCTCATAAAAAGAACGAATCAGACACTCATTGAGTTAATTGCAGGCATTTTGACTGCGGCTGCATTGATGTGTGTTGTCGGTCTTTTGTTGCCTATAAGATGGACTTTTATCGCAGGTGTGCTTATGGGAAGTATTTATTCGGTGATTATGGCTGTCCATATGTCAGTTTCAATTGAGGATGCCCTTGAATTATTGCCGGAGGATGCCGAAAAGCATATGAAACGAGGCTATGGCTTTCGTCTCATATTGAGTATCGCCGTAATTATTGCGGGACTCAAGCTTCCCTTTGTTCATTTTGTCGGGGTTTTTGCCGGCATGATGACGCTGAAGGCGGCTGTTTTTATCCGGCCGCTCGTATGCAGGTTTATTTTTCACAGTAAGCCTTCGATATAGGCAGCCGGTGCGCAAATCAAACTGTGTCCCCCCTTTAAATGATGCATACGCAGGGGGGGATTGAAGTTGGCCGTCCGTTGAGGGAGAGCTGTCTTCAATAATGACTTTGTGTATATACAAAAGTCGTATTATACGGCAAAAATATAAAGTAAAGGAAGGTGAGAGGATGGAACAGAACGTTGATTTTATGATTGAAGGTTATCAAAAATTAAATTTCTTTGGTCATGAAGTATGGATTACGACAACACATGTCTGTATGTTCATTGTGTGCGCGGCACTCGTCATACTGGGCATTGCTGTCAATTATAAGATACGTCATGCCAAGGAGGTTCCGGGGATATTGCAGAATATCGCTGAGACATATGTCGAGCTTCTTGACAATATTGTCAAGGACAATATGTTCAGGCACTGGCGCAAGTATGCCAACTATATTCTGACAATATTTATGTTTATTTTCTTTGCAAATATTTCCGGTCTGTTTGGACTGCGTCCGCCGACGGCAGATTTTTGTATGACGCTGACATTGGCTTTAGTGACCTTTACAGTGATTCAGTACAATGCCATTAAGACGAACCACGGGCCGTTAAAGTATTTGAAAAGTCTGACACAGCCTCTGCCGCTGCTTTTCCCGATTAATGTGATTGGTGAAGTAGCAACACCGGTTTCTTTATCACTCCGTCTTTTTGGTAACATTATGGGCGGTACGGTAATGATGGCATTGTTTTACGGACTACTGCCGAGACTGGTGACAATTGGTATTCCGGTATTTTTACATGCTTATCTGGATTTATTTTCAGGTGCGATTCAGACATATGTATTTTGTATGCTGAGTATGGTGTTTATCAATGATAAGCTTCCGGAGTAATCTTATTTTAAAAACAAGCAGTCAAACTAATTTCTAAGGAGGATTTTATTATGGATGGAATTACAAATCAGGGTTTAGTATTAGCATGTTCAGCAATCGGTGCCGGTCTTGCAATGATTGCAGGTATCGGACCTGGTGTTGGACAGGGTATTGCTGCAGGCCACGGTGCATCAGCAGTCGGACGTAATCCGGGTGCGAAGGGTGCGATTACACAGACAATGCTTCTTGGACAGGCCGTTGCCGAGACAACAGGTCTTTACGGTCTTGTTATTGCTTTGATTCTCTTATTCGCAAATCCATTAGTCGGAAAACTTTGATAATTGATATAAAGCCGAAGGGAGGCTTGTAACTTGGACGGCAGATTATTTGGACTTGATATGCAGCTTGTCTTTGACGTCTGCGTAATGTTTGTCTATCTCATGCTTCTTTATATCATTATGTCGAAGCTGTTTTTTAAACCGGTCAGGGCCTTTATGGAAAAGCGTAAAGCAGCCATTGATGCGGATAAAGATGAGGCGGCGGCAGAACTTGAAGCGGCGGATAAGCTGAAAGCCGAATATGACGAGCTGCTTAAAGCGGCACATAAAGAAGCTGAGGGAATTTTATCCGCTTCTTATAAGAGTGCTGTCAGGCAGCAGGAAGAAGTGATTGCCCAAGCAAAAATCAAAGCCTCTGCAATTGCCGAAAAGGCACAGCAGGAAGCTGACAGCGAAATCGAAAAAGTAAAAGATGAGGTTAAAGCCCAGATGAGCGAGATTGCCGGCATGATGGCGGGACAGTTTGTCTCATCGGTTGACCCATTTAGAGAAGCGATGCTTCTCGAGGAAACTTTAAAAGAAATGGGTGGTGAAGCATGGAAGAATTAATCAGCTTTATAATAAGCGCAGTGAACTTATTTATCATATGCTTTATCGCCGGATATTTTGCTTCGGATATGATTTCAGGCATGCTCGCCAAGAGAAAAAATGCGATTGTTGAGAGCATTGACGGCGCAAGAGCGCATAAAGAAAGCGCAAAAGAGACGCACACAATGTATGCCAAGAAGATTGCCGATTTTCCGAAAGAAAGAGAAGCGATTCTTGAAAAAGCAAAGGAAAAGGCGGCATACAGACAGGCAGAGCTTATGGCAGATGCCGGTGCAGAGGCGGACAGAATTGTTGCGCGCGCCGAAAAAGAAGCAGAGCTTAAAATGGCAAAGGTAAGGGATGATATTAAGAAGGATATGATTACCTATGCCCACGCTACAGCGATGAAGCTGATTGCAGAGAATATGGATGAGAAAAAACAGGCACAGTTAATCGAGGATACATTAAATGAGATGGGAGAATCGACATGGCAAAGTTAGCAGATAAAACTTACGGTCAGGCGCTTTTCGACCTTGGCCTTGAAGAAAATAAGCTGGACGAATTTCAAAAAGAAGTCGAGATGCTTTGCAGCCTGTTTCATGAAAATCAAGAGCTTGGCGCTTTGCTTGTACATCCGCAGATACCGAGAGAAGAAAAGGAGGCTGTGCTCAGTGCATGTTTTGACGGTAAGGTGTCCGATGAGATTTCGGGATTTTTGCATATCGTTGTCAGAGCAGGGCGGCAGTCGGAATTTTTAAATATCTTTGAGTATTTTTTGAATGCGGTAAAGGCATACAAACATATCGGTACAGCCTATGTGACCTCCGCTGTTCCTCTTTCAGAGGCACAGAAAGAAAAGATAGAGGCAAGACTTCTTGAGCTGACAGACAATGTCGCTTATGACATTCATTACAGCACAGATGCCAATCTTATCGGAGGCATGGTAATCCGAATCGGAGACAAGGTTGCAGATTCAAGTATTAAAACAAAATTAGAAATGATGACAAGGGATTTAATGAAAATCCAGCTCAGTGAATAAATGAAAAGAAAGAAGGTGGAGGGACCCATGAATTTAAGACCAGAAGAAATCAGCTCTGTCATTAAAGAACAGATTAAGCGCTATAAATCCGAGCTTGAGGTTTCGGATGTCGGCACAGTTGTTCAGGTGGCAGACGGTATTGCGCGTATTCACGGTCTTGAAAATGCGATGCAGGGCGAACTCCTTGAATTTCCGGGCGAGGTTTACGGCATGGTATTAAACCTTGAGGAGGACAATGTCGGTGCCGTACTTCTCGGTGATACAAGAAATATTAACGAGGGTGATATTGTTAAGACAACAGGACGCGTGGTTGAGGTGCCTGTAGGCGATGCTATGATTGGACGTGTTGTCAATGCACTCGGACAGCCGATTGACGGCAAAGGCCCTATTGAGACAGATTGCTATCGTAAAATCGAGCGTGTAGCGCACGGTGTTATTGACAGAAAGTCGGTAGATACACCGTTACAGACAGGAATTAAGGCTATCGACGCCATGGTGCCGATTGGCCGCGGACAGCGTGAGCTTATTATCGGTGACAGACAGACCGGTAAGACGGCCATTGCGATTGATACAATTATTAATCAGAAAGGACAGGACGTGCTCTGTATTTATGTTGCTATCGGACAGAAGGCATCTACAGTGGCATCAATTGTCCACACATTAGAGGAAAGCGGCGCAATGGACTATACAACTGTTGTATCTTCCACAGCATCAGAGCTTGCGCCGCTTCAGTATATTGCACCGTATTCAGGTTGTGCGATTGGTGAAGAATGGATGGAGAAGGGCAAGGATGTTCTTGTCGTTTACGATGACTTGTCAAAGCATGCGACAGCTTACCGTACACTCTCCTTACTGCTTCGTCGTCCGCCTGGGCGTGAAGCTTATCCGGGTGACGTTTTCTACCTGCATTCAAGACTTTTAGAGCGTGCCTCAAAGCTTTCCGATGCGCTTGGCGGCGGTTCTTTAACGGCGCTTCCAATTATTGAGACACAGGCAGGTGACGTATCCGCCTATATTCCGACAAACGTTATTTCTATTACAGACGGTCAGATCTATCTTGAGACAGAGATGTTTAACTCAGGCTTCAGACCGGCAATCAACGCCGGACTTTCTGTATCCCGTGTTGGTGGTTCTGCTCAGATTAAGGCGATGAAAAAGATTGCCGGACCAATCCGTGTAGAGCTTGCCCAGTATCGTGAGCTTCAGGCTTTTGCCCAGTTTGGTTCAGAGCTTGACGCGGCGACAAAGGAACAGCTTGCACAGGGCGAACGTATTCAGGAGATGTTAAAGCAGCCGCAGTATCAGCCGATGCCTGTAGAAAAACAGGTTGTCATTATTTATGCGGCAACAAGAAAGTATCTTCTTGACATTCCGACAGCATCAGTTCTCGATTTTGAGAAGGGACTGTTTGACTACATGGATGTGAAGTACGTAGATACATTGGCGAAGCTGAGAGAAGAAAAAGCGCTCAGTGAAGATATTGAAGCAGAAATCGTGAAGGCGATTACAGAATATAAAGTACAGTTTTTAAACGAAGCAAAGTAGAGGGGTGAGGATGTATGGCTTCAATGAGAGAAATCAAAAGGCGTAAAGGCAGTATCCAAAGTACAGCCCAGATTACAAAAGCGATGAAATTGGTTTCTACGGTGAAGTTCCAAAAGGCCAAAGGACGGGCTGAGAGCTCAAAGCCATATTTTGATAAGATGTATCAGACTGTTTCCTCTATTCTTGCAAAATCCGGCAACATTATCCATCCGTATTTGACGGCCGGTGCTTCTGAAAAGAAGGCTGTCATTGCGGTGACCTCCAACAGAGGACTTGCCGGCGGCTACAACAGCAGTATTGTGAAGCTTGTCAGTGATGCTGAAGGGATTAAAAAGTCCGATGCCCTTTTATATACTGTCGGACGTAAGGGCCGCGATACATTAACGAGCCGCGGCTACAGTGTGAAGGGCGATTATTCGGATGTGATTGAGGCACCGTCCTATGCCGATGCAGCAGCTATCGGCAGGGATGTGCTTAAAGCCTACACCGACGGTGAAGTCGGAGAGATATGGCTGGCCTATACAAGCTTTAAAAATACAGTTGTGCATATTCCGAGACTTATAAAGCTTCTGCCGGTTGACATGGATAATGCCGATGCGGCAATGCAGGCTGCAGGCACTGATAAGGTAAGTGCCGATAAGGCATTATCGGTGCCGATGAATTATGAGCCTGAGCCGGAGGAGGTGCTGGATGCTGTAATTCCAAAGTATGTATGCAGTTTGATTTACGGTGCCCTGATGGAAGCGGCAGCATCTGAAAACGGTGCCCGTATGACTGCGATGGATAATGCAACCAGCAACGCAGAAGAAATGATAGATAAGTTGACATTGAGCTATAACAGAGCAAGACAGGGTGCGATTACTCAGGAAATTACCGAGATTGTTTCGGGTTCTGAGGCATTGTCCTGACGACGCTAAGAAGGAGTGAGACTTAAAAATATGGCAGATAAAAATATAGGAAAAGTCACTCAGATTATCGGTGCCGTGCTTGATATTAAGTTTTCGGAGGGAAATCTTCCGGAAATCAATGATGCGATTCGTATTGAAAGAAAGGATGGCACCCAGCTTGTTGTAGAAGTTGCACAGCATTTGGGTGATGATACGGTCAGATGTATTGCCATGGGAACGACAGACGGTCTCGTGCGCGGTATGGAGGCCGTCAATACGGGTGCACCAATCACGGTTCCCGTAGGTGAGGAGACACTTGGACGTATTTTTAATGTCCTTGGTGAAGCGATTGATAATAAACCGGCGCCGACTGTGAAGGAACATCTTCCAATCCACAGAAAAGCACCGGAGTTTACACAGTTATCCGATACAAAGGAAATCCTCGAGACAGGTATCAAGGTTGTTGACCTTCTCTGCCCATATCAAAAGGGTGGTAAGATTGGTCTTTTCGGCGGTGCCGGTGTCGGTAAAACTGTTCTTATTCAGGAGTTAATCCGTAACGTTGCCACAGAGCACGGCGGTTACTCTGTATTTACAGGTGTTGGCGAGCGTACCCGTGAGGGTAATGATCTTTACTATGAGATGACCGATTCAGGCGTTATCAATAAGACAACAATGGTGTTCGGTCAGATGAACGAGCCGCCGGGAGCACGTATGCGCGTTGGTCTTACAGGTCTTACAATGGCTGAATATTTCCGTGATTATGGCGGAAAGGACGTGCTTTTATTTATTGATAATATTTTCCGTTTTACACAGGCTGGTTCTGAGGTTTCCGCGCTTCTCGGACGTATTCCGAGTGCCGTTGGTTACCAGCCGACACTTCAGACGGAGATGGGTGCGCTTCAGGAACGTATCACATCAACAAAAGCCGGTTCAATTACATCGGTACAGGCTGTCTATGTGCCTGCCGATGACCTTACTGACCCTGCCCCTGCGACAACTTTCGCCCATTTGGATGCAACAACGGTATTATCCCGTTCAATCGTAGAGCTCGGTATTTATCCGGCTGTTGACCCGCTTGAGTCAACATCCCGTATTTTGGACCCGAGAGTTGTCGGTGACGAACATTACAAGGTTGCCCGCGGTGTTCAGGAAATTCTTCAGAAATATAAAGAACTTCAGGATATTATTGCCATTCTCGGTATGGATGAGCTTTCAGAGGCTGATAAGCTTGTTGTTGCCAGAGCGCGTAAGGTTCAGAGATTCTTATCCCAGCCTTTCCATGTGGCAGAGCAGTTTACAGGTCTTCCGGGACGCTATGTGCCTTTATCAGAGACAATTCAGGGCTTTAAAGAAATTCTTGAAGGTAAGCATGATGATATTCCGGAGAGCTATTTCTTAAATGCCGGCAACATGGACGATGTCCTTGCAAGATGTAAGTAGGTGATTTTGTGGCCGAAAATACAATAAAAGTTGATATTATTTCTCCTGACAGAATTTTCTATGAGGGCGAGGCAACACTGGTTGAGATTGTGACAAGTGAAGGTGAAATCGGTATTTATCCGGGATACATTCCGATGACAAATATATTAAAACCCGGTATTATGAAGGTCTATCAGGGAAATACCGTAAAATGTGCGGCGCTTCATGAGGGTTTTGCGGAGATTTTGCCGGATAAGATTACGATTCTTGCAGAAACCGCAGAATGGCCGGAGGAGATTGATGTGGAACGTGCGAAGGCTTCTAAGGAACGCGCAAAGAAACGTCTGTCAGCTTCACCGGGCAGCATTGATGTTGCGAGGGCAGAGCTGTCATTACACCGTGCACTCATAAGAATTGAGCTTGCACAAAGATATAAATAAAAATAAAACTCCCTGAAGGTTATTGCTTTAAGGGAGTTTTTAAGTAGGACAAGATTATGAATAGGCAAAAGACATTATCGAAAAATTCAGTTGGGTGGCTGAAAGAGGGCGTTTTACTGACTATCGGTGTAACCATTGTTTCACTGGCAGTATTTTTCTTTTTAGTGCCAAGCAAGGCTTCTGTCAGCAGTATTGCCGGTTTGTCCATAGTGCTGTCAAATTTTATACCGCTGCCGATTTCTGCCATTACAATGATTTTAAATGTACTGCTTTTAATTATCGGATTTTTTACATGCGGAAAAGCCTTTGGCGCAAAAACAGTTTACACGAGTATTCTGCTGCCGCTGCTGCTTGCACTGTATGAAAAGCTTTGGCCGAACAATCAGTCTATGACGGGAAGTGCCGAATTGGATGTTTTGGCATATATCCTCCTTGTAAGTTTAGGATTGAGTATTTTATTTAATCTGAATGCTTCTTCCGGCGGCCTTGACATTGTCGCAAAAATTATGAATAAATATTTGCACATGGAGTTGGGACAGGCAATGTCACTGTCGGGCATGTTGATTTCCATCTCCTCGGCACTTGTATATGATAAGAAAATTGTCGTGCTCAGTGTCATTGGAACATTTTTTAATGGAATGATACTGGACTATTTTATTTTCGGACAGAATGTAAAAAGGCGCGTCTGTATTATTACAAAAAAAGAAGATGAGCTTAAAGACTTTATACTTCATAAGCTTCACAGCGGTGCAACAATTTATGAGGCGATTGGTGCTTACAGTATGGACACACATCATGAGATTATCACGATTGTGAATAAGAGTGAATATCAGCAGCTGATGCGGTTTATCAATCAATTAGATACGGAGGCATTTATTACGGTCTATACAGTCAGTGATATGCGGTATCGGCCAAAGATTTAAGGCGGCAAAACAAGAGCAGTTGCCGAAGTTTAAATGAAGCGGGCTGAAAGGTTCGGATTCAAATTATGAGAAATGAGGAAAAAGAGATGAAAATAGCAATAACTTACGACAATGGCAATATATTTCAGCATTTTGGAAAAACAGAAAACTTTAAAGTTTATGATGTTGAAGACAACAAGATTGTTTCCAGTGAAATCATCAGCTCAAACGGCAGCGGACACGGTGCGCTTGCGGGTGTTTTGGCCGAGCAGGGTGTTAATGTATTAATTTGCGGCGGTATCGGCGGCGGTGCACAGGATGCCCTTTCTAAAGCCGGCATTGAAGTTTGCTCAGGTGCGGAGGGGGATGTTGATGAGGCAGCAGCGGCTTACCTTGCAGGCGAGCTTGAATCGACAGGTGTCAATTGTAATCACCACCATGAAGGTGAACATGATTGCGGAAGTCATGACGAAGGTCACTCCTGCGGCGGTCATTGCGGCAGCGGCTGCGGCTCATCCTGCGGTGGTCATACAACCCTTACAGGGCGCAATGTAGGCAAAACTTGCCGTGCCCATTACAGAGGGACATTAAATGACGGTACACAGTTTGATTCATCTTACGACCGCGGCGAGCCTTTGGAGTTTGTCTGTGGTGCCGGACAGATGATTCAGGGCTTTGATGCGGCAATTGCAGATATGGAGGTCGGTCAGGTGATTGATGTTCATCTGATGCCTGAGGAAGCCTATGGTATGCCTGACCCGACAGCAATTCTTACATTTGAAATTGCACAGCTTCCGGGTTCAGAGCAGCTTGAGGTTGACCAGCAGGTTTATCTTTCAAATCAGTATGGTCAGCAGTTTCCTGTAAGAGTTGTGGAAAAGGATGAAAAGATTATTAAGCTTGATGCCAATCATGAACTGGCAGGAAAAGAATTAAACTTTAGAATTGAGCTTGTAGAGGTTCTGTAAAATTTGAAGGTGTGAAATGTAGGAGAAGGTGTCCGGATATTTTTCGCAGGCGAGCATTTTTAGCTTGCCAAGAAAATTATGCGGGCACCTTCTTTGATGTTTACAGGATTTTTATTATGAAAATATGTGCCGTGTCGCAAGACAGATTAAGGAGAGTTTTCCAAAGCTGTTTGAATGTGTTGAGGCAGTGACGCTGACAACAATCCGGTGCACAAGCGTCTGTGTCGGCAAGGACGGCAAACCTTTGCGTCCGGCAATTTTATGGCTCGACCAAAGGCGGGCCGCAGGGAAGCCTGCCTTAAAGCCGTGGGTATCCGCTGCCATCAAGGCGGCCGGAATGACGAGGACGTTGAAGCTTCAGTATCAGAAGTCTCACTGCAACTGGATTCATGAGAATGAACCGGAAATTTGGGAAAAAACCGACAAATATGTACTTTGGGGAACTTATTTGAATTATAAGCTGACCGGGCGCATGGCGGATTCGGATGCTTCGATTGTCGGATATTTACCGTATGATTTTAAAAACAGACGCTGGAAAAAGAAAAATGACCTTGTGCGTCCGGTGTTTGATTTGCCGGATAGGATGATGTGCGAGCTTGTGCGTCCGGGTGAATGTATCGGAAAGCTTTATACCGCCTTACGATTCAATTTTGCCCGGCCATTATACGCCGGAAATAGAAATTTTCAGAGGCTATTGGCTCATTTCATGGTTTAAAAAGGAATTTGCCCAAAAAGAAGTGATGGAGGCAGTTGAGCTTAAATTACAGCCGGAGGAATTATTAAACAGACGATTAAAGGAAGTGCCGGCAGGATGTGACGGTCTTGTGCTTCAGCCGTATTTTACGCCGAATCTGACGATGCCGGATGCCAAAGGCGCGGTTATCGGACTTTCGGATGTGCATACAAGGATCCATTTATATCGGGCAATTATCGAGGGAATTAACTTTGCCCTGATGGATGGGATGCGCCATATGGAAAAGCGGGGCGGATTTAAGTTTGAAGAAATTTATGAAAAGCTGTATGAGGAAGTCTATAAACAGATTTATCCTAAGCTTTCCGGAATTTATGCAAAAATGAGTGAAATTTAGGAGGGGTTATCCCCTCCTATTTTGGTGTCGCAAAAAGCAGATTTTTATGCTATACTGTCATTATAGGCTTACGGATACGGGCACTATTATGCCATGACAGGGGGAGTCGTTTGATGGAAAAATCTTATATGAAAGTCAGAGAATATATATGGAACAGGCTTTATGCCGGAGAAATAAAAGCAGGCGATAAACTTCCGGCAGAAAGAGATTTGGCTGAACTTTTGCAAATCAGCAGAAATTCTGTGCGCGAAGGATTAAAGACAATGGAAAATCTCGGTGTTATTGAAAGTCAGCACGGTGCGGGAAATTTTATTGCCCGTAATTTTGATAAAACACTCAGGGATGTAATGACTTTTATGTATTTGTTGAATAATAGAAGCAATGAGCAGATTACAGAATTTCGTTACGGCTTGGAGTGGGAGGCTGTCAATTTGCTTGTCGGAAATTTAACAGATGAACAGAGTGAAAATCTGATGAAGCATCTTGAAAAACTCGAGACAGCCGTCAGTGAACACGAAAGGGTAAAGTGCGATAAAGCGCTGCATTATTATTTGATTGAGGCAACGAATAATGAGTATATGATTGCTAATTTCCGGGCATTGACAAAGACTTTGGATGCCTATATTCCAACGATGAGAAGTAAGATTATTACCGGCATGCAGCGGGATGAGGATTTGAAAAATTCACACCGTATGATTGTAGAGGGGATTGTCAACGGGGATAAGGAAATGGCGCTAGAAGGGCTTTCGATGCACTTTCAGTATATTATTACGTACCAGAATGACTAGATGATGATTGACAAATATGTAACAATTGCTTTGAACAAATACTGTGGATAATGCATAAATTATGCGCGGTATTTTTGTGTAGTATTGACAAAATTTTATAAATGATATTGACGGATGGATTTTAATGGTTGTATAATAAGCACAGATAAAGAAGTGGTAGTACCAGTTAGGGCATGCCGGCAGCACTAAATCAATTTTTTTTCTCAAAACTGGTAGTACCAATTTAAAAAACAGAGCAATGCGAAAAAGCGCAAGACGCATCCTGCCCTGAAATGTGTTCGAAGGGGGAACAAAATATGCTTATGTTTTTGCTCGCAATGCTGCCGATTATTTTCTTAATCATTGCATTGAGTGGTTTAAAGATGCCCGGTTATAAGGCTTGTCCGATTGCTTTAGTTATTACATTGATTGAAGCATTGTTTATCTGGAAGCAAAAGCCTTTGGATGTGGCAACGGGAACCGCAGAAGGTTTTGTGATGGCAATTTGGCCAATCTGCCTTGTCATTGTTGCCGCAGTTTTTACCTACAATCTTGTCGTTCATACAAAGAACATGGACATTATTAAAAAAATGCTGACTTCTGTATCGAAAGACAAGAGAATTTTGGTTCTGATTATTGCGTGGGGGTTTGGCGGTTTTATGGAAGGCATGGCCGGTTTTGGCACAGCGGTCGCGATTCCGGCAGGCATACTTATCGGCCTTGGATTTAATCCTCTGTTTTCTGCGATTGTTTGTCTTGTGGCAAATACAACGCCGGTGGCCTTTGGCTCAATCGGTATCCCGACGGTGACAGCAGCCAATGTGGCCGGCACCGATTCGATGCAGACAGCCGTCTATGTTGTTTTGCAGCTGTTTGTGATGATAATTTTAGTTCCGTTTTTTGTTGTATATATGACCGGAAAGCAATGTGGTGCCAAAGGCTTTGCAGCCTTTAAGGGAGTCGGCTTAATTACACTGATTTCAGGTGCGGCTTTTGTGATTCCGCAGTATTTAACCGCAAAGTTTGTCGGTGCAGAGCTTCCTGCCGTGCTTGGCTCTGTTGTGTGTATGGCAGTAACCATTATTTTTGCAAAACTTTTAAGAAAAGATAAGAAAACGGAATTTGATATCAATGTTGAGGAGGACGATACATCGGTAGGTGTAAAAAAAGGTCTGATTGCATGGAGTCCTTTTATTCTCGTTCTTATTTTCCTCTTAGTGACATCATCATTGGTTCCTGAGATTCATGAGCCTCTGGCAGCAGTGAAATCAAGTATTCCGATTTATACCGGAGAGGGTGCGGCACCGTATACATTAACTTGGATTGCCACACCGGGCGTGCTTATTTTAATTGCCGCCATAATCGGCGGACTGATTCAGAAGTGTCCTGTAAAAGAGATTTTTAAGGTGCTTGGTGCGACCGTGAAGCAAATGTCAAAAACAATTATCACAATTATGGCTGTTTTAGGAACGGCGAAGGTCATGGGCTACAGCGGCATGACACAAAATATTGCAGATTTTATTGTCGGTATTACCGGAAGCTTTTATCCGCTTGTTGCACCGCTTATTGGCTCAATTGGTACATTTGTGACAGGCAGCGCCACATCAAGCAGTGTCCTTTTTGCAAAGCTTCAGTACAGTACGGCAGCAGCCTTGAATATGGATGCAACGTGGATGGTTGCGGCAAACACAATCGGCAGCACGGCAGGGAAGATTATATCACCTCAGAGCATTGCAGTTGCCGCAGCAGCGACAGATACTGTCGGACAGGAAAGCAAGATGCTGACAGGCGTCGTTAAATATTATGTGATTTTTATTATCATTTACGGACTTGTTGCTTATTTTGGCATGAGCCTGATTTAGGAGGAAGTTTGAGATGGCAGTGATTAGCTTGCCTTTTGGCAAAGAAAAAATGAAAATTACAATTCCGGATGAACGATTAAACGGCGTGCTTGTTTCAAAAGCGCACGAATACAAGGCAGACAGGCCGCAAGAGGCGATTGTCAGGGAAGCCCTCCGGAATCCGATTGATTCGCCGAGATTAAGAGAACTTGCAAAGGGTAAGAAAAATATTGTGATGATTGCAAGCGACCATACACGGCCGGTACCGAGCAAAGTCATTACACCGGCGGTCATTGATGAAATTAAAGCAGGCAATCCCGATGCAAGGCTGACAATTTTGATTGCAACAGGTTTTCACAGACCGACAACAAAAGATGAGCTTATCTATAAATTCGGCAGGGACATTGTTGAAAGAGAAGATATTCATTTTGTTGTCCATATGAGTCATAATGACGAGGATATGACGGAGATTGGCACGCTGCCGTCCGGCGGCAGGCTGCTGATTAATAAGGTGGCTGCCGAAGCGGATTTGCTTATATCGGAGGGATTTATTGAGCCTCACTTTTTCGCAGGATTTTCCGGCGGGCGAAAGAGTGTTTTGCCGGGGGTTTCCAGTGCTGTAACGGTTATGTCAAACCATTGCTCGGCATTTATTGACAGTTCATATTCAAGAACAGGTATTTTGGAAGGCAACCCGATTCATAAAGATATGGTCTATGCAGCCAGGGCTGCAAAGCTGGCCTTTATTGTCAATGTTGTTCTGGATGAAAATAAGCAGGTCATTAAAGCTTATGCGGGAAACTTTAACACAGCACATAAAACGGGCTGTTGCTTTGTTGACGAGATGTCCGGTGTTGATGCAAGGCCGGCAGATATTGTTATTTCGACCAATGGCGGTTATCCGCTGGACCAGAATATTTATCAGTCGGTCAAAGGGATGACGGCGGCGGAGGCCACATGTAAGCCGGGTGGTGTCATTATTATGGTATCGAGCTGTATTGACGGACATGGCGGACAGTCGCTTTACGATACGTTTGCAGGCGGCAGGGACAAAAAAGAAATCATGCAGAGATTTTTGGATACGCCGATGGAAGAAACGATTCCCGACCAGTGGGAAGCACAGATTTTGTGCAGAATACTTTTAAAATACAAGGTCATTATGGTAACGCAGGCGCCGCAGCAGATGGTGCTGGATATGCAGATGGATTATGCGGAAAGTGTTGATGAAGCAATTAAAATGGCAGATGCTTATCTCGGACGGGATGATGCAAAAATTACAGTCATTCCTGACGGTGTGTCGGTCATTGTGAGAAATAAGGAGGAATAAAAAATGGCGGAAATGGTTTACAATGAAGTGACACCTGAAATTATTGAGGCATTCAAAAAGATAGTTCCGGGCAAGGTGTATGTAAAGGATGAAATTAATGAAGATTATTTTCATGACGAGATGCCAATCTATGGCAAAGGTGCGCCGGAGGTTTTGATTGAGGGCACAACGACAGAGGATATCGCGGCAATCGTAAAGATTTGCTATGAAAACAGTATCCCTGTCATCCCAAGAGGCGCAGGCACAGGTCTCACAGGTGCGGCCGTGGCTCTTCATGGCGGCGTCATGATTGACATGTCCAAGATGAATAAGATTCTTGAGTATGACAAAGAAAATTTTGTTGTCCATGTTCAGCCGGGCGTACTGCTAAATGACCTTGCTGAGGATGCACAAAAGCAGGGACTTTTATATCCGCCGGACCCGGGCGAAAAGTTTGCAACACTCGGCGGCAATGTGGCAACAAATGCCGGCGGTATGCGTGCTGTTAAATACGGATGTACAAGAGATTATGTGCGTGCGATGACCGTTGTACTTCCGACAGGTGAGATTATAAAACTTGGTGCAACCGTCTCTAAGACATCCACCGGCTACAGCCTTTTAAATCTGATGATTGGCTCGGAAGGAACACTCGGTATTATTACTGAGCTGACGCTAAAAGTCATTCCGGCGCCGAAGGAAACTATCAGCTTGATTATTCCTTATGAAAATCTTGAAGATTGTATTTCTACAGTACCAAAATTTTTCATGAACCATTTGCAGCCTCAGGCGCTTGAATTTATGGAAAAAGAAATTGTGCTTGTATCTGAAAGATATCTTGGCAAGAATGTATTCCCTAAAGAGGTTGAGGGCATTGATATCGGCGCTTACCTACTTGTCACCTTCGACGGTGAGGATATGGAAAGTCTTGAAGAAATTGCCGAAAAAGCAGCGGAGGTTGTCCTTGAGGATGGCGCAGTTGATGTACTTGTTGCCGATACACCGGCGAAAAAGAAAGAGGCATGGGCTGCAAGAAGCACCTTCCTTGAAGCGATTGAGGCAGAGACAAAGCTTTTGGATGAATGTGATGTCGTTGTCCCTGTTAATCAGATTGCAAATTATCTGACCTATGTGAAGTCGCTTCAGGGCAACTATGATTTTGCAATTAAGAGCTTTGGACATGCCGGTGACGGTAATCTTCATATTTATACATGTGCAAATGATATGGACGAGACAGAGTTTAAACGTCAGGTTGCAGAGTTTATGGAAATTATCTACAAGAAGGCAGCAGAGTGCGGCGGCTTGATTTCGGGCGAGCACGGAATCGGCTATGGCAAGATGGAATATCTTGCAGATTTTGCGGGCGAGGCAAGTATGCGTCTGATGAGAGGTATTAAAGAAGTCTTTGACCCTAAGATGATTTTGAATCCGGATAAGATTTGTTACAAACTTTAAAAATAATAAGATGTTTATGATTTTAATGATACAACAGGAGGTAAGTTGTTATGGCATATTTAATTTCAGAAGAAGCTCAGGATTTATTACAGGACGTTAAGAATTTTTGTGAAAAGGAAGTCATGGAACAGTGCAAGGCATACGATGTTTCCGGCGAATGGCCAAAAGAAATTTATGATAAAGCCATTGAACAGGGCTATCAGGCACTTGAAGTGCCTGAAGAATACGGCGGACCGGGATTGAGCCGTGTGGATGTGGCAGCATTAATTGAGCAGATGGCAATTGCGGACGCAGGCTTTGCTACAACGATTTCAGCGAGCGGTCTTGGCATGAAGCCGGTGTTGATTGCAGGCTCTGATGAGCAGAAAAAACGTGCCTGCGACCTTATCTTAGACGGCGGCTTCGGCGCATTTTGTCTGACAGAGCCGGGGGCAGGTTCTGATGCCGGCGCAGGTAAGACAACTGCTGTCAGAGACGGTGATGACTATGTATTAAACGGCAGAAAGTGCTTTATCACAAACGGCGGCGTTGCATCATTCTACTGTGTGACAGCGATGACAGATAAGACAAAAGGTGTTAAGGGCATTTCAATGTTCTTTATTGAGGCCGGCACACCGGGACTTAGCACAGGCCATGAAGAAAACAAGATGGGTATCCGTACATCCAATACATGCGATGTTGTTTTAGAGGATTGCCGTATTCCTGCCAAAAACCTTATCGGTGAGGAAGGCAGAGGCTTCTCCATTGCCATGAAGACACTCGACCAGGCGAGAACATGGATGGGCTGTGTTGCCACAGGTATTGCACAGCGCGGCATTAATGAAGCGATTGCTTACGGCAAAGAAAGAATCCAGTTTGGAAAGCCGATTATTAAAAATCAGGCAATTCAGTTTAAGATTGCAGATATGCAGATTAAGACGGAGACAGCCCGTCAGATGGTTGCCCATGCATTGACAAAGATGGATATGGGATTGCCGCACAGCATGGAATCTGCGATTGCCAAATGCTATGCTTCCGATATTGCGATGGAAGTTGCTTCCGAAGCAATTCAGATTTTTGGCGGCTATGGCTACAGCCGTGAGTATCCGGTGGAAAAACTGTTAAGAGATGCGAAAATCTTCCAGATTTTCGAGGGTACAAACGAAGTACAGAGAATCGTTGTTGCCAACAATGTGATTGGCAAATAAATATTGAGGAGAATCACTATGGAAATATTAGTTTGTATAAAACAGGTGCCCGATGATTCGGTTGAAATTCATTTGAACCCGGAAACAGGGACTCCGGCATTAGAAAGTGTGACACCGGTTGTAAATGCGTTTGATACATATGCCCTTGAGATGGCAGTACGTCTTAAAGAGTCTGTCGGAGGTACAGTGACGGTTGTTTCAATCGGCGATGACAGCGTGAAAAATTCATTGAAAAACTGTCTTGCTGTCGGTGCGGACGAGGCATATCTTGTGAAAAATGAAAGTGCACAGACGCTTGATGCCGAAGGTATTGCAAAGTGTCTCGCTAAGGCAAAGAGAGCGATTGAAGCAGCCGGAGAAAAGCAGTTTGATATCGTATTTACAGGTAAGGAATCTACGGATTATGCAGCAAGTCAGACGGGTCTTTTCCTTGCAGACGAGCTTTCAATGCCTGTAGCAGCCAATGTGATTGCTGTGGAAGCGGCAGAAGGTACGGCAAAAATTAAACAGGAGACGGATGAGGGCTATCATACGATTGAAGCGAAGCTGCCTTGCGTTGTGACAATTCAGAAACCAAATTATGACCCGAGATATCCGACAATTAAGAGCAAGATGGCGGCCAGAAAGAAAACGATTACAGAGCTTGAGACAGAAGCGCCGTCTGAAAGTAAAATTGAGGTTGTGAAGGTTTATGAGCCTGCAAAACGCGCAGCCGGTGTTAAGATTAAAGCAGAAACCGCTGAAGATGCTGTCAGTCAGGCCATTGCACTGATGAGTGAGGCAAAGGTATTTTAGGAGGGCATAAAGATGAGTAAAAATATATTAGTTTATGTGGAAACTTCTGACGGCTCTCCTGTGAGTGCGGCGTTGGAAATATTGGGAAAAGCACAGGAAATTGCCGATGGCGGTAAGGTGACAGCGGTGCTGTTTGATGCAGCCGAAGCCGCAAAAACAGTCATTGCAGCCGGTGCAGATACGGCAGCAACTGTAAAGACTGACGGTTATCAGCCGGAGGTTTATGCACAGGTACTTTCGGTGCTTGCAAAAAAATATGGGGCAGAGCTTGTACTCGGCGCTGCAACCCTGACAGGCAAAGATGTTTTGCCGATGACAGCAAAAAAACTTGGCGTAGCCTGTGTGACAGATGTTATGAATATGACAGAGGATGGCGGAGAGCTTGTATTTACTTGTCCGGTTTACGGCGGGACAGTGCTTAACGATGTGATACTTCACAGTATGCCGGCTGTGGCTTCTGTTCGCGGCGGCTCATTTTCTAAAAATATTGATGAGAACAGAAGTGGTGAGATTGTTGAGGAAACAATCGATATACCTGAAAATATGCTGATGGCAAAAATTGTCGAGGCGGTTAAAGAAGTCGCTGAGACAGTCAATCTTGAGGAAGCGGACGTTATCGTATCCGGCGGACGCGGTATGGGAAGCAAGGAAAATTTTGAACTTGTCAAAGAACTTGCCGATGTTTTAGGCGGTGTTGTCGGTGCGACAAGACCGGCGATTGAAGATGAGTGGGTACCGCGTTCACATCAGGTCGGACAATCCGGAAAGATTGTTGCGCCAAAGCTTTATATCGCCTGCGGTATTTCCGGTGCGACACAGCATGTGTCGGGTATGATTGGCTCAGGTTATATTGTTGCCATTAATAAAGATGAGGACGCGCCGATTTTTGACGTGGCCGATGTAGGCATCGTCGGTGATGCGGTGAAGGTGCTGCCTTTACTGATTGAAGAAGTAAAGAAAATCAAAGCACAGTAAATATGCCATGCGAATCCATTTTTTATAAACTCCATTAAAAAATCTCTGCGGTATCGGCCGCAGAGATTTTTTTGTCACTGTAGTTACAGAAAAATAATTAATTTTAGATTATAATAAAATTTACCTAAATAGAAAATTTTGGCAGATGAAAGGAGTAATTTATGGGATTTATTGAGCAATATAATGAGAAACTGACAACGGCCGAGGAAGCTGTCAAGGTTATAAAATCCGGGGATTGGGTAGATTACAGTTTTTGTGCAAATCATCCGGTAGCGCTTGATGCGGCACTGGCAAAACGTTTGAAAGAAGATAAATCACTGACAGATATTAATTTCCGCGGCGGTATTGCCATGTGGCAGCCGGAGGTGACAAAGCTAGACGATGCCCTTGGACGTATTACATGGAACTCATGGCACACATCAGCGATTGAAAGACGTTTGATGAGCACAGGTTTTTGCTTTTATAATCCGCTGCGTTATTCTGAAATGCCGGTTTATTACCGCCAACATATTAAGCATGTAGACGTTGCGATGCTGCAGGTGACGCCGATGGATGCCCATGGTTACTTTAACTTTGGTCTTAGCGCTTCACAGCTTGGTGCGCTTTGCGAGGTTGCCGATGTGATTATTGTTGAGGTCAATAAAAATATTCCCGTATGCCGCGGCGGTCATGATGTCAGTATTCACATCAGCGATGTGACGATGATTGTAGAGGGTGACAATCCTCCGGTGGCACAGCTTGTTTCGGGAGAGCCTTCCGATGTGGATAAGGCTGTAGCAGAGCTTATTGTGCCGATGATTCCAAACGGCGCCTGCTTTCAGCTTGGTATTGGAGGTATGCCAAATGCAGTCGGCTCTTTGATTGCAAAATCAGATTTAAAGGATTTGGGCGTACATACGGAGATGTATGTGGATGCCTTTGTGGACATGGCAAATGCCGGAAAAATTACCGGAAAATATAAAACAATCGACAGAGGCCGTCAGGTATTTACATTTGCGGCAGGTACAGATAAGATGTACGAATATATCAATAATAATCCGGCGGTCATGGCAGCCCCTGTGGACTATACAAATGATATCCGCAATATTTCTGCTTTGGATAACTTTATGTCCATTAACAACGCCGTTGAAGTCGATTTGTTCGGACAGGTCGCTTCGGAATCTTCTGGTGTCCGCCATATCAGCGGTGCAGGCGGTCAGCTTGACTTTGTGCTCGGCGCGTATTTATCCAAGGGTGGCAAGAGTTTTATCTGCTGTTCCTCCACAGTGAAGGATAAAGACGGCACATTAAAGAGCCGTATCCGTCCGACAATCACACCGGGCGGCATTATCACCGCAACCCGCGCCAATATCCAGTACCTTGTCACAGAATACGGTATTGTAGAGCTTAAAGGTACAACGACATGGCAGAGAACCGAAAAGATTATCTCTGTGGCGCATCCTGATTTCAGAGATGAATTAATCAAAGAAGCTGAAAAAATGAATATGTGGAAGCTGTCAAATAAGCGATAAAAAAGGATTGCCGCAGGATTTTCCCTGGCGGCAATCTTTTTTGAAGCCTTCTTTCTTGAAAGCGCTGACATAATCAAGTATAATTGTAGTGTGAGTTTTGACATCACAGGAGGATTTTTTATGTCAGCAAATGTAAAGGATATGACATCGGGCAGCCCCATAAAATTGCTCATTAATTTTGCGCTGCCTTTGATGTTTGGAAATATTTTTCAGCAGCTGTATACAATTGTCGATACGGTTGTTGTCGGAAAAGGTCTCGGCGTCAATGCGCTGGCGGCGCTCGGTGCAGTTGACTGGTTTAACTGGATGGTTATTGGTGTGGCTACCGGATTTACTCAGGGCTTTTCAATTTTGATTGCCCAGCATTTTGGCGCCGGACGTTTCGGTAATCTGAGAAAAACACTGGCGGCATCGACGATATTAAGCGGTGTGATTGCTGTGGTGACGCTCATTGTCAGCCAGCTTGCGGCCAGGCCGATGCTTGTGCTTTTAAATACACCGGAATATATTATGGCGGATGCACTTTCATATGTGCGCGTTGCCTTTAGCGGTATTATTGTTGTGATGGCTTACAATTTACTGGCGGCGGTGCTCAGAGCGCTCGGTGACAGTAAAACACCTTTAATTGCTATGATAATTGCGGCGGCAATTAATGTTGTGCTGGATGTTGTTTTTGTTATAGGGCTTGGACTTGGTGTTGCCAGCGCCGCAGCCGCAACGGTCATCGCACAGGTATTTTCGGCATTATACTGTTTTAATGCGATACGCAAGCTTTCTATATTGAAGCTGAAAGGTGAGGACTGGAAGCGCGATATGGCGCTGTCCGGCCGTCTTTTTAAGCTCGGTCTGCCGATTGCCCTCCAAAATGTTTTGATTGCCGTCGGCGGTCTTGTGATTCAGTCGGTGATTAATCAGTACGGGCTTCATTTCGTGGCAGGCTTTACCGCGGCCAATAAGCTCTACGGTCTTTTAGAACTGGCAGGGATTGCCTTCGGTTTTGCCATATCGACCTATGCAAGTCAGAATATGGGGGCAAAAAAATACAGCCGTATTCCTAAAGGCGTTCATGCTTCATTGATTATTTCGGCAGTGACATCGTCAATAATCTCGGCCGTTGTATTAATTTTCGGGCGTCAGATTTTGTCAATGTTTATTTCAGGTGCCGGCAGTGAAACAGATATGGCAATGGACGTTGCCGTGAATTACTTAAATGTTATGGGCGTCACATTATTTATTTTATATTTAATTCATGTTTACCGGAATGTGATGCAGGGGCTTGGCGATACATTGATTCCGATGCTTTCGGGGATTATGGAGTTGGTGATGCGCGTTGCGGTTGTTATTTTTCTGCCGCCGCTGTTTGGGGAAACCTCGCTTTATTTTGCAGAGTTGGCTGCATGGATTGGCGCCGATGTGCTTTTAATTGCAGCCTATATTTTAAGGATGCGGGGACTTAAAAAAGAGATGAATACAGTAGAGGTTTTATAAGAAGGTTAGGGGGGAAACAGAATGAATATTATTGATTTTAAAAACGCAAGCTGCAAGCATTGTTATAAATGCGTGCGTACATGCAGTGTGAAAGCAATTCGCGTGAAGAATGCACAGGCACAGATTATGACTGATTATTGTGTGCTTTGTGGGCATTGTCTTGAAGTCTGTCCGCAAAATGCAAAGACTTTTGCCAGTGACTTGGAGATGGTTAAAGCCTATTTGGCTGCCGGAAAGAAAGTAGCCTTATCCATAGCGCCGTCTTATCTCGGTATTTTTGACTATGACAGACCGGGGCAAGTTATATGCGCATTAAAAAAGTTGGGCTTTACCTATGTGCGGGAGACTGCCGAGGGGGCGGCACTTGTGACAGACGCCTATCAAAAGCTGATGGATGAGGGGCAGATGGAAAATATTATTACGACATGCTGTCCGAGCGTCAATGACCTTGTGGAGAAGTATTATCCGGAGTTGATTGGAGATATGGCGCCCGTTGTATCACCGATGGTTGCCCACGGTATGCTGATGAAAAAGCTTTACGGGGATGATGTGAAGCTTGTATTTGCAGGACCGTGTGTTGCAAAGAAGGAAGAAGCAAGGGAGGATGAGCGTACAGAAGGCTACATTGATGCGGTCATTACTTTTGCGGAATTGGAGGATTGGTTTAAGGAGGCCGGTATTGATGTTTTTGCCTGCGAGGAGATGCCTGTCGATAATCCGGATCCGAAGATTAACCGTCTTTACCCGGTGAGAAAAGGTGTTATGACGTCTGTCGATACCGGGCATGGTACAGGCGGCTATACAATGTTTGATATTGACGGTATGGAAAACTGCCGTGAGCTTTTTGAGGAAATGAAGGAGGGGCGGCTTAAACACTGCTTTATCGAAGCGAATATGTGTGAGGGCGGATGTATCAAAGGCCCTGCAATCAATAAGCTTAAAATATCACGTTTTGAATCAACAATTGAGATTGAAAAGCAGGTGCAGCATCAGCCGGCTTCACTGTTAGAGGAAGCGGTGACACTTGATTTACATAAAGTATTTTATTCAAGAATGCTCAGAGATGATTTGCCGACGGAGGAACAGATTCGCCGTATATTAAAGGCAACCGGAAAAAATAATAAGGATGAGGAATTAAACTGCGGCGCCTGCGGCTATCCGTCCTGCAGGGAAAAGGCAATTGCTGTTTTTCAGGGAAAGGCCGAACAGGAGATGTGTCTGCCTTATGCTTATGAAACGGCAAACTCGATGTCCAATGTTGTGATGGAAACGACACCGAATATGATTCTTATTGTGGATGACCAGCTTAAAATCATGGAAATGAACAAAAAAGCGGAGGAGGTTTTCGGCGTTGACAGGGAGACCGCCATTAAGACAATGTATGTCTTTGAGCTGCTTGACGCCTCGGATTTTGAGTCTGTGTTAAACCGCCATACGCCGATTTACAGGAAAAAGATATACCTTGACGCATATCAGATGACCGTGCTTGAAACGATTGTTTATGTGGCAAGCCTTGATGCGGCTCTGGCAATTTTCCAGGATGTGACTGCGGATGAAAAAGAGATGCAAAAGCAGATGGAGACAAAGATGGAGGTTGTCGATATCGCTCAGGAGGTTATCGAAAAACAGATGATGGTTGCCCAGGAGATTGCAGGTCTTTTAGGTGAGACAACAGTAGAAACAAAGGCTATTTTGACAAAGCT
>CABUBX010000002.1 GCA_902489925.1 uncultured Lachnospiraceae bacterium | reverse complement strand
ACCATAACAGTAAAGTACATTCAAACAGATTGTCAATTAAAGTGAGTTATACTAGCTCTATAAAAAATGCTAAATGTATCTCTAAAAGTTTTAAATATATCTGCCAGCTTAATGCGCCCCATTCCATTTTCACGAGTAAATATAAGCTTGACTGGCATTTCTTTAATTCTATAGCCCCGGCTATTTACCGCAACCAAAATTTCTATATCATATGCAAACCCTTTTGTCTTAACCAATGAAATTATCGGTTTTATTACCTCTGATTTAAAGACTTTTAATCCAGTTTGCGTATCTTTTGTCTTTAAATTAAACAAAATTCTAAGCATTATGTAATACCCAAAACTCATAATACGTCGAATCATTGGATATTCTATTTCCGAGTCCTTATGCATTTTTGATCCAATAACAACATCCGCTTCGTTTTGTTCCAATGGTTTCATATACTTTTCGATTTGTTCTGGTGGCAAATCTAAATCTGCATCCAAAAATGCTATATATTTTCCAACGGCTTTTTTTACTCCAAAACAAATGGCTTTACCTTTACCTCCATTTTTATCATACGATACCATTTTAATCGTTTCTCTTTGCTCAGCCGCTTTTTTTATTTCCGTCTTTGTGTTATCCTTACTTCCATCATTAACAATAATAATTTCATAACTCCTACAAAATTTTCCTATAATCTCATCAACTTTTAATGCATTATTATATATATGTTTTTCCTCATTATATGCCGGCATTACAACTGACAAAATATATCTTTCGTTCATTTTTCTTCTCCACCTTTCAAAGTCTTATTCTCCAAAATAACCCACAATCATTTCGTCGATTTTTTCAACCGTCATTCCGTAGGCTTTTCCAGTTTCTCCTGAGTCTAATATATATAAAGTATCCGTCGATCGCACCCCTTGGTTCAATGCTTCGCGAATGTTTTGTTCATTTTCAGCAAGCTTGTCATAATCAACACGTGCAGCAATATAAAGGTTTGTTGTCATGCCATGGTCTAATGCAAAGTTTGCGCAAGCATAGACATGATCCATGTCAAAACTTCCCCATATAAGGTTATACGGCAACATCTGAAGATGTGTCTTCCCTTTTATGATTCTTTCCCACCGTTCATCCGAAAAAACATTCATCTGATTTTTCTCACTCGTTACTGTATCTCTTGATATTATCATCGGAGATAAGTCATAAATCTGAAGCGCAAGGGTTACAAATAAAACCACTGATACTACCCATTGACGGCTAATGCATTTTGTTACCGAAATAATTGAAAAAATCATAATAACATAACATGCACACCATATAAATCGTCCTGAAGCTCTAAAAATTGACAAAATCTTCATAATCTTCTCGGGATACGGAATTACTACTAGAATGCGCTCATTATATGTAATAACCGGGCTTATAGCCAATACCATAGCTACTAAAACTGCCGCTACCATACATATCGCAAAGGAATGTGTCATAATAAACCGACGCATGCCAACTTTATTTTTTGATAAAATATCCTTATCACCTTCCATCTGCCTTTTCCTACAGTATTGGAGAAAACTACGAACCACAACCATAAATATCGTACACAAAAACAACAACAATATGCCAAACCCAAGATATCCGAAACCTTCATATTGCCCTGCCCTTAATGGCTGTTCATGAAGTATCTTTCCATTTCCATGGGGATTCCAAAAAACATTAAGATTAGCACTGTAATTGCCAAGACCTGTGTCCTGCATTGTACTCGACACTGAAAATGCCCCAACACAATACAGAAGAAGCAAATCGGCTGCAACAGCAATGAGTCCCATTAGGATATCCTGCTTCCATCCATTATTTTCCAACACATCCTGAAGACATGAAAATATCATAAAGATCATGACCATCGGAATGTAATAAATATGTATAAGTGAAGCAACGGCTAAAAGTGTACTCCACACAATTGTTTTCTTTTTAAAATCATTAAAATATGGTCTATAGAGCCATATCATGATGGCAAGAAGTATGACCCATTGACCGGCTAATGCCGTATGACCATACATTCTTTGAAAAACGTAAGGTGAAAAGCTGAAAAATACAGAGCCTGCCACACATAAATACAGCTTATCCGTACCTTTTCGCAGTATCACCGCCGATATGCCGCCCATTAATATAAAGCTCATAATTCCCCATAAACCAAAATATTGAAAGGTTCCGGGAAGCAAGGGTGAAAGCAGTTTAAAAAATATCGCAAACAGCGGGATGGAATCTGTATAGATGACACACGTCTCATCCGGATAAATAAGTCCCTCCGTCATACCGATTGGAAACTGCCATGGTGACTGTCTGTACGCCTTCCACCCGACATAATGCTGCATCAGATCCCCGCCTTTAAGCAGCCATCCGTCATTTGTCACGTCAAGTACAGCAAAACCGTAGCAAATAATAAAAATTACTGCACCAATCAGCCCGCCGGCTGCAAGCAATATTCCAATTTGTTTTTTTGTAATACTGTCGTAGATTTCATCCCTGCGATTATTCACTGCTTTTCCTCTCTTTACTGCTGATATTTACGTATAACCTCCTCAAAGAAGTCCGTATATTTTTTAATGACAACCTTCCAGTCAAAATTTTCTTTCACATATTTGCATCCGTTTTTTCCCATCTGAGACGCCTCATTCGGATGCTCAAGAATATAATTCACACAATGCTCAAATTCCGGATAGTTTCCAAAGTACAGACCGCCATTGGAATCCACCGCAAAATGTTTTGTCACCTCACAGGCTTCATGGACAAGCACCGGGCGTCCGCAAAGCCAGCTTTCCATGATGACAATCGAAAAGCTTTCATTTTTTGACGGCTGACATAAAAGTGTCGCTGCGGCTGTAATGTCATACTTATCCTGTATATCCACAAAACCTAAATCATAGACGTCTTCTCTGATACTTTCCGGTATTTCAACCTCGCCGCCGCCGATTAAAACAAGCTTCATATCATTTTGCATTCGTTTCTTATACTGCTCAAAGTAGCTGATGAGCGTATAAATATTTTTCCCCACATCCTTGCGCCCTGCATAGACGATAAACGGACTGTCAATATGATATTTCTTGTAAAAACGCTGCTTATCGTAGGAAATATCAGTATTCATGCCAACGCCGATGACCTTTTGACATGTATTTTCTAAATTATAAATTGGCTGCATCAGCTCATATTCCGGCTGTGCATTATAGACGATACCTGCCGTCTTTGAATAGGCCTCTCTGAATATCTTCATATAGATATAGGTTTCATCGTGAAAACACGGAATAAGCACAGCCTTTTCCGGGCAGACTAACGAACCGTAATACGTTGTACCGAACATATATGGAATAAACACGAAAAGACCGTATTTATCTTTATGTTCTCCCATATAGCGATACATTTCTTCACTATTGACCATCTCATGGATAAATGTATTTTCTTCTTCGCGTGTAAGCATCTGACCGTTCATCAGCTTAATATTTACACTGTCAAAGGCCTGCGTATCTCTCTTGCGTATTTTAAACCGCCGTACACTGATGCCGTTAATTTCTGTCAATCCTGCCGGATGATAATTGATATTCCAATCGCTTGTAAACTCTTTAACACATGTTGTGAGCACCTCAAGTGCAACACCGGCATCATGCAAATGATGTACAAGCCCGCGAAGCTCCATTTCGGCACCGCCGGGAATATCTTCTCCGTACCATGGAATCACAAATCCTATCTTTTTCACTTTCTGCTGCCTCCGGTTTCATCTATAATCTCGTTAAAAAGTGCGGATATTTTTTCTATAATCACGTCCCACTGATAATATTTATCAATATACGCCCGGGCATTGATTCCCATCTGCTTCCACACCTCACTGTTTGATATCATCCATTCCAATATGCCCTCAAACTCACAGTAGTCTTCATAATATAAGCCGCCGTTGCTTTTAAGGCAGTGACCTTTAAGCACCTCGCACTTTCCATTAACAATTACCGGTACATGCAGGGACATCGCCTCAAGTACAGATATTGAAAGACTTTCAAACTCCGACGGCAGCATGAGTGCTTCTGCGCCGGATATGCCGTTGTACTTGTCTTCTTCACTGACAAAACCAAGACTTATAATATCCGGATGATTTGGCACTTCAATCATCTTTTTGCCCATTAAAACAAGCTTCATGCGATTTTTAGGGTGTCTGACCTTATAAGCAATAAAGTAATCAAACAGCTTGTCACAGCCCTTTGTCGCATCAATTCTTCCGACATATATAATATATTTATCCCATATACGGAATTTTTTACGAAAATTCACTTCACTGACATTTTCAGGAATGTCTACGCCTGTTGCCGCAACAATATTTTTAATATGGCTGTTTTCAAACTGCTGTTCAACAAATGCCTTTTCTTCATCTGTAAGATAAATGATTCCCTGTGGTTTTAAAAAGATATCTCTGTAGACGCTGAAATATATATACGGTTCATCGTGTGCCGTCGGAATTAATACCGATTTTTGTGCAATTTTAGGCAGCCCCTTCGCCGTCAAATAATAAAGATATGTGACAAAGACAAAAATGTCATAGTCCTGCTCATGACTGCATATATAATCTATTAAGCTGTCACACACCGGTCCCTGGGCATTAATCCACTGCTTTTCATCCTCCGGTGTTCTGTCAGGATTAAACACAATCTTATCTGTAAGCGCATTAAAGGACTGTACATTGCGCGGACGGTCAACTTTAAATCGTCTGACCTTTATACCGTTGATTTCTTCAATGCCTTCGTTATAATAGTTTTCCCATGTATCGTATCCTATAGCTGTTGTTGTCAGCACCTCAACATCAAAATTTTTACTCAGCTTTTCTGCAATCAGCCGTGTATAGTATTCCGAGCCGCCGTTGACCTCCATACCATACCGCTGATTAATAAGCGCTATCCTTCTCATGCATCATTCCCCCGAAAAATCCTTGATATATTTTTGGAACTGTTCTTTAATTACATCATGCTCGAAATCTTTAAGTCTTATATTCTGGTTATAAATCAAATCTGCTCTAAGCTGTGCATCTGTAACAATACGATGAATCATTTCCGCTGCCACTTTAAAATCCTTTTCCTTCAAAAGCAGTCCGCTTCCGCCAAGCGTGCCCGCAATCGCCGAGCTGTCATAAGCAATAATCGGAATTTCAAAAGCCATAGCCTCCGCCAGCGGCACACAAAAGCCTTCGTGCTCGCTCATGCACAGAAAAATATCTGCTAACTGATAATACGCTAAAATATCCGCAAAGCTGATATGTCCTGTAAAATAGACATCTTCAAGCTCTAAGCGTTCAGCATACGCTTTAAGGCTATGATAGTAATTTTCCATGCCATAATATGAACCCACCAAAAACAGCCTGCTTTTCGGATTAATATATTTCTTATAATAGTAAAATGTTTTTATAACATCTTCCTGCTTTTTATTTGCTGCGATTCTTCCTGTAAAAAGAATATTCACATAGTCATCTTTAAAGCGACGCAAAACCTTCTTGGATGGTGTCTTTTTATAATCATCAAACGGAATAAGTATCGGAAGCACATCTATCTTGCATGTATAGCCCATTCGAATTAATTCCTGCTTGTTAAATTCCGAATCCGCAAGGCAATAATCAAACTTATCCGACAGGTACTTTACCTGTTCAATTCCCTCTTTGCAGGCCTCGGCTGTAAACGGATTATATGGCGCCGGAAACTCGGCCGGCGTAACATTATGATAAATCATTATCTTTTTGCAATGATAATTCTCTATCTCATAAGTAAGCTGCGAGCCGATAGACATATGATAAATCAATATATCCTCCGGTTTTAAATAAGGTATTTTATATGCCGGCTTAATCCGCTTATCTTTCAGACGCTGGTCGATGGATTCCGCATAAATCCCTGTCTCATAACCCATCTCCTCAATTACCTGCATTAAAGCTAATGTATCATTTCCGACAGCATCGCCAAAGGCCAATGTCGGAAGCAGCTGTATTATCTTCACCGTGATGCCTCCTTATCTTTAAGCTGACTCTCCAATGCTTCACATCGCTTATTCAGTTCATAAAGTTTTTCCTCCATGCCTTCGATTATTCGGTCTTTCTGCTCCATCTGCATATCATGCTCTTTCACAAACGCTTCAAACTGTCTTAAACATACAATCGTCTGATAATTAAACTGATTTTGCTGGTCAACCATCGGAATCATCATAAATTTCACCATTTTCCGAATGGAACGCTGTATAAAACTTTTAAGTCCGCCCTTTGGAATCATTCTATAATATTCAATACGGTGCATATCCGATGCATTCTTGATGGCACACTCCAATTCATAGGCGCTAAAATCTGTTTTTATCCCTAATACGGCCTTAGCATCTCCGGCAATATTTACAAAATCAACATTTTCATCTGTATATCCTCTCTTTTGGATATCTTCTTTAATTTCCTGCATAATCTGTTCTACATTAATCGGTTTCATCTCCTGTGCCATTGCGGCCACCTCCTGTTTATTTTCTTGCAATAATTGCATAATCCTGACTGCCAAAAAGCGTTGATGATACTATCTTCATAACTCTATTAAACTCATCTGAATTTTCAATACCATCACCATGAATTTCCGGTATATCTATATCCAGCCTGCTGCTGTCTGTATAAACAATCTGAATATCTTTAAAACCTGCTTTCTGAAGAAAATATTCCATCGTCAGCGGGTGTACCGGCTTAACATGGGAAGGGTCCACATAAAATGCGTGTGTATAAATTGCCAAAGATGTCGGATTCGGTGTCTCGATAATTAAATAACTACCGCTTTGCATTTTTTCAAAGGCCGTATTGCATAAATCAACAATCTGAAACTCCTTTAAGTGCTCAACAACCTGACCGACAAAAATGCCGTCTGTACTGTCAATCGTTTTTAAATAATGACTTCCATCATCACACACCGCCGACAAATCATGAATCCTGCAATATTCTACAAACTCATCATATGTATCCACGCCCGTTGCCCCAATATTGTTTTCTTTCAGCAATTCTAAAAATTCACCGCGCCCGCAGCCAATATCTACAACATTTTTACATTCCGAAAAATAACGCAGATACTGACGCTGTCTTTCTTTAATAACTTCTCTGCTGCCTCTGAAATGATTTTCAAAATCAAAGTAGTCAATGGCATCATAAGCCTCTCCCTCTTTTTCCGGGTGTTTCAGGCACGCGTTTTCTTCTGACGGAACGGACAATTTATTGCCCTCTGCAAGATGTATGCCGTCTTTTTCAAATTTTTTTAACTTAATAAGACCACGTTCCACATTTTGTTCCAGTAAATCAAGACGTGCATTGTTATTTCTGATATTAATCAACGCATTTTCATACGTACTCAAACATTCTTCAAGATAATCAAGCCTTTTTTCAAGACTCTGACACCGTTCGGAAAGTTCCTCTATTCTTTTTATTTTATCTGCCTCTGTCTGTTCCAACTGTCTTATTTTTCCTTCCTGATCTGCCTGTTTTTGCTTTAATTCTGATTGTCCAAACATCTACACTCCCCCTGCATTTCAAATTTCCCACTGATGATTTAATCTGACCACACCTAAATCACCAACTGCCGAATACATCTCAAATGTATACGCTTCTCTGAAATAATCAACTGCTACACCGACTTCTGATTCTATTGCCACATCTAAAAGATAAATACCCGGAAGCAAATCAACGTGCTCTAAATTCACCTTCATTGTACCGCTTTTTTCTAAATCAAATTCTTCCATCTGGTCAATCCGCGTATTTGTACCATAAATCCGCTCACCATTCTGATTGAAAATTCCGATACCAAAAACAGCGTCCTTTACTGTTTGCTTCACACTGTAATCAAATTCTACAGTCACCGGGCTTCCCGTCACAAAAGTCTTTTGGGTTTTACCGTTTTCATCAATCATTCTGACTTTCTCAATGCGGGCATATCCGTTGCCCCAACGCTTCTTTTCCTCAGCACTTGCTTCTTCAACTTCCGGACTCTTTTCCTCAGGGCGTTCTCCTTCTGCCTTGCCCTCTCTTTTTTCTTTATTGCTCTTTTCTTTCTCTGATATTTCCTGTCTTTTCTGTCCCATAAAGTCCATATACTCAGGATGAATATCTCTTGGTTTTCCTTCTGCCTTAATTTTCCCCTCGTGAATCCATATCGTCCTGTCACAAATCTGCTCGATTTGTCCGAGAGAATGTGAAACAATGACAATCGTTGTGCCCTGTGCCTTAATTTCTCTCAGCTTGTTAAAACACTTGCTCTGAAAATTAATATCCCCAACCGCAAGGATTTCATCAATCAGCAAAATATCCGCATTGACATTAATAGCCACAGAAAAAGCAAGCCTCATATACATACCGGATGAATAGGTTCTTACCGGATTATCTAAGAACTGCTCCATTTCGGAAAATTCAATAATTTCATCCATTCGCTCATCAATTTCTTTTTTTGTAAGACCGAAAATCGACGCGTTTGTATAAATATTTTCACGGCCGCTCATGTCGGGATGAAAGCCTGCACCAAGCTCAATCAAACTGGAAACACGGCCTTGAAGCTCTATACTTCCCTCATTCGGATACATAATCCTTGTGAGGAGTTTCAGCGTCGTACTCTTACCGCAGCCGTTATGTCCGATTAAACCGATGGCCTCCCCCTTTTTTACGTTAAAACTGATACCGTCGAGCACCCATCTGTCTTCATATCTGTTTCTGCTTCTAAATAACAGACGTTCCTTTAACTGGCTGCCCTTATCATAATATACTCTAAACTTTTTCCGCACATTTTTAACTTCTATTGCATTTTCTCTGTCCATTATAATTCCTCCGCAAATCCTTTTTGAAGCTTATTGAATACAGCGATGCCAACTAAAAGAACAATGACTCCAAGGACAAGCGCCCAAAGCAGATTTCCCATTTCCGGTATCTGCTTATAATATAAAATATCCCTGTATGCAACAATCACCGGCGTCATCGGATTAATGTTAAGAATCGGTCTTAACTTTTCCGGAATCATATCTACCGAATAAATAATCGGCGTCATATACATCCATGCCATCATAACAATACCGAGTATATATTCCAAATCTCTAAAGTAAACCGTCAATGCACAGGTTACCATAGCAGCGCCCAGCGCCATGACATACTCAACAATCATTACAACCGGCAGAAAAAGCCACGCCTTCAAATTAAAGCCGATACCTGAAATCAAAACGACAAAAATAATAACGATAAATGAAAACAGCATATTTACAAAGCCGCTTGTTACATAAGAAATCGGCATTACCTCTCGGGGAAAATATATTTTTTTAACCATATCCTTATGCGTCATAATGCAGGCCGAACCGCCGGTAACTGAACCGCTGAAAAACAGCCACGGCACAAGCCCTACAAATAAATACAAATAAAATTTTTCTATACCATTTGGCATAATAATAGAAAACACAAATGTATATACCGCCAGCTGAAGCAATGGGTTAATAAATGTCCATAAAAAACCTAAAACCGAACCTTTGTATCTTCCTCTTAATTCCTGACGAACAAGGCTGTATATCATTTCCCTGTAATCGTACAACTCTCTAAAGTGTTTCATAGCATCAATCCTTTTTATATATTTTTTCAATACGTGATTCAATCAACGACACAGCCTGAGCCATCCCAAGCTTCTTGGAAACAAAAGCTTTTGCATCTTTGGCCAGCTGATTATAAAATACTTTGTCGCTATATAACTTCCGCATAAATTTTGCCGCCTCTTTAACATCCGGGTCTGCCCACACAGCCCCTTTTTTATATGGCGGGCAATCCTTTTCAAGCTCTGTAAACTTATAGTCAACCATACAGGCAACTTTTTCATTCATAAACTCTGTATTTGACGACCAATTTGTTGCAATAACCGGTGTATCGTTAAGCATTGCCTCTGCCATCACAAGTCCAAAACCTTCCGCCCGGTGTAATGACACAAAAACATCTGCCGCCTTAATCAGGCTATTCACTTTGACTTTGCTCATCACCTTTGTGATATAATAAATATTTTCATAATCCTTGAGCATCCCTTTCAGAAGCTTTATATCCTCCTCACGGGCATTATTAATTTTCAAAACCAGTCCTACGTTTTTATCTTCCGGTGAAAAAGCCTTCTTAAAGGCACGAATAACTCCCATAGGATTTTTTCTTTCGCGTGTACTGTTTGAATCGTACATCGCTAAAAACAGAAACTTATCCTCCGGAAGTTTGAAATAGGTTCTTGTATACTTTTCATTTGTCGGTGCCTTGACACAATATGGAATTGTTGTCACAGGCAAATCTGTAATTTTGCGCAAATTTCGGCTTATAAATTCTGACGGCGTCCAAATTTCATCCAAAAGCGGAAAATATCTCTGCCAATCCTTAGGAATTTCCTCCAATTCCCATAACCAAAACGCAATATTATACCTTTTTTCCCATTCCCGTGGATTCATTCTTGTGTATAACAGTTTCATCTCATCAGGATTAATGTGGATAAGGTTAATATTATACTTTAATTCATCTGTAATTTTATCATCCAGCGTATGATCTTCTGTGCTCATAAGACTGCTTCCAAGGTTAAAATCATAAAGGGACACCGGGTACTTTGAATGTTCAAACATATCCGCCAATAATCGGCAGCTCTGACCAAGCCCCATCTGGGCGCGCAAAAGTCCTATGAGATTAACACCGTCCGGATAGGCCGAACGGCAAAATTTATCTCTGCTTTTTGCGATTAACTGATTCAGCTGTCTGTCCAGCATTTTATTCTTCACACTGCTTAAAAGCTTTTGCGGAAATACTTTTTTTAACAACGGCTTGATTTTTTCAGAAGACGTTATTATAACCTTTTGTATACTCATATCTCAACTCCAAATAATTTGCATAATCTTTCTTATTGTACCATATTTAAGTGCCTTATTCTTTATATAAAAATGTATTCTCTGCTTTTTATTCAACCCCGATAAGACTGCATATTGTTCAAGCAGACTTCTATATGAACTTTGACTCAATTTTTCTTTATACAGCTGATTAAAATAGCCGACCTGAGTCATCGCGTCTTCCATGCGCTGTCTGAATTGTTTTTTCCCTGCCACAAGCCTTTGCTTCAAATATTTAAAGCTTGTTGCCCTAGAAGCACCGACACTGTTATCGCCATGCTGTCTGTACTTAATCAAAGGACGACGAATAAAGATAATTTTTCCGAAGACCTCCGCAATTAAAGCGGCAAAATAATCGTGCATCACAATTTTATCCGCATCCCCGGCTGCTTTTAAATAGTCCCTGAGTACACGGTTCATCATCACTGTACAGCCTGTCACCGAGTTTTGTACAATAAGCTGATTTAACTTCACTGTCCTTGGAAGCTTTTGATAATCAAAAAATGATTGGCTTATCACGTTCAGCTCTGCATCCGTCACATACAAATCCGAATGGACAAGTATTGGTATCTTTTTTCCGTTTTCCCGCTCTGCGCGCCGCATCACTGCCAGTGACAGCTTCACCTTGTTTTCCAGCCAGTAATCATCCTGGTCTGCAAACATCGTATACTCTGCTTCCGAATCTTGAAGCAGACGCATAAAATTCTTTTTGGCGCTTCCCGAAGGCACATCATTTTTAAAAAGGAGTACCTTCCCCGGCTCAAATCTATGACAAAACCTTTCGGCAATTTTCATGCTTCCATCAGTTGAGCCATCATCCCTTATAATAAGACGCCAGTTTTTATAGGTCTGTTTTTCAATGGACTGAAGCTGCTTTTCAAGATACTTTTCGCCATTATATACCGCCATTAATATATCAACCATTCTTCTACCTCTCCGACTTAAAAGTCTTTCCACTTCATCACATATTTAAGCATTGATTGAAGAAATATCCGTATCCCCTTCATATTCCGTGTATTATCTCTTTTCCACTCATGATAAACATAAAAATCCGGGTGATAGACGATGCAGCCATCACGTTTTAATACACGACGCGCCAAATCCGCATCCTCAAAATACATAAAATACCTCTCGTCAAAACCATTTAAGTCTTTCATCAAGCCTGTTTTTATAACAAAAAAACTTCCTGATATATTTTGACACTTTATCGGACGGTCTCCCGTTTCATTTTCTCCCGTATAAACCTTTCTATAATAGCCAAAAGGCGCAAATTTACTCAAAATAACAAATTTAAAATTTGGCTGACGCTTTGGCAAAAATTGCTCGCTTCCGTCCATATTTAATACCTTCGGCAAAAGTATACTGATTGCCGGATGCTTTGACATATAGGATGTCATCTGCTGTATAACCGGTGTGTCAATAATAATATCCGGGTTAATTAAAACATGAAATTTGGACTCGACATTTTGGAGGATTCTGTTATGACCATAACCAAAGCCTCTGTTCTCTTTACTCTTAATCAGAATTACTTCCGGAAAATTATCTTCTATAAGCTTCACTGTGCCGTCACTTGAACAGTTGTCATACACGTAAAGCTTAAAATCTATTGTTGTTGTCTGCTCTAAAATCGCCTCTATACATCGCTCTATAATTTTTTCATTATTATAGGTTACAATGCCTCCGGTTATCAAATGTTTTCCCATTATCTCACCCTTATAAGTTTATATCCATCTTATCCTTATATTTTTCAATCGTATCTTCATGGTTTTCATTAAAACCTTCTGTACTGTCTGATTTAAAAAATACAACTAATGTCTGCAAAAGCAGTTTTATATCCTTTGTCAGAGAATAATTCTCAATATACATTAAATCAAGAATTAATTTATACTTTGGAGATGTATTATATTTCCCCGCAATTTGTGCATAGCCGGTCAGGCCTGCCTTTACTCTAAGCCTGTACTCAAACTCCGGATATTCCCGCGTATATAAATAAACGTTTCGAAGCATCTCCGGCCGGGGACCTACAAAACTCATCTCGCCCTTTAAAATATTAATCACCTGAGGCAGCTCGTCCAGCCTGTATTTTCTCAGGAATCTTCCGACAGGCGTTATCCTGCTGTCATCCTCCTTCGCCGAATAATTTCCGGCATTTTCTTTCATCGTCCTAAACTTATAGACAGAAAAAATTCTGCCGTTTTTTGTTGCTCTCTGCTGTTTAAAAATAATCTTTCCGCCGTCGCATACTTTGATTGCAAACGCACATCCAATAAATACAGGGCTGCATATGATGAGCGTAATCAATGACAGTACAATATCCATAAGCCGCTTTACAAACCGCTGTTCAAAAGACAGCTCTTTGACAGGTGCACTGACAAATGATATATCATCAATAATTGTATGTTTCGCATTAATCTCAACGATGTCTGATATTTCAGGATTAAAATAAATATTAATAAGGTTACGGTAACAGTATTCTACAATTTCTGTACGCTTATCAATCGGAAGATTATAAATGAAAACCGTATCACAGCGAATTATCACATCAAACAGGTCTTCGGCGGCATAATTTCGTACATACTCAACCTTATACTGCTTTTTAAATCTGCCGATTGCCTCAATCGCTTCAAAAAAACTTTCCTTTGTATCTGTAACAAGGCAGCACTTTTGGGGTTTATTCACCTTAAAAAACAGCCAGTTACCTCCATAGGCAAAAATTATGATGCCTATAAGCTGAACAATAAATGTAATCACCAAAAGACCTATACTGGCAAAGTCAAATGCAAGTCCATTCGCCTCATTTGTATTCATAATAGACAGCTGCAACTCTGTTATAATATCTGTAATTGCCACAGCCAAAGCCAATGAAGATATAATCGGCTTACTTTTTCTTTGCCCAATATCATAAGTGCCATAGGCCATTGTCATACAAAGACCGACAGCCACAAATGTCAGCGCAGTAACACCGGCTGTTCTTGACAGTCTAAGCAAAGGCCAGTTTTCAATACCCATAATAAGGAAAAAACTGCCTATAAGCCATCCGTATAGAAATATCTTCAGCAAAAAAACCATTGACTTTTCAAATTTTTTCAGTAATCTTACCACTATATATCCCCTGTACATCCGTATAATATTTCTATTATACCATTTTTTATAAGCCGTAATCATTTAACGGCTTTGTAAACGCTTAACGATTTATAAGTTCTCTCTCCACAAGCCCAAATGCAGATTCAATCACCTTATCCATGTCATAATACTTATACTCAGCCAGTCTGCCGCCGAATATTCTCTTTTCGTCTTTATCTGCAAGCGCTTTATATTTTTCAAAAAGCTGTTGATTTTTATCATCATTCATCGGATAATACGGTTCCATGCCCTGCTGCCAGTCTGCCGGATACTCCCTTGTAATCACCGTCTTTGGCTGTATCCCAAACTCAAAATGCTTATGCTCAATAATTCTTGTATACGGTGTTTCCCTGTCTGTAAAATTCATGACAGCCACGCCCTGATAATTTTCTTTATCAAGCACTTCTGTCTCAAATCTTAAACTTCTATATTCCAACTGCCCGTAGCAATAATCATAAAGCGAATCCAAAGTGCCTGTATACAATACTTTCTCGCCAAGGGCATCATACTTTTCCCTGTCCTTATTGTAATCCACACCCGTCTGAATATCACAGCCCTCAAAAAGCTTTTCAGTCAGCACATTATAACCGCCGACAGGGATACCCTGATACAAGTCGTTGAAATAATTATTGTCATAAGTATATCTTACAGGAAGTCTGCGGATAATAAATGCCGGAAGCTCTTTACAGTCGCGTCCCCACTGTTTTTCTGTATAGCCCTTCACAAGCTTTTCATAAATATCCGTACCTACAAGACTAATCGCCTGTTCCTCAAGGTTTTCCGGTGTCTTTGTAATCTGTTTTTTCTGTTCTTCGATGATATGTTTAGCTTCATCCGGTGTGGAAATCCCCCACATCTTGCTGAATGTATTCATGTTAAAAGGCATATTGTAAATCTCACCGTGGTAATTAGCTACCGGGGAGTTTGTATAACGGTTAAATTCTGCCAGGCTATTTACAAAATCCCACACTTTTCGATTACTTGTATGGAAAATATGAGCACCATATTTGTGCACATGAATATCCTCCATATCTTCACAATAAATATTGCCGCCTAAAGTCTCTCTTTTTTCTAACACAAGACATGTCTTTCCGCTTTTCACGGCATGATAACAAAATACACCCGAAAAAAGTCCTGCACCTACAACCACATAATCGTATTTCTTCATCTTTGTTTTCTCCATCTGTTTCATATATCTGCTATATTTTCATGTTTTATGCTTTCAAAGGTCATATAGATTTATTATAACACACAACTTGCCGAAAGTCCGCCATAAGGCAGATTTTCGGCAAGTTGCACATATAATCTCGCTGAATTTCATTTATAGAAGCTGTAATACACCTTCCCATTTTCCATAGACACGCCTCTGGCCTGCGCCAGCTCACTGACAGTCACAAGCTGATAGCCTCTTTTAATCAGCTCGGGAATAATCGTTTCCGAAGCTTCCGCTGTCTGTTCGTATAAATCATGCATAAGAACGATATCTCCATCCTTCACATGGTCTAAGACAGCGCTGATTGTCTTTTTTGCATCTCTTGTTTTCCAATCCTCTGTATCAACAGACCAGTAAATCATAGGCATATCTGCTTCCGCTTGTACAGTCTCATTGTAAAATCCTCCCGGCGGACGCATTAGTTTAGGTCTTCTTCCTGTAATGGACTCAACCGTATCGCTCGTATGGTCAAGCTGATAATTGATTCCGTCCACATCAAGACTTGACAGCCACTTGTGTTCCCATGTATGATTTGCAAGCTCACAGCCCAGGGAATTGATTCGTTTTTCTACTTCCGGATAGCTCTCCACCTGATTTCCTATTTGGAAAAAAGTTGCCTTGGCACCGTTTTTCTCCAAAATGTCCAAAATCTTACCGGTCACTGATGAAGGACCGTCATCGTAAGTAATTGCCACCATTGGCTTCGATGTGTCTATATTCGTCTGCTTGTACGCCCCTGTCATTTCATCAAACCAGCAGTCCTTACCGTCAATTTGTCTGAAACCAAAGGCCTGTACCCCATTCTCATCATAATAATAGGTCTGGCCGTCTCTTTCCTGCCATCCGACAGCCATCACGCCATTCTCATCAAAATAATACGTATTGCCGTCTGCCGAAACAGTGCCGGTTGCCATCACACCGTCTTCTCCAAAATAATGCCGGCTGCCATCTACAGTCGCCCAGCCTTTTTTCATATAATTTAATTTATTGTCAAAATAATACGTCTTATCGCCAATAACTGTAAGCCCTCTGCTCTTTTCGCCCTTTTCATTGTAATAATAGGACTGATCGCGCTCAGATACCCACTCATTCCGGTGGATTTGAACCGTCAGCTTCTTTTTCGGCATTATCACTGTCTCTGCACTCATCTTTCCAAAATGTATCACCAAAAATACTGCTGCTGTACATACGGCAATCATCACTAGCGATAAAATTGTAATCACTATTTTCTTCATGTATTCTCTCCATTTTTTCTATAATGTTTATGTAGCTCTCTTATTATATCATGGATAAAACAGCAGTTTCTGACTTTTTTATTACAGTTTTCTCATTTTTTACAGCTCATTGATGCGTTCGGCAAGTGATGAATATCGTTTTTGCTCACTGATATTTTCAATCATTGTCTGAACAGCGGCATCATTTCCTACAATGGCAACACACTTTTTAGCCCTCGTCACCGCTGTATATAAAATATTTCTGTTAAAAAGCATTCTTGGGCCTGTCAGCAGCGGTATGATAACAGCCGGATATTCACTGCCCTGAGATTTGTGAATTGTAATCGCATAGGCCAATTCAAGCTCGTCAAGCTGGGCAAAAGGATAGATGATTTTCCTTCCCTCGTCAAACTCAACTGTCATCTGCTCAGAAAAAAGATTGATGGATTTTACAATACCCATATCACCGTTAAAAACACCAACCCCTTTATCAATGGTGACACCATAACCGCTTGTGATTTCCCATTCAAGCTGGTAATTGTTTTTAATCTGCATCACCTTATCACCTTCGCGGAATGTGATGCCGTGAGCTTCCTTTTCCCGCTTATCCGAAGTCGGAGGATTCAAAAAATTCTGCAGAACACTGTTAAGCTTTTCCACGCCAAGCTCACCTTTTCGCATTGGCGTTAATACCTGAATCTCATAAGGTGAAGCCTGAACATTCGGAGGCAGCTTGTCTCTGATTAATGCGCCCATTACACCGATAATATCCGGCACACTATACCTTTTCAGGCAAAAAAAGTCCGGTGTCTTGTTCTCCAAATCAAGCGCCATACCATCATTAATTTTGTGGGCACTCGTCACAATGGCGCTCTCTAATGCCTGTCTGAAAATTTTTGTCAGCATGACAACATTAAAGCAATGTGACCTGATAATATCTTTAAGCACATTCCCCGGACCGACGCTCGGAAGCTGGTTGACATCGCCCACAAGGATAAGCCGTGTTCCCGGCAAAATCGCCTTTAACAGCGCGTTCATAAGATTTATGTCAACCATAGACATCTCATCAATAATGATTACATCCGCTTCCAGCGGGTTCATCTCATTTCGCTCAAAACGGGCTGACATATTTTCATCGGGTGCACCTGTAAGCTCAAGCATACGGTGAATCGTCTGTGCCTCATAGCCTGTAGCCTCAGACATGCGCTTTGCCGCACGCCCGGTAGGCGCAGCCAGCCGTATTTCCATCCCTTCATATTCAAAATATTTGATAATCGTATTGATGGTTGTTGTCTTTCCTGTACCCGGACCGCCCGTAATGACAAGAACACCGTTTCTTGCAGCTTCTAAGACAGCCATCTTTTGCATATCATCCAAGGCAATCCCTTCGTCCGCTTCAATTCTTGCAATCATACGTCTTGTCATAAGCTCATCGGCATCGTATTTCATATTCAGCTGAAGCAGCATCTTAGCGGCATTTAATTCTAAATAATAATACACTGCCGCATAAACAACACGCTCACCGTTATTTTCTTTAACCATAATTTTTTTGTCGATTGTCAAATCCGTAATATGCTTTGTAATATAGCTTTCGTCAATTCCAAGCAAGTCCGCTGTCATATGAATTAAAAGCTTCTCCGGCAGATACGTATGCCCGTTCATCGAAGCCTGCTGTAAGGCATAAATAATGCCACTCCTTATGCGATAATCTGAATTGGTTCCGATGCCTGCCCTTTCTGCAATCTCATCGGCAAGCTTGAATCCGATGCCCGAAATATCTTCTGCCAGCTGATAGGGATTTTCCTGAATTACCGAATAAAGCTTATCATTATATTCATTATATATCCTAATGGCATAGGTTGTAGATATACCGTATTTTTCGAGAAACATCATCGCCTGCCTCATATCCTGTTTTTCATGGAAGCGGGCATAAATATCCTGCGCCTTTTTCTCGCTGATTCCCTTAACCTCTGCAAGACGTTCCGGTTCTTCTTCAATAATTCTAAATGTATCTTCCTTAAATTTCTTAACAATCCTTCCGGCTAAAGACGGCCCGATGCCCTTAATAACTCCCGAAGCCAAATACCGCTCTACGGAATATACATCCTCCGGCATCTCAACAACATAGCTCTCTATTTTAAACTGACGGCCATAAACCGAATGCTCGACATATTCACCGTTAGCACGCACGTATTCGCCCTCACTGATGGCAGGCAGCATACCGACACAAGCCACTTCCCTGCCCTGTGCCATTAACGTCAGTACCGTATAGCCGTTATCTTCATTCTTATATATAATATGCTCGATTAATCCCTGTATTTCTTCCACTTCATCACTCCCAAAACTAAATTCTGTACTGTCAATACCTCCGATTATTGTATCACGTTCCATGTCTGCACACAACAAAAATGGGGAACACTAAATTTTCTGTAATTAGTGTTCCCCACTCAGACTTCTTTATCCTTGTGCATTGGACTATACCTCGTATTTCTTAATTTTGTTTTTCGTTCTTGAATTATATCCTTCTTTCAGGATATGTTTCCTGTTATCCTTTTGGATAAAATGTTATGATGCTGGTGGTCCGTACCTCCTTCTTTTAAATTTCTCGTCCGTTTTTAAAATTTACGTTCTTGGTGGTCTGTACCTCGACTTTCTTTAAATTTTCTTTCGTTTTTGATAGTCTTATAATACCATTGAAATCCATAATTGTCAATACTATTTTTAAATATTTTTACTTTTATTTGATTATTTATGTTTATATTATCAGTCACCTATTATTTTATGTTTTATCTATATATTTAAAGACAACTTCGCACATAAATCCGAGATTTTTTAATATTCAAATCCCCATATGCAAAAACCCGCCGCTATTTCGCGACGGGTTATCTGTATTATTTATTTTTTCTCAAAGCTTTACTAAGCTGAATAACCAGCATACTTGCAATTGCAAGTCCGTAAATCTGTGCAATCATTGTTCCTGTAATCGGGCAAATCTGGAAAAGTCCGTGAAGCGGTGTTAAAAAGAGCACACTGTTTAATAAAATCATGCCAATGACAAAAGCGCCAATTAAATAGATATTATTAAACATTTCCTTTTTAAACAGCACCGGTCTGTCTCCCTTGCAGTTGAAGCCGTGGAAAAGACGAGCCATACATAAAACCGCAAATGCCATTGTACTTCCGGCTGCCGGACTTGTCTGAAGGCCAAGTAAAAAGCCTGCCATCGAAGCTGCGCCGATAATTGCACCCTCAAGACCGATTTTTCCAAGAAGGCTCTTTGTAAGAATACCTTCCTTTTTATCTCTCGGCGGCTGATGCATCACACTGTTTGTATGCGGTTCAAGGCCAAGTGCGATTGCCGGAAGGCTGTCTGTCAAAAGATTGATAAACAACAGATGCACCGGTGCAAACGGCAGCGGCAATCCGGCAAGCGATGCCATAAGAACTACAATAATACCTGCTGTATTTCCGGAAAGCAAAAATTGAATCGCCTTACGAATGTTGCTGTAAATATTTCTTCCGTGAGAAACAGCTTTAACAATCGTTGCAAAATTATCATCGGTCAATACCATAGCCGCCGCATCCTTTGCAACCTCACTGCCTGTCTGTCCCATCGCAACGCCGACATCCGCCTGTTTAAGCGCCGGCGCATCATTGACACCGTCACCGGTCATAGCAACAATCTTGCCTTTTTTCTGCCATGCACGGACAATACGAATTTTGTGCTCAGGTGTCACACGGGCATAGACAGAAACCTTTTCAACATAATCCTCCAATTCTTCATCGGTCATGCCGTCGATTGTGCTTCCATCAACAGCTAAAGCGTTCGTGTCATTATCATCAATAATACCGACTTCTTTAGCGATGGCTGCTGCTGTAATTTTATGGTCACCGGTAATCATAATCGGTTTTATGCCGGCACCCTTACATGCTTCAACGGCAGGCCGTGATGTTTCTCGCGGAGGGTCCATCATCGCTGTAAGACCTGCAAAAATCAGCTGATTCTCATCCTCTGTGACAAGATTATGTTCTGCCTCAATCGGCTTATATGCAAATGCAAGTACGCGAAGTCCTTTTTTGGAAAAAGCTGCATAGGCATCCGTTGCCTTCGCTTTTTCTTCTTCGGACATCGTTGTACGGTCTAACAAAATATCCGGCGCACCCTTTGTAATCATAAGCATCTGACCGTCAATTTCATTTTTAGTTGACATAAGTTTTCTATCGGAATCAAACGGAATTTCTCCCAATCTCGGATGACTGTTTCTGATTGTATCCGCATCCAAACCGTGTTTATTACCAAAAACAACAAGGGCAATTTCTGTAGGGTCACCGATAAGCTGCTCACCGCTGACAGTCGCATCACTGCATAAAATACCAAACATCGCAAGACGCTTCTGGGCTTGATCCGTACTGTCAAACTGCTCATCCGCAATCATTTTTCCGGCAGCATAATTTTCCATAACTGTCATTTTATTTTGTGTCAATGTTCCTGTTTTATCTGAACAAATGATAGATACACTGCCAAGACCTTCAACAGACTGCAGCTTTCTGATAACTGCATTTTCTTTCGCCAGCTTTTGTGTACCAAAAGCAAGTACAATCGTTACAATTGAACTTAATGCCTCAGGAATCGCTGCCACTGCAAGCGCTACCGCAAACATAAAAGAATCCATAAGCTGCTCGCCGCGCCATACGGAAAGCCCGAAAACCAACGCACAGACAATCAAAATACCGATTGAAAGCTTTTTGCCGAAATTGTCCATAGTCTCCTGCAAAGGTGTTTTCTGCTCAGATGTACTGCGCATCAATCCGGCAATTTTTCCCATTTCTGTATTCATGCCGGTTCCTGTAACCTTTGCCGTTGCACGGCCATAAACTGCGAAGCAGCCTGAGCAAACCTTTGTCTCCCGGCTCTCATCTCCTTCTGAGGAAACGCGCTTTTCAACTGCCTCACTTTCACCGGTCAAAATACTTTCATTCACCTTTAAATCTGCATTTTCAATAATATCGCCGTCCGCACTAATCATGTCCCCGGCTTCGATTAAAAGAATATCTCCGACAACAACCTCTCTTGACGGAATTTCCTTTTTAACACCGTCTCTTAAAACCTTTGCCGACGGTGCGGATAAAGCTTTAAGACTTTCTAGTGAATGTTGCGCTTTAATGTGCTGTACCGTACCGAGAATCGCATTCATTGTAACAACCGCAAAAATAACAATAGAGCTTTCTGCATCGCCAAGCACCGCTGAGATAATAGCAGCAATCAGCAGAATAATAACCAAGAAGTCTTTAAACTGCTCTAAAAACACGATGAATACACTTTTTTTCTTTTCACCTGCAAGCTCATTATAGCCATTTTCTTCAAGCAGACGTGCCGCTTCATCGGATGTAAGTCCCTGAATCGGCTGCTGCGTCTTTTGTAATGATTTTTCATCTTTACTCATTGTTTTCGTCTCCTTTCCTCCTGTCTTTGATACAAAAAAAGAAGCATCCTTTTATTGTACCAAAACAATACAATAAAAGTCTTGCTTCTTAAAATTTCATCTTTAAGCTGCGACCCGGGTGCGAAGCACCGTACTGACGAACCGCAAACATGTGCATGTAAGCTACTCCCTTTTATTAGAGCATAGTATATCTGCTTTGTTCTGCCTTGTCAAGACTTTTTTTCGTGGGATAATTCCCGAAAAAACAAGACTTCCACCGTAAATCAAAACGATAACCATGCACGAAATGCCCAGCAGTACCACAGGCGACAGCGGCACCGTATATAATAACCATTGATATACACCTAAAGAACATATTGCAGCGGCAGCTGCAAAGCCGACCGGAAAAACAAGGGTTTTCCACGGATGAATCGCCAGTCCTGCCATTTTGTGCACAAAATAACCATCTAAAAATGTGAGCACTAAATAGCCTGCGAGCTGTCCCCACAAATACCCCCTGATTCCGGCTCTCGGAATAATCACAACAATAAAAAATATACGGACTGCCAAGGAAATCATGCTGTTGACCAATGTTATTTTAACCTTTCCAAGACCGTTTAAAGTGCCTGCCAAAGACGCGGCGATATAAATAAACGGACATAAAAAAGAAAAAATCTTTAAAAGCTCACCGGCAAGTTCATTTTTGAAAACAATAATACCAAACATCCGTCCGTAAACAAAAAATATTGCCAAGCTCAATATACCAATCAAAAGACAGTAATGAACACTTTGGGAAATTGTCCGCCGAATCATCCCGTAGTCCTTTTCCTCGCCGGCCTTTGAAACTGCCGGCATCAGCATTGTTGCCAGCGAATTTGTCAAAGTTGTCGGAAACATAATAAACGGAAAAACCATTGCGGTGATAACGCCGTAAATTTCAAGTGCTGCCACAGATTCTTTATAGTAGCTTCTAAGCATCATCGGAATAAGGACAGCTTCAAAGCTTTGAAGCACGGTCAGGGCAAATCTGTTAATTGTCAGCGGATACGCACAGCTTATAAAATGGGACAAAAGCGCCCGTCTTGACTGCGGCTTTGGCTGCTGCTTTGCAGCTTTTTCGCTGCGGTATATACTTATCTTATATGCAGCTATTGTAAAAACACATGAAACAATCTCCCCCGCCAACATTCCGTAAACAGCCATCACCGCATCGGCGCCTGAGACTGCATAGAAAGTGACTGAAAGCCCGTAAATCGTACCGACACGCACAAGCTGTTCCAAAAGCTGGGATGCCGCAGGTACTGCCGCACTTTGCATCCCAAAAAAATATCCGAGCGTACATGCATGCAGGGTGGAAAAGGGAATAACGAAGGCTGCTATTTTTAAACATTCACTGCATGCCGGCGCTTTTAAAAAATAAACTGCCAAAGGTTCTGCAAAAAAATAAATGATTGCAAATAGAGCCGCAGATAAACTCCCGGCAATCGTGATGCCAATATGCATTGTACGGTGCATATTTTGAATACAGCCCCCGGCTGACTGCTCGGAAATAATTTTAGACAAGGCAGCCTCTATACCATAACAGCAAACAGATGAGCAAACTGCCAATATCGGAAATATAAGCTGATAAAGCCCAAGCTCAGCGGCACTGATGATATTCGCAAGATAGATTCTGTTATAAAGTCCAATCACTCGCGTCACAATTCCGGCGGCGGTCAAAATAAGCGTCCCCTTCACAATCTCCTTTTTTATTGACATATCCTGCCCCGCAAAATTAACTTTACAAAAACATATGCCGCGGCAGTCGTTCGTATACCAAAAAAGGACACGATTAACCGTGCCCCTTTTATTAATCGATTAAGTTGGCCTTTCTCAGCGCCATAATGATAATTGGAATTAAAACAATCTGAAGAATAATTCCCGGAATTGCGGTTGTAAATGCCCCTGAAATAAACATTGCCATACCAAAGCTGTTTGACCCCATACCGGCCATCACAAGTTTTACAACACCCCATACAATACGCCCGCAAAGCATTGCTGCAAGCAATGAAACATAAATATTTGCTGTATTCTTTTTGAGTTTGTTATAAAGCAAACCTGTCACAAGCCCATAAACGGCAAGCTCAAAAGCCATCGGAATAGCAACCATCATCGGCGGCATACCAAACATCACGCTTCTTAAAAGCGGTACAATCGCACCGACGAGCAATCCGTAAGGACCTCCGCATACAAAACCGCAGATAAGTACCGGAATGTGCATCGGAAGAAGCATGCTTCCCACAGATGGTATCTGTGCCGTAAGAAACGGAAGCACAATACCAATCGCTAAAAATAATGCGGACAGCACAAGATTTCTTGTCGCTGACACCGTCTTTGTTTTACTTATTGTTTCTGTCATCCCTGCCATGAGAATTTCCTCCCTAAATTCTTCCTGTGCGCCAAAAACAGGCGCAGCTATATTTTTCCATTATCATACGAAAAAACATCAAAAAAAGTCAAAAAAAACCGACGCAAACGTTTGCGCCGATTTTTCTTCTATATATCACAATACTTTTTGCTTCAAAAACTATTTTAATGCTGCTGCGATATCCTGCTGCATATCAATCACAGCCTGTCTTGCCGCATCTGCAAAGCCTTCCGGACCGAATTTCTCATATTTCGGCTGCTTATAGGCTGCAATAATACCTCTTGAGGAATTGACAATCGCGCCAAGACCGTCTTCATTGAAATAATTTGTCAAATCAGAACCTTTTGCACCCTGAGCGCCATAGCCCGGTACAAGAATAAAGGACTTCGGCATCAATTTTCTTAAAACAGCGCCCATCTCAGGATAAGTTGCGCCCACAACAGCACCGACATAGCTGTAGCCGCATTTACCCATATGCTGCTTGCCCCATTCAACAACCTTTTCAGCAACAAGCTCATAAACAGGTCTGCCGTCAACAAGCTGATCCTGGAACTCCCCGCTTGATGGATTGGACGTTTTTGTAAGAATGAACATACCCTTTTTCTCAGGAATCGCAACATCAATAAACGGCTGAACACTGTCTGTGCCCATATAAGGATTAATCGTCACAAAATCCTCGTCGAAGCCGTAGTAAGACTTGCTGCCAACCTGTACCTTACCAAGATGTCCTGTCGCATAAGCACCGGAAGTAGAGCCGATATCACCGCGCTTAATATCGCCGATAACAAGCAAATCCTTCTCGTGGCAATAATCCAAAGTTTTCTTAAACGCCATAATGCCCGGAATACCAAACTGCTCATACATGGCAATCTGCGGTTTTACAGCAGGAATCAAATCGTATGTCGCATCAACAATTGCCTTATTAAACTGCCAGATTGCCTCTGCCGCACCTTCGAGTGTCTCTCCAAATTCTTTGTATGCTTTTTCTTTTACAAAATCAGGCACATAAGAAAGCATCGGGTCAAGGCCGACCTCAATCGGAGCATTGGTTTTCTTAATTTTCTCAACTAACTTATCTATCATTTCATGTTCCTCCTACGTAAATACTTTATTTATTCTACCACAGAAAGCCATTTCTGTACAAGGGTAAATCCTTATCTCTTTCTGCCATGAAAAAACCAAAACAAAAAATGACACAAAAAGCCGCCAAAAATCATTGCCAAAAAATAGGCTGTATTTCCGGCAGCAATACCGAAAGCGGCTGCGATGTCTCTGAATACAAGCTGCACCGACGGTGTATACGGGTCAATATAAAACATATTTGCGCCGCCGTACGGATGAAGCACTATATTTACCGCAATTGCCAAGCCGCTGCTTATGAAAAATACCGGCAGCGTTTTTAAAAAGCTTTTCAGGGATGCGGTATCCGCCAAATTTGTCAGACCTGCAAATAATCCAATAAAAATGACGAGTAAATGCCACAAAATACCGTGCACGGTCAGTACCGCATATTTGGAAAAAATCCCGGATGGGTCAGCAAAGACCATCACCGCCCCCATCAGATTAAAATCTGCCATAAAGGTATTTAGCGCCGTTTTTATGCCTTTTGAGCGAAGCCATGGAATTATGAGACAAAAATACATCGGCAGACTGCAAAGCTGGAGGGGCAAAAGATGCCAGTCATAACGCCTGTCATTCATAACATAAAAATTAAACAGCTGCTTATAGCCTTCCGAAAAAAGCAGCACAAGCCCGATAATCATATAAAGCCTATAGGAAAAACTACTGCCTCCGGCATTGCTTTTCCTATAAATTTTTGTATACACTTTAGCGCAGATAATTGCAGCACCAGCAGCGAATACTATACCCAAAACAGCCGTAAATATATGAAAACAGCCGTAAAGACGCGGAACCGCCATTCTCCATGCTGTCATTTGCAAAAACTTTTCCATAACTGCCTCCTTATTTTTAAGTATACCCTTATTTTCCCGGAAAAGATACCTAAACCCGTGACATTTTCTGATTTTTGGCATACTCTGTTTAAAAAAACTGAATTTTTTTCAAAAAGGTCTTGACATTTGCGTATTAAAGTATTAGTGTATTAGAAAATAAATGAAATCAATCAAAACCGACGAGAAAGAGGAGTAAGCCTTTGTCTGATATTACAGAGAGCCGCTGATGGTGTGAATGCGGCATGGATGCACTGGCCGAATGGACTTTCGAGGGTGCTCTGAAATCTTTGGAGAGTAGGCAGCGCCGGGAACCAAACCCGTTATCAATAAGGTGTGCATGTTAGTGCATAAAAGAGTGGACAATTTATTTGTCAATTTGAGTGGTACCGCGATAATAAGATTTTATTACCGTCTCAAGTATAGTAAAACTATGCTTGGGGCGGTTTTTTTTAATCGCCGCCGCTTCCCCCGGCTCTCGGTTTTGCCAAAACAGGAGGAAATTATTATGAAAAAAAATGTTATCTCATCAATCCTTTGTATCTCAATGGCTGCTTCATTACTTTTCGGCTGCGGCAGTAAAACTTCACAGGAAGGCTCTGACGGCGAAGCGGCTTACACCATCGGCATTACACAATTTGCAGAGCACGGCTCTCTCGACAACTGCCGCGAAGGCTTTATTGAAGGTCTTAAAGCCGCAGGTCTTGAAGAAGGCAAAAACCTTAAAATTGAATTTCAAAATGCACAGGCAGACTCCGGCGCTGCAAGCCAGATTGCTTCACAGTTCGTTTCCGACAAAGTCGATTTAATCTGCGCCATTGCAACACCAAGCGCCCAAAGCTGCATTAATGCTGCATTAGATTCTGATATTCCCGTTATTTATACTGCAGTCACAGACCCTGTAGCCGCAGAAATCGCTGATGAAAATAAAATGCCTACAAAAAATGCTACCGGAACCTCAGATAAGCTTCCCGTTGAAGCACAGCTTGACTTAATCCGAAAAATACTCCCGGATGCAAAATCAATCGGCATTTTATATACAACAAGCGAGGTTAATTCGGAATCAGCAATTAAAGAATATAAAGAAAAGGCCGGTGAGTACGGTTTTGAAATTGTCGATGTCGGCATCAGCACAACCGCAGATATCGCCCTTGCCACAGACAATATTTTAACGAAAGTTGACTGCCTTACAAATCTCACAGATAACACCGTTGTTCAGGGACTTCCGACAATTCTTGCCAAAGCAAATGAAAAAGGTATTCCTGTATTCGGAAGCGAAATCGAGCAGGTCAAAAAAGGCTGCCTTGCCGCCGCAGGACTCGACTATATTGAGCTTGGAAAGAAAACAGGCGAGATGGCCGCAAAGGTTTTAAAAGGTGAAGCAAAAGCCAATGAAATGGCTTACGAAACCTTTGAAGCTTACAACACTTATTTTAACCAGAAGGCTGCCGAAAAGCTTGCATTGACAGTTGATGAAGACATCATTAAAGAAGCAGAAATTTTCACGGAAATTACAGAATAAATTATTTTAACATTTAATTAGGAGGGCTTTTATGGATATCATTTTAGGAACATTGGAACAGGGCCTTATTTTCGGAATTATGGCACTTGGTGTATATATTACTTATAAAATATTGGACTTTCCTGACCTGACGGTAGACGGAAGCTTTCCGCTCGGTGCCGCTGTAGCTGCAGTCCTTGTCACAAAAGGTGCAAATCCATATGTAACGCTGATAATTGCTTTTGTCTGCGGCGCAGCTGCCGGCATATGTACAGGGCTGATTCATGTAAAATTAAAGGTGCGCGACCTCCTTTCAGGTATTATTATGATGACTGCACTCTACACCATTAATTTAAAAATCGCAGGCAAGGCCAACCTCCCTCTCTTTTCTAAAGAAACAATTTTTGATAACAGCTTTTTAAACAGCTTTATCCCTGAGGCAATAAAACCTTATATGACCTTGATTATCATTCTTGTTGTCACACTGCTGGCGAAATATTTACTGGACGCTTATTTAAAAACAAAATCCGGCTATCTTTTAAGGGCTGTCGGTGATAATGATAAGCTTGTCACCTGCCTTGCAAAAGATGAGGGGCTTGTTAAAATTGTCGGGCTGGCAATTTCAAACGGGCTCGTCGCCTTAAGCGGCGCAGTCTACGCCCACGAGGAACGCTTTTTTGATATTTCCATGGGCACCGGTACTATCGTCATCGGCCTTGCCAGTGTTATTATCGGAACAAACCTTTTTAAAAATCTGACTATTTTAAGAGCCACATCATCTGTACTGATTGGCTCAGTGATTTACAAGGCCTGTGTTGCCGCCGCCATTGCCTGCGGACTTGATTCCTCAAGCATGAAGCTTATTACAGCGGCATTATTCTTAATTATTCTTGTGATTAGTATGGAACGTAAAAGGAAGGTGAAAACAAATGCTTGAATTAAAAAACATTAACAAATATTACAATCCCGGAACTGTCAATGAAATGTGCCTTTTTAAAAATTTTAATTTGACAGTCAACAAAGGTGACTTTATTTCCATCATCGGAAGTAACGGCTCAGGCAAAACCTCCCTTTTAAATATTATTTGTGGCAGTATTCCGCTAGACAGCGGTCAGGTTATTATGGATGGCAAGGATATTACAAATGCTAAAAATTATAAACGTTATCGCCGCATCGGCCGCGTTTTCCAAAATCCCGCCCTCGGTACTTGTCCTTCGATGACTATTCTTGAAAATATGTCTATTGCAGACAACAAAGCAAAATCTTTTAATTTGCGAAAAGGTACAGACAAGAAGCGAATTGATTACTATAAAGAGCTTCTCTCCGACTTAAATCTCGGTCTTGAAAATAAGCTTGATATTAAAGTCGGTTCCCTCTCCGGCGGTCAGCGTCAGGCGATGGCACTTTTAATGTCTACAATGACACCGATTGACTTTCTCATTCTCGATGAACACACCGCGGCCCTAGACCCGAAAACAGCCGACTTAATTATGGAATTGACCGACAAGCTTGTCCGTGAAAAACAGCTGACAACTATGATGGTCACCCATAATCTCCGCTATGCGGTAGAATATGGCAGCCGCCTTTTAATGATGCATCAGGGCGAGGCTGTCATCGACAAAGCCGGAGAAGAAAAAAAGCAGCTCACCATTGATGACCTGCTCGGACAATTTAATAAAATCAGTATTGAATGTGGAAATTAAAAAATGCGCAAGGGACGCTCTTATAACCTGCCCCTTGCGCAATCTTTTTATTCGTTATAGCCCTCCATCAGAACCACTTTTCTTGCAGCCAATGACTTTTGCACATCAATTGTTCTCTGATTGGATGAACCTTTAAATCTCAGCGATAAATTTTTCAGTTCTTCAACAAACTTTCCGTCAACCATCACATCAAAACAGGACAGTAATTCTCTCGTTTCCGCCCATTTTTCATACATGTTTTCTAAAATATCCTTATCAAAAAGATAACCTGTAAAGCACCATATGCTTTTATGCGGATAAGTTTCACGAATCCGGCGTACAAGCGGAAGTAAACCTTTTTGATTCACATATTCCATCGGCTCACCGCCAAGCAATGTAATTCCTGCCACATAGTCCGGCTTCATGTATTCGATAATTCTATCTGCCTCTTTTTCTGTAAATTCATTGCCGAATTTAAAATCCCACGCTTCCTCATTGAAGCAGTTTTGGCAGCGGTGATTACAGCCGCTGACAAAGAGAGAGACACGAACACCCGGGCCGTTGGCAACATCGTATTGTTTAATATCTGCGTAATACATGGCAGAAAACTTCCTTTCTTTTATATCCATGCCAAAGATTACAGGTGCAGCACCCTCGCTTTAATTTCCTTCGTTTTTCCCACATTCCAGAAGTTTTCGCCGAGATAGCCGCAAGTTCTTCTTGTTACGTTCATTTTGGCATGGTCTTTATTGCCGCACTGCGGGCACTCCCACTCATTATTGTCATTGACGATGATTTCTCCGTCAAAACCGCACACATGACAGTAATCTGACTTTGTATTAAATTCCGCATACTGGATATTGTCATAAATAAACTTCACAATTTCCTCAAGCGCTTCAAGGTTATGACGCATATTCGGTATCTCAACGTAAGAAATCGCACCACCTAAAGATATCTTCTGGAACTGACTTTCAAATGTAAATTTGCTAAAAGCATCAATCTTTTCACGTACATCCACATGGTAAGAATTTGTATAATAGCCCTTATCTGTCACATCCTCAATTTCACCGAAGCGCTCTAAGTCGATTCTTGCAAAACGATAGCAAAGAGACTCTGCCGGTGTGCCGTAAAGTCCGAAATGCATGCCTGTATCTTTTTTCCATGTATCTGTTGCTTCTCTTAAACGATTCATCACGCGAAGGGCAAATTCAAGTCCCTCCGGCGTTGTGTGGCTGACACCCTTCATCAGCTTTGTCACCTCGTAAAGACCAATATAGCCCAATGAAATTGTGGAATAGCCGTTTAACAAAAGCTTGTCAATTTTCTCGCCCTTTTTAAGGCGGGCAATAGCACCGTACTGCCAGTGAATCGGACTGACATCGGAAGTTGTGCCCATCAGCGCGTTGTGACGGCACATCAGCGCTTCATAGCAAAGTTCAAGACGCTCATCAAGAAGCTTCCAAAATACCTCCTCATCGCCCTTGGCAATAATACCAATCTGAGGCAGATTTAAGCTGACAACACCCTGATTAAAACGTCCTTCAAACTTATACTCACCGTTTTCATCCTTCCACGGTGTCAAAAAGCTTCGGCAGCCCATGCAGCTGAATACGTTGCCTTCATAGTTTTCGCGCATCTTCTTTGCAGAAATATAATCCGGATAAAGACGTTTTGCGGAACACTTTACGGCAAGCTTTGTAATATAGTCATACTTTCCGCCTTTTAAGCAGTTATGCTCATCGAGCACATAAATCAGCTTAGGAAATGCAGGTGTCACATACACACCCATCTCATTTTTAATGCCTTCAAGACGCTGTCTTAAAATCTCCTCAATAATCATGGCATTTTCTTCAACATATTCGTCATTCGGGTCAAGATTTAAAAACAATGTAACAAATGGAGATTGGCCATTGGTTGTCATCAAAGTATTAATCTGATACTGAATTGTCTGAACACCGGATTTTAATTCGTCTTTTAATCTCAGACGGACAATCTTTTCGACCGTTTCACTGTCAAGGCTGTCTCCAAATTCCACTCGTACAGCTGCCTTATATTTATTATAGCTTTTTCTTAAATATTTTCCGAGATGGCGGACATCGACAGATTGACCGCCGTACTGACTGCTTGCCACGGCAGAGATAATCTGTGTCATGACCGTACATGCAACCTGAAAGCTCTTTGGACTCTCAATCAGCTTTCCGTTCATCACTGTACCGTTATCAAGCATATCCTTAATATTAATCAGACAGCAGTTAAATATCGGCTGTACAAAATAATCGGCATCATGAAAATGAAGCACGCCTTCTTCATGGGCCTTTGTAATCTTTTCAGGAAGCAAAAGACGTTTTGTCAAATCCTTAGACACCTCACCGGCAATTAAATCCCTCTGGGTTGAAGCCACAACCGCATTCTTATTGGAATTTTCCTCCATAACATCCTTGTTGCTGTTTTTAATAAGGCTTAAAATGGATTCATCCGTTGTATTTGCCTTGCGGACAAGCTCTCTTTGATATCTGTAAATAATATAAGCCTTCGCCAAATCAAACTTATCCTCCGCCATCAAACGCTGCTCAATAATGTCCTGAATATCTTCAACGAGCATTCTTTTGCGGTTTCTACCTTCAATATATGTGACAATTTCTTCAATTTTCTCGTCGGAAATCTTTTCTTCTTCCGGCACCTCGGCATTGGCCTTGCTGATTGCCATAATAATCTTACTTCTGTTGTAAGCCACTTCACGGCCATCCCTTTTAATAATCCTCATTTTAGTCTTCTCCTTAAATCCATCTATATTCACTGCCGTATCCGGCATTTTTCGAGCCGATGTCCATTATAACACTGCTCTCCCTAAAAAGCCATATGGAAAACTATACAAAATATAGTTTTTCACATTTTTTGAACACAATATATAGTAGCACGCTCTAACCGTTGATTTTACTGCAAAAAATGAGGGTGCCACAAATGTGACACCCTGAAATTGCATTTGTCAACATGGAATATTTACCAAAAAACACACAAACGCTATTCTTCTATCTTAGTCGTTAATATCTGCCTTTGGTTTTTCAAGTCCTTCAATTGTGATGCCATGTTTTTCGGCATAATCCCAAAGCGCTGCATGAATTGCCTCCTCAGCAAGCAGTGAGCAATGAACTTTAACAGGCGGAAGTCCGTCAAGCGCCTCCATCACAGCTTTATTTGTAACCTTTAATGCCTCCTGAATTGTCTTTCCCTTGACAAGCTCTGTCGCCATACTGCTTGTTGCCACTGCCGCACCGCAGCCGTATGTCTTAAACTTTACATCCTGTATAATACCGTTATCATCAATATCAAGATACATTCTCATAATATCGCCGCACTTTGCGTTGCCTACTGTACCTACACCGCTGGCATTTTCAATTTCACCCATATTTCTTGGATTTTCAAAATGGTCTAATACTTTTTCACTATACATAACTTTTCCTCCGCTCTTAAAATTCTTCTCTACCTAATTTGACAAAATCTTCGTAAAGCGGCGACATACCTCTCAAACGCTCTACTATCTTCTTTAATGCATCTACAGTATAATCCACATCTTCTTTTGTTGTCTCATCGCTCAAGCTCATTCTCAAAGAACCATGGGCAATTGCATGAGGCAGGCCAATGGCCAAAAGTACGTGAGATGGGTCAAGCGAGCCTGATGTACAGGCCGAACCGCTGGAAGCACAAATACCTTTCATATCAAGCATCATCAAAAGTGCCTCGCCCTCAATAAAACGAATACTCACATTCACATTATTCGGCAGACGTTTGCTCGGATGACCATTGAGACGGCAGTAAGGGATTTCTTTTAATATACGCTCAATCATGTAATCCCTGAGTTTGGCCTCATAAACCGCACGTGCCTCCATCTTTTCCACCGCCTCATTGGCTGCAGCACCAAAACCGACAATCCCCGGAACATTTTCTGTACCGGCACGGCGTCCTCTTTCCTGCTGTCCGCCATGAATAAGATTTGTCAGACGTACACCCTTTCTTACATATAAGAAGCCGACGCCCTTCGGTCCGTTAATCTTATGACCGCTGGCACTTAACATATCAATATTGTCTTCATCCACGTTAATTGGACAATGTCCGAACGCCTGCACTGCATCTGTATGGAAAAGAACTCCATGTTTTTTAGCAACAGCGCCGATTTCCCTAATTGGCTGAAGTGTACCAATCTCATTATTGGCTGCCATCACGGTAATTAATATCGTATCCGGGCGAATTGCAGCCTCAAGCTCGTCCAATTTAATTATACCGTCCTCATCCACGCCGACATAAGTTACCTCATAGCCCTGCTTCTCCAAATACTCACATGTATGCAGTACCGCATGATGCTCAATCGCCGAAGTTATAATATGTCTGCCCTTTTTTGAAAGATTTTCCGCAACCATCTTTATCGCCCAGTTATCCGATTCTGAGCCGCCGGCTGTAAAATAAATTTCCTCCGGTTTTGCGCCGATTGACTTTGCTACAGCAGCTCTTGCTTCGTCAACAGCAAGCTTTGCTGTGCCGCCGATACTGTAAATACTGCTTGGATTGCCGTAGTTTGCACTAAAATACGGAAGCATTGCTTCAACAACCTTCGGGCTTGTTTTTGTTGTTGCTGCATTATCTAAATAAACAACTCTGCTCATCGAAATTTTCCTCCTAAAAATAGTCTTTTTAATCCCTAGTTATCAAGTATGATTTAATCTATATTTATATTAACACTGCCATTTATTGTTGTCAAGATACATTATTCACAGAAATTTCTCTGCACAAGGTCTTCTAACGAATGGCTGTCCAGCACCTTGTTGACCGCTTCATCCAGTTCCTCCCAAAGCGGGCGCAAAAGACAAATACTCTCCTTGGTACACGGTGTTTTATCTGTGCTGACACATTCTACCGGCGATATATCGCCTTCCGCCGCTCTTAAAATTTCACCGACACCGTATTCTCTCAGGGGACGTGTCAAAAAGTAACCGCCCTGACTGCCGCGAACACTTTTAACAAGCCCTGCCTTCACAAGTGAAGCAATAATCTGCTCAATATATTTTATAGAAATATCCTGTCTTCCCGAAATACTTTTAATGCTGATTGGCCGCTCACCTGAATTTTCTGCTAAATCTATCATAATTTTTAATGCATAACGCCCTTTAGTCGATATCATCATTGCCGTTTCCTCCTTTTGCTTCATAGGCTAACATTAAATCAACAATTCTGCTGTAACTTCGGACACCATCTGTCTGATTATTTGCTTTAAGATACGTGTCATTGACCTTATCTGCCACTTCCGCGACAGGCCCTTCGTATCTGTCCCAAAAGGCACTGTTTGCCGAAAGTTCTGCCTTAACCTCAGGCAAAAGACGCTCATACATCATCCGGTAAGAAACGGCATCCGCCTTATACAAAGCATTCGTTGCATAAATCCAGCCCATCAGCGCCCCGCTGTAATTAAAATCAATATCTTCCGATGCCATACAGGCAAGATATGCAATAAAATTCGCCTCGTCCTCCCGCATAAAGCCTTTAAGGTGCGACAGCTCGTGGCACATTGTAAACGGCTTATTGTATGAAGTCATATGCCTGTTGTAATTGGCCTCTATTGTAAACGGTGAATACACACCTGTCAGCTGCTGATAAGACAAAATCTGTGATACAATAAGCCCCTTTGGCACAGGATAGTAGCCTTTAAGCGCCTCAAATTCCTCAGAAACCGCATGCATAGCGCTCACAGCTCTTTTTTCCGAATTTGTGTCAAGCACACACAGACCTTTTTTATTGCGTATGACCTGCCCGGAATAACTATTGACCTCCTCCGTCAGCTTTTCACACAGCGCAATCAATTCCTCAACCGGACGTTCCTTCACCTCAAGCCCACTTTCCTCACCAAACGTATGACGTTGATAATTAATGCCGCAATTTAGCGTATAAGATAGAAACAGAGCCGATGCAAAAACAATCAGAGATAAAAAGCCCTGAAGCGCCCTTGCCCCCCTGCTGCCACGCTTTGAAAAAATCCATCGCACCAACCTGAATATGCCGTATAAAATACATAAGTAAAGCAAAATCTCCACCATAGATACAGGAAAAAACGACATGAGCCTTCCCACTGTATTTACCCAAATCGGGTAAATATAGTCTGCATAAAATTCCGCAAAAGCCGGAAATACCCGCGCAATATATAAAAGTCCGAAGCCCAGCGCAAGACAGACAAAAATCGCCGTCAGTTTTATTATGGATTTCTTTTTATCATTACCTTCATTTCGAGGCTTTTGCCCCTTTTTCACCTTTTGTTTCAATATTATTCCCACCTTTTCACCATGATATCATTATATCAAAAACTCGCAAAAAGAAAAGTTGTTATTTTTTTTAAACTGGTATATGATTATATTAACATGATGTCAGGCGGCTATGAATCCCGTCTCCATGAACATTCAATTTTTTAGGGAGGTAATTATGGCAAACACAGATTATGAAAAAGCCCTTCGTCTCGGACAAAAAGAATACCGTTCACGTCTCACCAACGGCGAATACCCTTATCTTCCCGTCTTAGATGACCTTTTATCACACACAGATATTGAAACACGCACAGACCTTGGTCTTATAGATATTCCTTTAGACCTCATTGTCGGCACAAGTACGCAGGGACGCACAACTGCCTTTGCAGGCAACTTTATGCCGCTTTTGGAGGATACAACAGAATTTGCCTTAAAATGGACGCATCTTTATGATTCCATGCTTGACATCGGTCAGCGCGACCCGGTTAAAGCATATGAATTTATGAATCGTTTTTACATTGTCGAGGGCAATAAACGCGTCAGTGTATCAAAATACTTAAACGGCGTCAGCGTCTACGGTACTGTAACACGTTATGTGCCCAAATATGACCCCAACGATTTAGACATTGTTTTATATTATGAATTTTTAGATTTTTATAAAGTTGCAGGCATTAACTATATTGAATTTTCCAAAGAGGGAAGTTTTAAAAAGCTGATGGAGATTGTTGCCGGCAGCACCGACCATGTATGGACAAGCGACGAAAAAGTCTTTTTCCGCTCAGCTTATCTCCATTTTTCCAAGGAGTACGATGCCAAAGGCGGCAAAAAGCTCTCCATTACAAAGGCCGACGCCATGCTCGCTTATATTTCCATCTATGGATACGAACAGCTTTTGGATACACCGCCGGCCGAGCTGCGCACAAACCTTACAAAAATATGGGATGAGTTTCTCATGCATCAGGAGGAAGAACCGATTGCCCTTGTCATGCAGCCAAACGACGAGACACCGCGGCAGACGCTTTTATCAAAGCTGATTTCCCCGGCACCGTCAAAAGTACGTGCAGCATTTATTCATGACAAGTCGGCAAAAACCTCGGCATGGACTTACGGCCATGAGCTTGGGCGCACCCACGCAGAGCAAATATTCGGCGATAAGTTAGAAACCTGCTGTATTGAAAATGTTCTTCCGGAGAATGCTTACGATGTGATTGATATGGCCATCCACGACGGCTATGATACAATTTTTACGACAACGCCGCAGTTACTCGGCGCCAGCCTAAAAGCCGCCATCGACCATCCCGATATACGAATACTTAACTGTTCGCTCAATACATCTCACCGGTATATCCGAACCTACTACGGACGTATGTACGAAGCAAAGTTTTTGTCAGGCGCAATTGCCGGCGCCCTTGCCGAAAACGGACGCCTCGGCTATATTGCCGACTACCCGATTTACGGCATGACTGCCAACATCAATGCTTTTGCCCTCGGTGCAAGGCTTGTAAATCCGAGAGCCAAAATATATCTTGAATGGTCAACCGTCAAAGACAGGGATATTGAAAAAAGCTTCCGCGATAATGATGTCCATTACATTTCCAATAAAGAAATGATTACACCTGAGCATATATCAAGACAGTTCGGGCTTTACTATACCGACGGCAGCACGCCTGTAAATCTCGCAATGCCTGTATGGCACTGGGGCGCTATGTACGAGCTGATTATCAAAAGTATTTTAAACGGCACATGGAAAAATGATGACACCTCAGGTACGACACAGGCCATCAATTATTGGTGGGGTATGTCTGCCGATGTCATTGATGTCATTTATTCCGAACGTCTCCCAATCGGCACAAAGCGTCTGATTACACTTTTAAAGCAAACCATATGCGCCGGAGATTTCAATCCGTTTTCAGGTATTCTCTACTCACAGGACGGCATTGTACAAAATGAAAAAGACGGTGTCCTTACCCCGGAAGAAATTATTAAAATGGACTGGCTTGCAGAAAATGTCATCGGCTCAATTCCTACAATTGACGAGCTGAAAGATGAAGCCAAGCCGATTGTTCTCCTTCAAGGTGTCCTGGACGCGGATTAATTAAAAAAGGTTTTTGAATTATGAAAATTTTAGTACTCGCAGATAAAGAGTCCGAATCATTATGGGACTATTTCGATAAAAGTAAAATCAAAGATATCGACCTTATTATATCCTGCGGGGATTTAGACAGCCGTTATCTGTCTTTTCTCGCAAGCTTTACACCTGCACCCGTTCTTTATGTTCACGGCAATCACGATTCTTCCTACAGCAAACGGCCTCCGGAGGGCTGCACATGTATCGAAGATAAGATTTACACCTTCAACGGTGTGCGCATACTCGGTCTTGGCGGCTCAATGCGCTATAAAAACGGCCCTCACCAATATTCCCAGTATGATATGAATCGCCGCATTTTTAGAATGACACCGCAGCTCATATGTAAAAGAGGCTTTGATATCCTCATCACCCATTCGCCTGCCTACGGTCTCAATGACGGCGACGATTTACCGCACAAAGGCTTTACCGGCTTCGTGAAGCTTTTGGATAAATATAAGCCATCTTACTTTATTCACGGACATGTGCACATGAGCTACGGAAGAAAACATATCCGGGAATACACCTACAAAGATACAAAAATTATCAATGCCTATGAAAAATACATTGTAGAAATTTAAAACAAAACGTGCCCGAAATAAAGGTTTCCACCTTATTTCAGGCACGTTTTTTAATTATCTCGCTAAGCTTATTGTTAAGAGCTTATTGACATATCGTGTAAGAATCGGCGCTGACAAAATTACTGCCAGCATCACCGCCATAAGTATCCATACCGCATTACCTGCCGTCCAACCAATATTATCTCTAAGCTTCAAAAGAACATCTGCATACGTAAGGCAATATAAAATCGGTCTGTGAAGCAAAAATACCGCCAGCGTCCTCTGCCCGATTCCGCTCAAAAGCCACAGCTTTATATGCGGCATAAAAGCCATCACACAAAAGCACATAAGGAAACTTAGAATATAAGCCAGTATCCTAAACACAGCTTCCGGACTGACAATATTCTCCAGCTCATCATATCCGTTTCTTCCCGTAAACATCGGCCGAAGCTCATACAGCATCTCACACCTGAAAATACACATCAATGAAAGTCCTGCGACTCCCGCTATGCCAATAAGCTTAATCCACACTTTTTTCATCAATTCTGCCAGCTTATCCACATCCAACATCCAGCCGACAATAAAAAACGGATAGAAAACAATAATTCTGGACATTACGAAAACATCATTAATGTCAGGGTCATAGCCAACCAAAAGCGCTGTCACAAACGACATCGCAAGCAGCCATTTTTTATTGACATCCCTTAAAATATAAGAAATCACATAGTAAGCCGCTGTCGCAAAAAGATACCATGGTACACCGTCTTCTTTAAACAAATGAAAGCTTATATCTTCGTGGCCAATCACGGTTCTTGTAAAATATAAAACTGCTTTGAGCAGCACATAAAGTCCCCCAAAAGTAATGACTTTATTTAATACCTTCGTCTTGTCCCTCACTATATTTTTACATAGCAGCCCGTTGATAAATATAAATAGCGGCATATGAAATGAATAAATAATAAGGAACAAGCTTTTTAGCGCTTCTGAACCTTCATCAATGGCTATGTCTGTAAAATGCCCGACAACCACCAAAATAATCAAAAGCCCCTTTAGATTATCCACATATATATTTCTCCCTTTTGTCATCCTCAAAAAGCCTCTTTTAATTTTCCTTTGCGACCTCTACGATAGATTTTGTAAGTCCTGCAATCCCCTGAATATCCGACGGAATAATAATCTTTGTCGCTTTGCCGTCGGCAGCTTTTTCAAAAGCCTCAAGACTCTTAATCTGAAGTACGGCAGCATCTGCACCGGCATCCTTTAAGAAACGGATACCATCGGCATTGGCCTGCTGAATCTTTAAGATTGCTGTTGCCTCACCTTCAGCCTCGCGAATCTTTGCTTCCTTCACAGCCTCCGCCCGAAGAATCGCTGCCTGCTTATCCGCCTCGGCCTGAAGAATTACAGACTCTTTATGACCCTCTGCGCTAAGAATTGCCGAACGCTTCTCACCTTCTGCAATGAGAATCGCTTCACGGCGCTCACGCTCTGCCTTCATCTGTTTCTCCATCGCATCCTGAATAGCTGCCGGAGGAATAATGTTTTTAAGTTCGACACGATTCACCTTAATACCCCAAGGGTCTGTAGCAACGTCTAACGTCGAGCGCATCTTTGCATTAATAATTTCTCTTGATGTCAAAGATTCATCAAGCTCTAATTCACCGATTAAGTTACGAAGTGTCGTCGCTGTCAGGTTTTCAATTGCCATAATCGGATTTTGAACACCGTAGCAGTAAAGCTTAGGGTCTGTAATCTGATAAAATACAACCGTATCAATCCGCATCGTGACATTATCTTTTGTGATAACCGGCTGAGGTGCGAAATCTACAACCTGCTCTTTTAAAATAACCTTTTTTGCCACCTTGTCAACAATCGGCAGTTTTAAATGAAAACCGACAGACCATGTACCCTGATAAGCACCGAGGCGCTCAATAACATAAGCCTGAGCCTGAGGCACAATCCTGATACAGGACGCCAAAAGCAGCAACAATGCAATAATAATAATCGCAGCAATAATAATTTCCATAACATATCCCTCCTGTTATTTCTTTCTGACAATCAGCTTTGCACCGCTGATATTTAAAATTTCCACGGTATCGCCCTTTAAAATTTTATGGCCCTCAACAGACGAACGCGCCGTCCATATCATCCCTGCGACCACGGCCTCACCTGTCCCGGAAGTATTATCAATATCCTGTGTGACAACCGCCGTCCGTCCGATAAGACGGTCTGCGTTTGTCCGCTCTCTTGTTTTATTAAAATACTTCACGGCAATAGGCCGGGTAATAAAGAGCAATACACCGCTGACAATGCAAAAAACCGTGACTTGAACAACAATATTGAAATTTAAAAGCGCACATATAAGCCCGACGAGCGCACCGCCCGCAAACCATATTGTTGTAAGTCCCAGTGTTGCAATCTCCACAATAATAAGGATAATCACAAGCACAAGCCAGCATATGCTTTGATAAAATGAATACTTATAACCCGCGTCACTAAGGCCGGCCTCGGTAATCCTTAAAAGTACGCCATTCATGAGAAAACCCGCAACAAAAATCAAACTGGCAAGAAGCACAAATTTAAGCGCCTTAATATATCTGGCCTCATGGGGACGGCTCGATGTGCCCGACATAAACTCCTCTGCCACTTCCTCCGGGTCACCGATGCGCCGCATAATCTCCTCCATAGACTCGCCCTGTTCAAGCGCAGCCTGAATATCACTGTCCAAATCGGCCTCTATTCTCTTTTTTTCGGATTTTTTCAAATCCAGACCTTTCACAATCTCTCTGATATATTCCTGCTTCGTCATACCTATCCCTCCAGCATCCGGGTCACTGTTCTGTCAAAAGTGGCCCAAAGCTCTGCAAGCTCTTGCAAATTGTCTTTACCTTTCGGAGTAATCGTGTAATACTTCTTTGAAACCTCCCTGTCCTTCGGAACACTCCACTCACTCTTAATCATACCGTCATCTTCTAAACGGTATAGAATCGGATAAAGTGTGCCCTCCTTAATCTTAAACAATCCGTCGCTTTGTCTGTCCATTTCGTTAAGCAACTGATATCCGTAGGTCGGTTCCTTTGAAATCATCTTGAGTACGATAATCTCAAGCATCCCCCGTTTAAGCTGCCGCTCATAACGAACATCCATCTTATCACCTCCGATGTTCACTTTTTTGTGACTCGTTATTTAGTTTTGCTAAATATATTTTATGATAAAATGTTCAAAATGTCAATCATTTGCAGAAATATATTATAAATTTAATCAAAAATACTTTTAGAAATGTCCTTCGCCGTCTTTGTCACTGCCAGACCACCCAGAGCTGTTTCCCTCAGCTGGAAAGGAAGGGCTCGTCCGACCTTATACATCGCCTCTATTGTCTCATCCGCGGGAATAACCGGATTCATCCCCGATAAAGCAAGGTCTGCAGAAAGTAAGGCATTCACCGCCTGTGAGGCGTTGCGTGAAGCACACGGGACTTGAACAAGACCGGCCACCGGGTCACAGACAAGTCCCATCACATTCATCAGTGTAAAACTGACGCTGTTCATCATCATCTCGTCTGTACCGCCGCGCAGCCACACAACTGCCGCAGATGCCATCGCTGCCGCAACACCACATTCTGCCTGACAGCCGCCCTCCGAGCCTGAAACCGTCGCATTTTTTGTAATCACGGCCCCCACACCCGAGGCAATCAGCATCGCTTTTAAAATATCATCCTCCTCGATATTAAAATTTTTTTCCATGCCCATAAGCACTGCCGGCAAAATACCGCATGAACCTGCCGTCGGCGCCGCACAAATCTTTCCCATCGAAGCGTTTATTTCACACGATGATAAAGCCATCGCCATCGTTTCATTAATAAAACCTCCGCACACGGTCTGATTCTTATCCGCATACTGCTTTTGCGTCTTTGCGGTTCCCGTAATCAAGTTTCCAACCGTCGGATAAGGCGTGTTCAGTGCTTTTCTCGCTGAGGCTCTCATAACCTCCAGTCTTTGGCGCAGTGCATCAAAAATCTCCTCGCGGCTTCTGCCAAAGCAAGCCATCTCATTTTCAAGGATAATCTGCCAGACCGGCTTTTGTTCTTTCTGTGCACACGCGCACAGTTCTTTAAGATTATGATACATAATTTCTCTCCTAGTCCAATTTATTTAACGCCTTCACATGCCGTGTGGCTTCTATCTTTTTAATACGGCTGACAACCGCTTCCTTAATAACACTGTCCGTTTCAATCACACAAAAGGCCATGTCACCCTTTGAACGTCTTGACAGCTTCATCACCGCAATATTAATATCGGCATCCGACAAAATACCCGTAATCTGACTAATAACGCCTTTGACATCCTGATGGCTGATAATGAGCGCCGCAGAATTGGCATCAAATTCTGTTTCAAAATCGTTAATTCGGCAAATATTAATCTGCCCGCCGCCGACTGATGAGCCTGTCACCTTCTGTACATCACCGTCTTCACAGTAAAATGTCATCCGCACAGAATTTTCATGAACACCCTCAAGCTCAATTTCATCAAAGCTATAACCAAGATGTCTTTCCTCTGCCAATTCAAAAGCCTTAGACAGACGCTCGTCATCTTCGTGGATGCCCATAACTCCGGCTAAAAGTGCGATATCTGTTCCGTGTCCCTTGTAGGTATTTGCAAACGAACCGTGAAGTTCAAATAAAACCTTATAAAACGGCTTTCCGACAATGGCCGCCGCTGTTCGTGAAAGTCTTGCAGCCCCCGCCGTATGTGAGCTTGACGGTCCAATCATCACAGGACCGATAACATCTAAAATGCTTATATCCATCAAATTATCCTCCACACATCATTGTAAAACATTCTGCCTTCGGCTCTGCTTCAAAAACAAGCCGCTTTTTCGTCTTAGGATGATTAAAGGCAAGCTGATAAGAAAAAAGTCCCATATCAAACCACCCTTTTTTCCCCTGAAACTTCGGATTATATTTCGTATCGCCGTAAATACCCGCACCGGCACCGGCCATCTGAACACGAATCTGATGATGACGCCCGGTTAAAAGCTCTACCTCAACAAGACTATATTGCTCATTTTCATAAAACTTTGTCCGAATAACCTTATATAAAAGCTCTGCCTTCTTTGCATCGCGTATCTTTTCAGATACGAGTGAGGCTGTATTCGTCCGCCCGTCCTTTAAAATCCAGCCGACAAGCCTTCCCTCTTTTTCAGGCAAAATGCCTGTAAGGACTGTCATATACTTTTTAGTCACTTTATTTTCCTGAATCTGCCGGCTAAGCTGCTTTGCCGCCTCCGGTGTCTTTGCATAAACCATCACACCGCCTACCGGCCTGTCAAGACGATGCACGACAGCAATATAGGGCTCTCCCTGCCGCTTGCCGCCCGACGCCGCTAAATAATTTTTCAAATAACTGACCATGTCCATTGTCATTGATTTATCGCCCTGCGACGGCATCCCCGAAGGCTTGACAACAACAATGATTTCCTTATCTTCATATAAAATCTCTACATTCATTATCTAACCTGCTTTTTATTTATTATGTTTCTTATTGTATCAAAAGCCATGAATGAAGACTAGTCCCCCAAATAAAAAAATTCTTTTTAACGCAAAAGATGCCGCCTTACAAAAGACGACATCTTTCTGTCTTTAATTTACTTTACCCATGCAGTCAGCTTTTCGCCGTCTGTATCAATAACAATCACATCGCCCGGCTTCACCTCATCCGCCAGTATCATACGTCCCACAAGTGTTTCCACATGCTTTTGCAGAAAACGTTTCAGCGGTCTTGCGCCATAAACCGGGTCATAGCCCTTATCCACAATAAACGCTGCCGCTTCATCACTGACTTCAATGGACAGCTCTTTATCAGCAATACGCTTATTTAAGTTTGCCACCATAATTGCGATAATATTTTCAATATCATCCTTCGTCAGCGGCTTAAACATAATAATCTCATCCAAACGGTTTAAAAACTCAGGTCTGAAATGGGCACGCAAATCATCCATCACTTCATCCTGTGCTGCCTGCTTAATTGTACCGTCAGCTTCGATGCCTTCCAGCAAGTAGCTTGAACCGATATTGGAAGTCATAATAAGAATCGTATTTTTAAAGTCTACCGTACGTCCCTGAGAGTCTGTAATACGTCCGTCATCCAGCACCTGCAAAAGAACATTGAAAACATCCGGATGTGCCTTTTCAATCTCATCAAAAAGGACAACGGAATACGGTTTGCGGCGCACAGCCTCTGTCAGCTGACCGCCCTCCTCATAACCTACATATCCCGGAGGCGCACCAATCAGTCTGGACACCGAAAACTTTTCCATGTACTCCGACATATCAATACGAACCATATTATTCTCATCGTCAAAGAGCGCTTCCGCCAGTGCTTTTGCAAGCTCTGTCTTACCAACACCTGTCGGTCCTAAAAACATAAATGAACCAATCGGCTTATTTTCATCCTTAATGCCTGCTTTTGAGCGAATAATTGCCTCCGTGACCTTCTCAACACCTTCATCCTGTCCAATCACACGCTTGTGCAGCTGCTTATCAAGATTCAAGGTTTTATTTCTTTCACTTTCTGTCAGCTTTGCCACAGGTATTCCTGTCCATCTCGAAACAATTCTTGAAATTTCTTCATCAGTTACCTGCTCACGCACAAGGGTATCATCTCTTAAATGAATGTAATTTTCTTCCTGCTCAAGCTGCTGCTTTAACTGAGGCAGTCTGCCGTACTGAAGCTCTGCAGCCTTATTGAGGTCATAATTGCGCTTAGCCACCTCAATCTGCTTGTTAAGTTCCTCAATCTGCTCACGAAGCTGCTGAACACCTTCGACCGCCTTTTTATCTTCATCCCACTTTGCCTTCTGAACCTGAAAATCATCTCTCATCTGAGCAATCTCATTCTGAATTGCCGCGAGTCTTTCCTGACTTAAACGGTCGTCTTCTTTTTTCAGTGCGGCCTCCTCAATCTCCAGCTGCATAATCTTACGTGAAATCTCATCAAGCTCTGCCGGCATGGAATCCAGTTCTGTCTTAATCATCGCACAGGCTTCATCCACAAGGTCAATCGCCTTATCCGGCAGGAATCTGTCACTGATATAGCGGTTTGAAAGTGTCGCTGCTGCAATGAGTGCATTGTCTGTAATCTTAACGCCATGGAAAACTTCATAGCGCTCTTTAAGACCTCTCAAAATAGAAATCGTATCCTCAACTGTCGGCTCATCCACAAGAACAGGCTGGAAACGGCGCTCTAACGCCTTATCCTTTTCGATATACTGTCTGTACTCATCTAAGGTTGTCGCACCGATACAGTGAAGCTCGCCTCTTGCAAGCATCGGCTTTAACATATTACCCGCGTCCATGGCACCGTCGGTTTTTCCTGCACCGACAATCAAATGCAGCTCATCCACAAACAGAATAATCTGTCCTTCGCTCTTTCTTACTTCCTCAAGCACTGCTTTCAGACGTTCCTCAAACTCACCGCGGTACTTGGCGCCCGCCACTAAAGCGCCCATATCCAGTGAAAAAATCTGTTTATCGCGAAGTCCCTCCGGCACATCACCTCTGACAATACGTTGGGCAAGGCCTTCAATGACTGCCGTCTTGCCGACGCCCGGTTCACCGATAAGCACCGGATTATTTTTTGTTTTTCTTGAAAGAATACGGACAATATTACGAATCTCGCTGTCACGTCCAATCACCGGGTCAAGTTTTTGATTTCTTGCCTTTTCTACAAGGTTTTCTCCGTACTTTTTAAGGCTGTCATAGGTTGCCTCCGGGTTATCGCTTGTCACCCTCTGATTGCCTCTGACACTTAAAAGAGCTTTTAAAAATCCGTCTCTCGTAATCCCGAAATTCTTGAATAGCTGCTTAATCTCCTGATTTGGCTTTGCAATCAAAGCAAGGAACAGATGCTCTACGGAAATATACTCATCGTCCATCTGCTTTGCTTCTATTTCCGCCTGCATCAGCGCCTGATTTAAAGCGCCGCTTAAATAAACCTGTACCTGACCGGAAACCTTCACACGTTTCGCCACAAGCTTCTCTGCCTGATAAATAAACCCTTGGTCGTTAATCTCCATCTTGCCGATTAACTTGGCAATAAGACTATCCTCCATCGTCAGAAGGCTGTATAATAAATGTTCCTCGTCAATTTCCTGATTGCCGTATTCATAAGCAATCTTCTGACAATTCTGAATCGCTTCAAGCGACTTCTGCGTAAACTTGTTAAAATCCATAACATAACCTCCAATCCAATATGGTATCTATACTAAACATCTTAAACTTTTCTATGCATAAAGCATACCTGCTTAAGATGTTATATTTGTTATACTTGTAATATAACAGTATTTTTTTTAAATGTCAACACCTTTTTTAAGATTTTTTAAAGGGCATAACCGACCATGCGATTATGCCCTTTAGCCCAGCCTTTGCAAGCGCTTTTACACCGCCTGCGTTTTTTCAAACTGGCTGTTATACAGATTTGCATAAAATCCATTCTTCGCAAGCAATTCCTGATGATTGCCCTGCTCGATAATATCGCCGTCCTTCATCACGAGAATCAAATCTGCATCGCGGATTGTGGAAAGGCGATGGGCAATAACAAAGCTTGTTCTGCCCTTCATAAGATTATCCATCGCTTTTTGAATGCGTTCCTCTGTTCTCGTATCGACAGATGATGTTGCCTCATCGAGAATCAAAAGCTTATTATCTGCAAGAATCGCACGGGCAATTGTTAATAACTGCTTTTGTCCCTGAGAAATATTGCTTGTTTCCTCATTAAGCACCATCTGATAACCGCCCGGCTGAGACATAATAAAATGATGGGCGTGTGCAGCCTTTGCCGCCGCAATCACTTCCTCATCGGTTGCATCTAAACGTCCGTAACGGATATTCTCCATAATCGTGCCATGGAACAGCCATGTATCCTGAAGCACCATTCCGAAAAGCTCACGCAATTTGCTTCGATCAAAGTCCTTCACATTATGACCGTCAATAAGTATTTCACCGGAATTGACATCATAAAACCGCATCAAAAGCTTTACCATCGTTGTCTTTCCGGCGCCGGTCGGACCGACAATGGCAACCTTTTGCCCCTTTTCGACTTCACAGGAAAAATCATGGATAATGATTTTATCCTCATCATAACCGAAGGATACATGCTTCATCTGAACGCTGCCGTCCACTGCGGAAATATCCACAGGATTTTCCACCGTCTGATCTTCCTCCGGCGTATTTAAAAAGTCAAAGACACGCTCTGAGGCTGCCGCCGAAGACTGAAGCATATTTGTGACCTGCGCAATCTGCTGTACCGGCTGTGTAAACTGGCGGATATACTGGAAAAAGGACTGGATATCGCCAACCTGAATACTTCCGTTAATCACCATCACACCGCCGAGCAGCGCCACAACAACGTAACCCACATTGCCGACAAACTGCATAATCGGCATCATCATGCCTGAGAAAAACTGAGAACGCCAGCCTGATGTATAAAGCCGCTCATTTGTCTCCTCAAAAGCCTTCACAACATCTTCTTCTTTGTTAAATGCCTGAACAACATGATGACCGCCGTATATTTCCTCAACCTGTCCGTTGACCTCTCCAAGGTATTTTTGCTGGTCTTGGAAATATTTCTGCGAATGTTTCATGACAAAACCGATAATCATCATGGATATCGGAAGAATCAAAAGTGCCGCGAGTGTCATCCACACATTGATACTGAGCATCATGGCAAAGACACCGATTAATGTTGTCACAGATGTAATCAGCTGTGTGATACTCTGATTAAGTCCCATTTGAAGCGTATCCACATCGTTTGTAATTCTCGAAAGAATCTCGCCGTGGGTTCTGCTCTCAAAATACTTGACAGGAAGCCGGTTTATTTTCTTGGAAATATCTTTTCGCAGATTGTAAACCGCATCGTTTGAAACACCTGTCATAATAAAGCCCTGAATTGCACCAAACACAGAGCTGCATCCGTAAATAAACAAAAGGCCTACTAAAATACCTGCAATCTTCCCAAAATCAATACCGCCGGTACCCGAAATTTTTGCTGTCAGTCCGTTAAATATCTCTGTTGTCGCACGACCTAAAATCTTTGGCCCGACAATATTAAAAATCGTACTGCCAATCGCAAATATAAACATCAAAAGCATCCTGAATTTATACCGGCTCATATAGGCCGTCAGCTGTTTTATCGCCCTGCCGAAATTTTCTGCTTTTTCACCGCCCATGTGGCCGCCGTGACCCATTGGGCCTCTTTTTACTGTCTTATTACTCATGAGCCAATTCCTCCTCTGATAACTGTGACGAGGCAATCTGTCTGTAAACCTCACAGGATTTCATCAATTCCTTATGTGTCCCCTGACCAATCACATGACCGTCCTCAAGAACAAGTATTTTATCTGCATGGAGAATCGTACTGATACGCTGGGCAACAATGAGTGTTGTCGCATCCTTCGTCTCATTTTTTAAAGCGCGGCGCAGCTGTACATCCGTCTTATAGTCAAGCGCAGAAAAGCTGTCGTCGAAAATATACACTTCCGGCTTCTTTGCAATAGCCCTCGCAATGGAAAGGCGCTGCTTCTGGCCGCCGGACACGTTAGTACCTCCTTGGGCAATCGGCGAAGCAAGACCATCTTCCTTTGCACTTATAAAATCCCATGCCTGCGCAATTTCAGCGGAGTGCCGGATATCCGCCTCCGAAGCCTGCTCGCTGCCATAACGAATATTTGAATCAATCGTTCCCGAAAAAAGAATACTCTTTTGAGGCACATAGCCGATTCTGTCTCTCAAATCATTAAGACTCATTTCTTTAATATCAACACCGTCCAATGTAATGCGGCCTTTTGTCGCATCAAAAAACCTCGGAATCAGGTTGACAAGCGTACTCTTGCCGCTGCCCGTACTTCCGATAAAGGCAACCGTCTCACCCTTATGTGCCGTAAAGCTGACATCGGTTAAAGAATATTCGTCAGCGCCCGGATAGGCAAAGGATACATTTTCAAAAGCAATCTCTCCTTTAATATCTTTATCCGGATATTTCGGTGAATCACTGTTTTTAATAGCTGTCTCTGTGTCCATCACCTCATGAATACGCTTTGCGGATACCATCGCTCTCGGAAGCATGACAGACATCATCGTAATCATAAGAAATGCCATAATAATCTGCATTGCATACTGAATAAAGGCCATCATATTGCCGACCTGCATTGTACCGCCGTCAACGGCATAAGCGCCGCTGTATACAATCAGCACTGTAATTCCATTCATAATAAACATCATCGTCGGCATCATCAAGGTCATACACCGATTGACAAAAAGATTTGTCTTTGTCAATGTTTTATTGGCGTCCTCAAACCGTTCCTCCTCATGCTTTTCCGTACTGAATGCACGGATAACGAAAATACCCGAAAGAATCTCTCTCGATACAAGGTTTAACCTATCGATTAAATACTGAAGTTTTGTAAATCTCGGCATTGCGACCGCCAACAGAAAAACAATAACAATAAGGATGAGCACAACGGCAAGACCTAAAATCCAAGTCATCGACATATCTGTCTGAAACACCTTGTAAAGACCGCCAATACCCAAAATCGGCGCATATAAAACGATTCTGAAAATCATCGTAAAAGTCATCTGTATCTGCTGAATATCATTTGTGCTTCGGGTAATTAAAGAAGCCGCCGAAAAGTGATTCAGCTCTGTGCCCGAAAATGTCAGTACCTTTCTGTAAATGCTGTTGCGCAGATTCCTGCCCAGTGTTGATGCCGCCTGAGCTGCCAGAAATGTCACACCGATAGCCGCAAGAACGCCAAGCAGCGCAAGCCCCAGCATCTTAATACCCGAAAAAAGTACATATCGCATCTGCATACTGTCAAGATTAAGTCCCTGTGCCTTATATTCGTTCTGAACATATAAAATCGCACTCTGTGTCACAATGGATTCCGGCATTTCGGAAATTTCCGCCGTCATTTCATCCATCATCTTCATGCGCGCCTCCTGTGGCAGCTGCGCAAACACAGGTAAAATTTCTATCCCCTCCTGAAGCTTTAGCTCATCTGTAATCTTTTTCTGCATCTCCCTGCTTGAATCATCCTCTGCCGTAAGGCCTGTCACTGCCATCATCGGTACACCGAAAATGTTATTGAGTGCATCGCGCTCATCCGTCGCAACCGCTTCCAGCGTATACATACCATCCGCCAAATCGTAGGCACGCTCTGCCCGCGCCCTGTCATCCTCATCCATAAACAAAAACAATTCCTTCATGGAAGCTTCCCGAATTGTTTCAGGCACACAATCTTCAATGCCCTTTTGCTGAATACCCACATTGACAATTTTAGATGTATAATCCGGCAGCGACAAATCGCAAAAGGCCTGAATAAATAAAAGAACAATAATCATTAATATATAATGCCACCGTTCCTTCATGTAATGAAACATTTTTAACATGATATCTCTCCTTTAATGTGTCTATTCTTTGTCTGTCCCCTCAAGATTATCTATAATTTGCTCAAAAAACCGCCGCATAAGACAAAGCTCTGCCTCGGAAAATCCGTTAAACATTACCTGCTCGCTCTGCTCAATCTTCTCTTTGACTGCTTCGCCCAAATCCCGTCCCTTTTTTGTCAGATAAACCCGGATAATTCTGTGGTCCTTCTCATCGGCTCTGCGCTCAACGACTCCCGACTTCTCCAAACGCTTAATCGACACGGCAACTGTCGGCGGCTTTATATTCATCTGCTTTGAAATTTCATTTTGACTTAACCCTTCATTTTTTCCTAAAAAACATAAAATCGGCACCTGCTTCGGATGAATATCCATCGCCTGAAGCACCTTAAAGCCTCTGCCAAAATACAAATGTGCAATCTTCCCAAAAAGACTATGCAACGGTTCTTCTTTTCTTTTTTCCATCGTCTAACCTCCTTATTAATTAGCCGTCTAACTTATTTTATATGCTGAGCGTCATTTTTTCAACGTTTATTTTTATTTTTAATACTTTTTTTATATTTTTTCATTTTATTTCATTAGATATCAAACTATTTTTCTTATAAGAATTTTCCTTTTATCTTTTTATAAGCCATGCTATAATAAAAAAAGGGCATTTTCATGCCCGTCAGCATATCCTAAGGAGGATTTTATTATGGGAAACAATACAACCGTAAAACCAAAATGGGAAGACCGAAGACATATCCTGTGGTTTCCGATAACCTTTGATAAATACCGCATCGCCCGCGGACGCATCTACTGCACTCACGGACTTTTACGTCAGGAGGAACACGAATGTCTTTTATATCGTATCCTCGACATTTCCTATGTTCGCACACTGACCAATCGTATGTGCGGCACCGGAACAATTATTTTAAGAACACAGGACGCTTCTGACCCGATTTTAACACTAAAAAATATTAAAGACAGCCTTCACGTCAAGGAAATGATTAGTGATATGGTCGAACGTTCGCGGGAAGACCGCGGAGTGGCAGGACGCGAGATGTTCGGCGCCGGCGGCGGTCCTATGGACGAAGCTTATAATGATGAACTTGATAACTGATTGATATAAATGCCGCCGGCAAATGTCGGCGGCCAAAGGAAAAACCATGACTGAAATTTTTTGTATTATCGCATTTGACAGTACCCACAGTGCTATGGCCTGCGAAAAACATCTCCAGGCCGAGGGCTTTAATGCACGGATTATTCCTGTACCCGTGCAAGTCACAGCAAATTGCGGTCTTGCTGTCCGTTTTGAAGAAAAAGATTTAAAAAAAATAAAACCGCTCTGTGAACGGTTTTATCCTGTTTATTTTTATAGAGTCCGTAAAGAAGGTCTGAAAAAAACAGTCGAAGAACTCCTGTCTTCATCCGAGCTATCTACATAATTTGGAATGTTCCGAAAACTTAGCCTCCGCCTGTGAGAGTGCTTGCACAAGCTGTGTGCATTGCTCAACCGGCAGCTCTGTCTGCAAAAAGCTTCTAAGCTTCTCATGAAAGCCTGTTTGATACAGATATGCCTTCTCTCCTTTTTCAGAAAGCGATATAAGAACAACACGTCTGTCTGTACTGCTTCGGCTTCGGTTGACATAACCTTTTTTCACAAGACTGTTCATCGCAATCGTCAGCGTCCCGACAGTAACGCCCATCTTTTTTGCAATAGAGGACATGCTTCCCGATGTCTTCATACCGACAGCCGCTATAATATGCATATCATTGACTGAAATGTCCTTAAATTCGCTGCCTGCCACATAGGTCTGTTCAGCACTCATTGTATGTCCGTAAATTTTCCCAAGCAGATTATCTAACTGTCCATAGACATCCATTCTTGCATCTCCCCCCTTCATCGGCAATTGCTGCTTGCGTCTATGAAGCTTTCCCTCCCTGGCATAAAGAGCACTTCATTTTAATATAAGTATACCCGATACACATCCGGGACGCAAGAACATATATTGACGATTCGGCACACTCTAAGTGGTACTATTCCTGAATAATCACAGCATCAGATATCGCCCTGTTTTTTATTTTCCGGATACATAATCTGTAATTGTCAATTTGTATATCAAATTTTTCTCCGTCTTTTGGCACACTGTTTTTATAAAAATAAATAAATCCATTCAGCGTATCATAATTATCCCCCGAATTTAACGGGATACCTGTCACGGCGCGAAGCTCGTCAAGCCCTACATTTCCTTTGATTGCCCACTGGTTTTCCTTGATTTTCTCAATAAGCTCTGTCTCATTGGCATCATATTCATCGTAAATATTACCGACGATTTCTTCAATTAAATCTTCGAACGTCACAATACCGCTCGTTTCTCCAAACTCATTAATCACGACCGCAAAATGAAGCTTTTTCTTTTGCATATCTTTAAGAAGAATATCTGCCGGCAAATTCTCCGGCACAAAATATGCCGGTCTGAGCATTTCTTTCAATCCCATGTTTTTACGTCTTCCGATAAAGAAATCCTTTGCGTGAAGTATGCCGATGACATCATTTTCATTTTTATCATAAACCGGATACCGTGAGCGTCCGCTCGTCTCAATAAGCTGTTCGATTGTTTCCAAATCAGCATTAAGCCTTACAGCCGAAACCTCTGTATTATGTGTCATAATATTTCTCACTGTCAAATCATCCAGTTTAAAAACATTCTGAATCCATTCCTTTTCCCGCTCATCCAAAATACCGTTTTCTTCTCCAAGGTCAACCATTAATCGCAGCTCATCTTCTGTGACCTTTTCATCTGTTGCTTCCGTTTTCATATGCAATAATTTGAGCACTGCATTTGTAGAAAACGATAAAAATACAATCATTGGCTTCATCACAAAAGCAATCGCATGAATCACGCGGCATGAGAGTTTTGCAACCTCGTCTGCTCTCTGCATAGCGATACGTTTCGGCACAAGTTCGCCAAATATAAGCGTAAAGTAAGCCAATATGATTGTTACTGCAATTACGGCAAGCGTATTTAAGGCTGACGGATGAATTGCTGTAAATCCAATATCATTGTAAATCCAGTCAACAATATAACCTGCAAAATTTTCTGCCGCAAAGGCACTGCCCAAAAATCCCGCCATCGTAATCCCGACCTGTATTGTCGATAAAAAATTCGACGGTTCTTCAGACATTTTTAAAAGCAGCTTTGCCTTCTTGTCACCATTTTCTACCTGTTTTCTAAGCATTGGCACGTTCAAAGAAAGAACGGCAATCTCTGCAGATGCAAAAAACGCATTGAGTAAAATTAAAATAATCTGCAGCAAAATTTGTTGGGGAATCGAATCCAATTAAAATCACTCCTCTTTATTATTATATGATTCGCCTATAGTTTCCGGGGATTAAATACCCCCTCATAAAAGGGATTGTTCACACAGCCATCATGTCACACAAAAAAAGAGACTTTTATTCCATCAAAAAAACAGAATAAAAGTCTCGCTATTTCATATATAACCGGTTGCTGTCAACGTATTGACGATTATATCGCATAGAGTCTATGCTAACTACTCCCCTTTATTTCCTACATTTTATACGACTGTCTATACCGATGTCAAGATATTTTTAATTATCTTCTAATTGTCCTTAACCGCAAGCTCGAATTCAAAATAGCAGTCATCCTCGCACCACATTTTGAAATTTGTACCCCATTTATTATTGAACAGACACCATGCAAAACCATCGCCCATATCCGGAAGGTCTCTGTAATCGCCATAAAGCCAATTTCCGCCAATACTAATTAACGGCGCATGAATACTCTTAATGCTTACCTGACCGTCAGCGCCGCTGTAATCAACCGATTCAACACAATGCTGACGGCGATTGCCTCCTTTTGCAACTAGCAGCGGATTCATTGCTTTTCCCATCTTTTTCATTGTCCAGCAATACGGGTTTTCAGTCTGCACATCCATTTTGAGCCAAAGCGCCTCCGGAATCTTTCCTGCATCCTTATCCTTCCAGCTCAAGCTCATATATACTTTATCCGCAAAAGTATATGTAAGCACAGCCTCGGCCGGACAGCTGTACTTTTGCACGGCTGTCGGATTGCCTGCAAGCGCCACAATCACTGTATGGTTTGAAACAATGATTTTTCTTGCGGCAAATGTATAATCTCTGTGCTCAAGGTCCTCAACATTTTCAAGCCCCGGCTTCGAGAAATCCCCCTCAGACCAGCACTGATTGCGCTCGAAGGCTCTGTTATAGCTATAATAATTATTCACACAGTCCTTTGCATTGTAGGTCGTATAAACAAGCTGTCCGAGCATTTTGCCATCCAGCCAATCTTTACCGTCTTTTTTCAGCATCACAAGCTCACCGTTGCCGCCAAAAGCTGCCATCCAGCCGTTGATTTCTGAAATTTCATACGGATAGAGAACACCGTCTTCTTTTATTTCCATTGTGTCGAAGTGTCTGTGACGTTTTTCTTCAAGTGTCTTTAGAGCTGAAATTGCTGCTGCCTGATAGGCCTGAGGCAGACTTTCAACAGCCTTATCAATATAAGCCATCTGTTCGGCATGAGATTTTTCATAAAAAGCATATGAACCGGTAAAAACACCGCCTCTGTATTTCTTAAAGTCTTCATTAAGCACACCAAGCATATGCGCATTGCGGTTTGTCAGAAAATCCAGCGTTGTGGCATCTTCTGCCCTCGCCTTTAAAAAATCTTCCTTCGTCCAGTTTTTAAAATCTGCAAGATATTTTTTAAAATCAAGCCCCCATGTATGCTCTGCCACAAGCATTAAATTCATAAGAAATGGTTTAAATGCTTTATCTTTAATATCAACACCGCACAATTTCCACTCATCCTTTAATTTAAGCAGTGCCTTATAGCGCATAATTTTCAGTGGGTCGGAAGCAATACCGTGAATCCACGTATCACCGATTTCCTCTGTCACAACCGGAAGTTCATCCTTAATCCCAAGCAAAAGGCGTGCATAATCATCCATCGTTGCTGCCACAACAGCCGCGTTTGGATAAAGCGCCTGTATTCTCTCGATTTCGGCCATCACAGCCTCCTCTGACTGAGGTCCGAGATTATCCCCTGTATGGGCAAATTCCAAAACCTCGTCCATGCCTTCCACATAGCAAGGCGCACCATAATCAAAAGAGTATTGTACGATAAGCTCATCCGCGCCATCCTTCCACAAAAATGTAAGCGGCACATCAGGCACCATTGAGGAAGCATTGACACCCATATGAATATATTTTTTGCCGTGTCGGCACATCTGATGAAGAATGGCCTTTGTATGTCCCGGCACATCTGTCATTTTAGATGCGATTGTCTCCCGACCAAAACGCATGTCCAGCTCATCCGAAACAGATAAGTCAAAATCCAGCAAGTCTTCATCCATTAATTCGGTATGCGTCGTACATGCCAGTCCATGCCAGCATATATCCCCGTTATGAATCGCCTTTTCCAGCTTTTTGCAATATTCTTCACTGCCGTTTTCAAAGAAATAATCAATCAGATATGAACCTACCGTCCATATAAATTTTTTATTTTCACCGGTATTCATCTGCTCTGCCAAATCAATGGAATGTGGAATATATTCATTCACATAACGGTCAAGCACTGTCTGACCCATATCTGTAAATCCAATATCTAAATGTGTCTTAAATACAACAAAAACTTTTTTAATACTCTGTCTGTCCATCATTGTCCTCCGCCTCTATCTGCGCACCATGGCTGCAACTAACTTAATATCGCCATCCTGCGGTGTAATTTTATAAGATGTCACCTTTGCCGGAATTACTGCTGTCTCTGCATAATGAATTTCAAACGGCTCGAAGCTCTCATCTGTACTTTCAATAAGAGCGCTTCTGCCATCCACAAGATTTACAACATGAACCGAATCTTCTGTATTGACAACCGTTGATGTCTCCAAATTGTATCTGAAAGTATCTATAAATTCAAAAGCATGAAGTCCTGTTTTTTCAACCTTAACGCCGTCTTTTTCATGGATTGTTTTCTCCTGATGAACAATATTGTCATAAATCCATTGTGTATCTCTGTCCCACTGAATATTTTTAAGGCCATGTTTTAAATGAATCGGTCTTGGAATACCGTCTAAGCCGACACGTCCCCAGTCCCAAAGCTTAAATGTAAAAATATACGGTGTCGCACTGATTTCAAGAACCATATTATTGCTTCCCGAGCAATGAATCGTTCCTGCCGGAATTGCCACATGGTCATGCTTTTTTACAGGTACCTTATTGACATACTTTTCTGCCGGAAACAGTATATCACCTTTCTCAGCCAACGCCAAATCTCTTGCCATTGCCTCCCTGTCAACGTTTTCCTTAACGCCGAGATACATATAAGTTTCTTCATCCTCATCGGCATCCAAAAAATAATAGCTTTCATCCTGTGTGTAATGCATCCCAAACTGGTCCTGAATATATTTTGTCAGCGGATGCACCTGCAGTGACAAATTGCCGCCGCCCATTGTATCAAGAAGGTCGAAGCGAATTGGAAATTCTGCACCAAATCTTGCATACACGCGGCCGCCAAGGAGATTTTTCGGCTGATACAGCACCAAATCCATCGCAGGCAACTTCACAGTCACATCGCCAAACTTAAGGTTAATAGCATTTTCCTCCGGAACACCGTCAAAACTCCACGCAAAATTTTCCTTTGTTTTGTCAAGGCCAAAATTTTCCTGCATCCAATGTCCGCCCCAAACACCCGGGTCAAAATATGGTTCAAGTCTAAACGGACGGGTGCTCATTTCCTTTAATCCTGCTCTAAAAGCATCCCCAGTAATAAGCTTCGGTTCATTTAAACTCTCAGTTTCAAGAATATAATCAAAATTCTCAAAATTTTCTGCCTTATGTCTGTCTGCAAGACGCCATTCAATAAAGAAGCCGCATTTATATTTCGTTAAAATCGGTGCGTCACTGTTTGTCCGATGCCAGTTTGGCATACCTGCCCTGTACCTTAACTGGATTTCCCAGCGCGTCATATCACAATAGACATAAATATCTCCGCAGCTTACAAGACTTGCGCCAAGACCTGCAACGACATAAACGCCTGTCTCTTTTTCTTCAATTTCCTTTGCCACAGCCGCAATCTTTTCACTCTCAAAAAAGTCCTCCAGTTTTTTATGACACATAATGCCGAAAACCCTGTCATCCGTCATATAGTCATCAAAGCAGGCGATAAGCGCACTCTCAGATTTTGCCAGTGTTTCTGTATCTGTTACCTCATCGGCGCCAAGGGCCTTGGCAAGGGATATAATTTCCTCCATTCGTACACCGACATAGGTATCCATGCAAACAACGACTTTTTTCTGCTGTTCAAGCAGCTTCTCAATATGTTTCTTTATCTGTCTGACAATATCTTCTGTACCTGCCCATGCCTGATTTTCAAAACCCTCCACAGCCGTGCATGGATGAAGGTCATAATTATTATATTTACACTTAATATTCATAACGAACCCTTCCTATAAATCTACTGTATATTTATAACGATTGCCGGGATAATAACAGATGGAATATTCAAATATCTCATCTCCCGGAAGAAATGTCTGGCGCACCCGCTTAAACACCGGCATCGTTTCTTCAATTTCAAGAAATTTTTGTATTTTCTCCGTAGGCAATGCAGCCTCCAATGTATCTCTGCCTTTTTCAATAATGATTCCGTGAACATCACTTAAATATTTATACAGCGATTCCATATAGTACTGCTTATCCATCGGAAGCTCTACAATATTTTTAAGATAAGTCACCGTATACACAAGCGGCTTTTTGTTGACACAGCGCACTCGCGTCAGCCGATAGCACATATCCGTTTTGGGAATTTGAAGCGTCTTTGCCACAAATGTTTCCGGATAAACCTTTTCCATCTTACAATAAGTTGTTTCCATTGTAATATTATGCTGCTTCATCTCATCCGTGAAACTGATGACGCTTTTTAAATGCTCATCAATTTTTTCATAAGTGACCGTTGTTCCGATTCCCCGGCTGCTCTTAATATAGCCATTGTTTGTCAGGGCTGCAAATGCCTGACGGACAGTTACTCTGGAAACCTTATATTTTTCCATCACCATCTTTTCCGTCGGAAACAAATCTCCTTTCATGTACTCCCCATGCTCAATCTGACCCTTTAAAATAGCCTCCAGCTGAGAATACAGCGGCGGTGCGCCTTTTTCATGATTTAACATCGCAATCCCCTCCCGTCATTACTGCAAATAAGCCCTGCATTGCTCTTATAGAAGTGTCCTTCTCCAAATAAACCTCTGTTCCGTAACTTTTACATATTTCCAACAGCTCTTTTCCGAAAAACTCAAAACTTCCCGAAATTTGTCCGCCAAGTACAAGTGCATCGGGACAAAAACATTTTATAAAAGGCTCTGCGGCCGCCGCAATATCACAGCCAAAGCTTTCATATACCTTCATTGCTGCTGCATCACCTGATACACACAAATCGTAGAGTTGTTTTCCGTCCAGCATTTCCCCTAAAATGCGTTGTGAAGCCGCCTTTAAACCTCTCACCGAAACATAGTCGTCAATGATTGTTTCTTTAAAAGGTGTATTGTATATCCATCCATTTTCAGGCACGCCTTTACCGCTTTTTATAGCTCTCCCGTCCTGCACAAAGGCTGAGCCGGCACCTGTGCCGATACCTAGGCAGAAAATTTTATTTTTACTGCTGCATAATCCAAATCGGCTGACACCTACCGCAAACGCTTCGACATCATGAAGAAATTTAAACTTCACATTCCGCACGACCGGAACCCGCCTCTGAATTTCCTCTGCAATAGGCACACCGTAAATGCTGTCATATTTATCCAACCCGCGCATCAGGCTGATGCCATTTACATAATCAAAAGGTCCCGGAAACGCCATACCTACACCGCCGACAGCACAATTTCCGGCCATCTTTATGAGCGCTTCAACAATTTGCGCAAAATGGGACAGTATTTCCTCCTGCCCGGCCTTAGCATCTGCAGGAAATTTTTCTTGCACAAGCATCCTGCCCGTCCCATCACTGATACCGCATTTGATTTCTGTACCACCGACATCCATCAGTAAATATGCTGTTTCCATGTCATCCCTCTTTCCTTACTTTTTCACATAAAATGCCGCTATTCCTTCATTTTCCGCCTCGCACAATTCAAAACACTCGCAAGGCGTCTTATCTTTAAGCAGCATCATTGTGTATGCAAATTCATAAAAACCACCCAGATTCACTCTGAAATTTGTTTCCCAGTAATTATTCATTACCCATGAATATACAGGCGCCTTGTTTTGTGCCTTATCATGACCGTCACAAAACTTCACCGGCTTTGCTCTCAAATCACCGAGCGCAATCAAAGGCGCATCCTTTGTCATGACTGCAACACTGTGCTCACCCGACTGCCAAAGCACACCATTTTGAATCAGATAAAAATCCTGACAGCTTCCCGGAAGCTGGTCAATGCCCGGTCTTATGATACAGCCTGTTTTATCCGTATACAGTGTACTGTCTGCGCCTGCGGTAAACGGCAGCGCCACATAAAGATTTTCAGGTTCCCACCGGCTTTCTTTATGAATACGCACCATGACTTCTATCTTTGGCTGATGCTTGTAAATCTTTACAAATACGGTATAAAGACCTGTACCAAAAAGCTCATAATCCAAGCGGACAGCAACGTAAATATCTCCGTTTTCGGCAATCTGTCTGTCACAAAGCTTTGCCTCATAACGTTTTGTCTTATTGGCTTTTCTGTTTCTGCCCATATCTTTTCGTGTCTCGCAGGCACCGTCTTTAATATCCGTCACTTCATAAATTCCCGCGAAAGCGCCGCAGCTGCTGTCACCCCGCATAAGCTCTTTGCCTGATGACTTATCAATAATACTATAGATACCCCTAACATCGTCCATGCGCACAAGAAGATTTTCTGTCTCAATTTCTTCGGTATCTTCTCTGAAATTATCGGTGCAAAGCAAATCTTCGACGCCATCGGCACCGATATGTGCATGACTTTTTGTCGTTTGGTAGGTTATTGGCAGCGGACATATCTTCACAAGCTTTTCCTCATGCGCCGCAAGAGATACCTCAACCTCAACCTGTATCGCTCTTGCAGTCTGCTTCACCTGACTGGTTATCACCTTGCCTGTTTTCACATCCACAACCTCAAACGGCATCTTGGCGCTATAACGAATGCCTTCTATGTATTCCCAATATTCAATATATAAATAGGCCTTTGTATGAATATCAAAATGATGCGGATTAACAATTTTATATATGCTGCCCCTGTCAACAGAAATAGACACTTCGCCTTTTGCCGCCAGTATTTTATCAAGATTTTCCGAAGCAAGGTTATGTGCCAAAACAGCGTAACCGCTCTTTTTCAAATCAAGGACGTTGACAAGACTTTCCCACGGGTCGGACACACTGGAGGAATAGCCCCATGTATGCTCTGAATAAAGCATCAAAGCCTCTGCTGCCTTATCCATTAAAACTTTATCTCCCAAGGTTCCATCCGTATCAAGCTTTTTACAAAGATTGTATTTTCTTGCCGCCTCACGATAAAGCTTCACCTCCGCAGGTGTTGAACCTACACCGTCAGCCCACCAGTCTGTCCAATCACCTGAATATACGGGAATTTCCTTGCATTCACGGCGAACAACATCAAAAAATTGCTCAAGATTAACCATTTTAAATGTAATCCGGCCACCATAATATGTATTCAGCTCATGAACCCTTGCCGCAATTTCTCTATTTGGCGGTGCGTTATCCGAAACAACACCCGAAACCATCAACGGTACAAAGCTGTATTTATAATCTTCATTTTCAAGATTTTTAAGATACCGCTCAATTCTTGTCGTTGAAATCTTAATTTCTTTTTCCTTTGTATCTTCTGCACTTTTATTTAAAATATCAAAATCAATCAAAGGTTTTGAATATTCATCCCGAACCATGTAAGCCGTACCGCCATGAGGCGCCATAAACATCTCATTTCCGAGATGATAATGGTCGCCGTTCCACACTAAAATACGGTGTCCCTTCGGACTTTCCCAGTAAAACGGCATTGTTTTCTTATAAAGCGGAAACATACCGTGATGCGGATGAAGACATGAAAAAAAGTTTCTTATGCCATGCTCATAAAGTGCATCTGCATATCCCCACGACATACCGTTAATGTCTGCACACATCCCCGCTGTCACAGGATGCCCGATTCTTTCCCCGAACTCTTTTGCTCGCGAAAACTTTGCATGAAGCACCGGCTCTGTCACAAGCTCTGTGAGATTCAAGTAATTGCCGCTGAGACCAATCTCACCGCTTAAAACATAGTGCTCAAATTTCTTTTTATAAACTTCATCAGCTCTCTCATAAAAATTTTCAACCTGCCAAAAGTTTTCGCACTGCCAGACAAAACCCTCATGAAGTGTATCACCCGTCTCATGAATTTCATCAAGAATATCAATTGCCTGCTTAATAAAGTCGCAATGATAGCGCATCAGTTTTTCCTGGCGCTCGGTATAACCGATATCTGTGTGTGCATGGTGAATCAGATAAACTGTCCAATCTTTTTTTAAAGCCATAAACTCCTCCTACTTGCTTGTGTAAACCATACCTGTCTCAAAGTTATTTTGGAGTACGCTAAATAATAATATTGTCGGAATTGAAGCAAAAATACATGCCAAAAACATCGCCGGAGGATTTCCTCTGCCCATCATCGAAATACTTGCCATAATCGGACGTATTTCCGGCGATTTTGTAAATGTAAGACCAAACATCAAATCATTCCATGCCCATGTAAACTGAGATAAAAATACAATAGAAAGCGGTGCTTTTGCCATCGGCACAAAAATTTTCGTCATAATCTGCCATGTATTGGCGCCGTCAATTTTAGCGGACTCACATATTTCACCGGATATACCGATGAAAAAGTTTCTGAGTACAAACATACAAAACGGAATACAGATGGCTGTATAGAACAAAATCATCGCCAAACGCGTATCATATAAATCTAATCCCGCAAACCCTTTGTAAATAGGAATTAAGTAAATCTGAAATGGGAAAATCGTTCCGCTGTAAATAAATAAGAACCAAAACATTTTATGCTTTATTCTTAAATGCGTCAGGCCATAGGCTGCTAAAAGTCCAATAAACACTGCAAACACCGCACCTAACAGAGAATATAAAATACTTGAGCCAAAGGACTCAAAAAGTCCGCTCTCTCTGACAATACGAAAATTATCTGCAATATTAAAGCTCTCAGGCAATGTCCAAAAGCTGCCCAAATTGTATTCCTGCTTTGTTTTGAATACATTAAGTATAACGAAGAATAACGGAGAAATCCATATAAGCCCTAAAATTGACAAAATAATATTTAAAACTACTTTTGTACTGCGCTTTGTCTTAATCATACTTTCCCCTCCTTAATCTTCCTTAAATGTATTTTTTACATTGAAATATGACACAATCAAAATAACGACTGTCAGCACAACTGCCACTGCAGCACCGCTTCCAAAACGATTATAAATAAAGGATTCTTCGTACATCGTCAATGCCAGCGTCTCAGATGTTCTGTACGGTCCGCCCTTTGTCATGACCCAAATACCATCAAATACCTTGAAGCTGTTTACAAGAGCCATCAAAAGCACAACAATAATTGTCGGCTTTAGCATCGGTAAAATAACTCTCGTATACATCTTAAGTCCTGATGCCCCTTCAATCTGTGCCGCCTCAATCGGTGATGTATCCATGTTTTTAAGACCTGAAACAAATAAAATCATATTTAAGCCAATGCCCTGCCAAACACCGGTAAGAATCATAATAAATGTATTCAAATACGGTATTGCCAGCCAATCCCTTGCAAGCTCAGGATGTCCGAACCATGCAAAAATCTGCGGCAGTCCATAGGTGGAAAGCAGCGTTGCCATGATTGCACCGCCGACTGTCGCAGAAATGGCCGTCGGGAAATAAAAAACATTTTTAAAAAGCTTTAATGCCGAGCTTCTTGTCACCATAATTGCAATAATCAATGGAACAATGACTGATGTCACCATTGAGCAGACAACCCATATGAGCGTATTCATCACAGAAATAAGAAAGTTCTTATCCTGAAATAAGTTAATATAATTTTCCAGCCCTACAAATATTTTTTCCGAAAATCCATCCCATTCAAAGAAGCTTAAATGTAATGTATAAAAAATTGATGTAATAAAAAATATACCTATAAATAATACCGCAGGAAGTATGTACAGATAATCCCGCCAATATTTCTTTTCTTTCTTTTTAACAGCTGCCGTCTTTGCCATAAAGCCGCCTCCCGCTAATAGTACTTATGGAGAGTCCGTACATGCCGTCCCTCCATAAGTCTGTATTTATCTATTTACCGAAAACCTCATCTGCCTTTGCCTGAATTGTGCTCAATACTTCATCGACACTGGCATTGCCAAGTTCAAATTTCATTAATTCGTCTAAAGCAACATTTCTGATTTCTTCCGGTGTATTCTCATAATATCTAAGCATCATCTGATAGTTTTCTGAATCTGTTGTATAAGAAATCATTTCATTGACACAAGCATTATCTGTCTGTACCTGACTTGTATTGACATTGTTTGTCACTTCTGTAAGTGCTGTCTGATGCTCTTTTGTAAACCATTTTTTTAATACTTCTTTGGCAGCCTCTTTATCTTTGCTTGCCTTTGAAATACAAAGCGGTGTTACTTCAAAGAAAACAACCTTTTTGCCGCCGTTCATTGAAGGAACTACGAATGTGCCGATATCCTCACCTGCTACAACGCCAAACTGTTTTACTAAAGTACCGGCTTCATAATTTGGCTCTAATTCCATCGCTACCGTACCCTGTACCATGGCCTTTTCCATATCCTGAATATTCATCGGTGCTGAAAAATATCCTTTGTCAAGCATATCCTTCCAAATATTCATGACCTTTACAACTTCTTCGTCTGTGTATGCTTTTGTGCCATCACAAACATCCTGATATAACTGAGGCTCATATGCCGCAAGTAATGCCTGAAACCAAATAAATCCTGCCCATGAATCATTTTTTAAAGCAATCGGTGTAATGCCGTTATCTTTCAAGGTCTGACATACATCTAAAAATTCATCAAATGTTTCAGGCACCTCAAGATTATATTCCGCAAAAACATTTTTATTGTAGATAACTGTGTTGTAAATAATACTGTACGGTACAGCATAAGCTTTGCCATCTACAGTAAAAGATTCTTTTATATCCTCAGATACACCATTGGCAACAACAAATTCATCCCATAAATCTGTCACATCTTCTACAAGGTCATTTTTTACAAGTGTCTCAAGCTGAGGACCACTCCACCATGTGAATAAGCCCGGTGCTTCCTCCTCACGGATGGATTGTTGCATCGCTGTCTGATATGCCGCTGTATCAGGATATGATAACGGTTCAACAGTTACACCCGAAAGCTTACTGATACCGCCAAACACTTTATCTAAATCGGCCTGCTCGGCATCGCCGAATTTATTGTCATGCCAAAATTCAACCGAACCGCTTGCCTGTGCCGAATTACTCCCTCCATCGCCCGATGCATTATTCTCGCCGGATGTTTCCGAACCTTTTCCACAGCCCGCCAGTACTGACATTGCCATGACACCTGCTAATGCTATTGCTGTAAATTTTTTAAATTTTTTCATTGTATGAACCTCCTCATAATCTTTGCAGTCTATCCTGCAACATGGTGATTACAGGTGCGGGCGCCTTCGCTGTCCTGTACTCGTTTTCCTTTAATTGTTATAACATTATAATATTCTAATATACTAACATAGTCAATAGTAATATATGCACTTGAGGCAAGTTTGTAAAATATATTTAAAACATTTTGTTCAATATGCACAAAAGACGCGATAGGACTGGATTTCTCCCGCCATACCGCGTCTTTTTAAATTTTAAATTATCCGATGCCGCCCCAGACAATACCAAGTATAAATACAACAATTGTCAACGGCACATACACATATTTTGCCACCGGACCGAAAAACTTTGCCAATGGTTTTTTTCTTCCTGTCTCTAATTCATCTTTAATTTTTGAAAAACCAAGGATATAATAAATTGAAATTGCACCAAGTACCGCACCGAACGGCACAACTATAATTGTTATGAAATCCATCCACGCGCCCATCTTAGGCTCTGCTTCAATAAAAATACCAACTGCTGCCGCAATAACACCACACAAAAGTACCGCTGTTTTTCTTGAAAGCTTAAACTTTGTCTGCCATGATTCACTGACTGCTTCAAACATATTTAAAAGACTTGTCACTCCGGCAAATACAACCGATACAAAGAAGAATACCGCAAATACCCGTCCAAAAGGCATCTGAGCAAACACCTTCGGTAATGTAATAAACATCAGTGACGGTCCCTTATCCGGTGTAATGCCAAAGGCAAATACCGCAGGCATAATAGCCAGCGCCGCCAGCATTGCCGCGATTGTGTCAAAAAATGCGGTACGCATCGACGCTTTCGGAATATCTTCGCTCTTTTTAAGATAAGTGCCGTACACAATCATTCCCGAACCTGTAATAGATAAGGAGAAAAATGCCTGCCCCATAGCCATAACCCATGTGTCTGCCCTAAGCAAATATTCCCATTTCGGAATAAACAAAAACTTATAGCCTTCTATGGCATTCGGAAGCATTGCCGCACGGACTGCAAGTACAGCAAACAAAATAAAAAATGCCGGCATTAAGATTTTATTAACTTTTTCAATACTTTTAACCGCACCAATCAAAAGCAGCACTACTGTAATGACAATAATTGCCATATGCCATGGCACGCTGCCAAACTCTCCTGTCACTTCGCTAAAATACTCTGCCGCATCTTTTTCAAACATCGTTCCTGCAAGTGCACCGAACATACTTCGAAGCACCCAGCCGACAATAATCGCATAACCAATCGCAATGCCCAATGAGCCAAGCAGCGGAATCCATCCAAGCGCACCGCCGACTTTTCCCTTTTTGCGATTCTCCCAACAATACTTATAGGCGCCAAGTGTTCCTGTGCCTGCCTTACGCCCAATAGCAAACTCTGCGGATAATCCCACAAAGCCAAATAATACAACAAATAAAATATACGGAATTAAAAATGCAGCGCCGCCGTATTGACCGAGCCGATACGGAAACATCCATATATTCCCCATACCGACGGCTGATCCGATACAGGCAAGGACAAAGCCTGCGCTATTGGTGAAACCGCCGTTTTGATGTCTGTGTTCCATTCAAAAACCCTCCTGCAGATAAAATACGATACATTTTTTGTATCCAATCACATATATCCCATATTAACACAATCGAGCGGTATCGTCAACGCTTTAAACCGCAACACTTTAACGCGCAAAGTATTTTACAATTTCTTATGCCCTTGTACCTGCCAAAGCCCAAATTTCTGACCTTTCAGGCATGACTCTTAACGCTCCTTTTCTTGTTGTAATCAATGATGCGCCTGCATTTGCCAGAGTCAGCATCTCTTTTAACTGCTCTTTTGATAAATCATCAATGCCCTGCTCACATACATAGGCAAGCACCGAACCGCCAAATGTATCCCCTGCACCTGTTGTCTCAATTGTATTTTCCTGAATAAAGCCCGGCACAAAAAGCTTTTCCCCTCTATAGATAACAACACTGCCGTCTTTACCGAGAGTAACGCAAAGCAACTTAATATCATAAGTCTGTGTAAATGCTTCTATAGCCTCTGCCATATCAGATTTTCCGGTCATAAATTCAATTTCATTATCCGCAATTTTGACGATATCGGCATTTTTAAGGCCATAATCAATCGCTTCTTTCGCCTTCTTGAGGTCATCCCAAAGCGGCGGTCTTAAATTCGGGTCAAAGGAAATGAGTTTTCCCTTTGCTTTAGCATAAGCAACCGCTGCCTTTGTCGCACTTTTCGCCGGTTCGCCGGTCATAGACAGTGTGCCGAAGTGAAAAATATCCGCCTGCTCAATCATCTCAAAGTCAACCTCATCCTCTGTCAGCATCACATCTGCCCCCGGTTTTCTATAAAAAGAAAATGTTCTGTCTCCGTCAGCCGCTGTATGTACAAAAGCTAATGTTGTATTATATTCACCATCCATCACAAGCCCCTTTGTATCAATACCGACTTCTTCAAGCGTTCCCCTTAACATCATACCAAACTGGTCTTTGCCGACTTTGCCTATAAATCCTGTCTCTTTGCCATACTTTTTTAAAATCGCCAATACATTACACGGCGCGCCGCCCGGATTAGCCTCAAAAAGAGGATTGCCCTGTCCGCTTTGCCCATTCATCGTAAAGTCAATTAAAAGTTCACCCATAGCAACTACATCGTATTTTTTCATAATAACCTCCGGTGAAATAAAATAGATTTTTTTCTATTATAAAACGACAAAACGTCCATGTAAATATCCTTACTTTTTCTTTTTTAACTTGATAATAAGAAGCCCTACTGCTGCCATGCCCGACAGGACAGTCATACCGCCCCACACTGGCACATTCATCCAATCTCCTGTTTTCGGCGCCTCCGGCTTTGGCGGCTCACTCTCCTTTGGAGGTACTGTTGTCTCTGTCTGAGGCGGTATATCCTCCCGCTCATTATCAATCTGTATCCTTTGAACATCTTCGGTATTTAATACTTTAAATGTCACCGGTTCTGCAAGTTTATATCCTTCAGGCGCCCTCTCCTCTTTGAGGATATAATCCTGCCCTACTGTCAGCCGCATAATTTTATGCGGTGTGATATCACTGACCCATGTATCCACAGCCTTATCCTTTTCATTTCCGGAATAAAGCGTAAGTGAAGCCCCGGCAAGTGTATCTTCTGTTTCCGCGTCAATTTTTATAATTTCAATTCTTGTACACTTATTGACCATCTTTATTTTCTGAATTTCATCTGTATCCTTCACTGTAAACTTCACCGGCTCTGCAGTCACATAGCCATCCGGCGCCTTTACCTCCGTCAGTGTATATTCCTGACCGACAACAAGCTTCTTTATAATATGCCCTTTACCGTCGGACGTCCATTCATCAATCCGCTTATTGTTCTTATCTGTAACGCGAAGCAGTGCACCCGGAAGTGGTTTTCCATCCTCATCAACCTTGTCAACTTGTATTAGCGACTGTTCATTTTTCATCACAACTTTTTGAATCTCACCTGTATCCTTTACTGTGAATTTCACCGGCTCTGCAGTCACATAGCCGTCAGGCAGACCAATCTCTGTCAATGTGTACGTCTTTCCGACAACAAGCTTTTCTATAGCATGAGGGCTGCCGTCAGATACCCATTCATCAATCACTTTACCCGACTCATCTGTAATACGAAGCTTTGCACCCGCCAGACCTTCACCGGTTTTTGCATCCACTTTGTTAATCTGCTTTATCGTCGGTTCATCCTTCATCTCCACATTCTGAACCTGCTGCGTATTCTTTACAGTAAACTTCACCGGTTCCGCTGTTGCATAGCCGTCAGGCATCTCGACTTCTGTCATCGTATAGGAATCCCCTACTGTAAGATTACTGATAACTCTGGCCTTGCCATCCGAAAGCCATTCATCAATCATCCGTCCATTCTTATCCGTCACCCTAAGCTTCGCACCCGCCAGACCTTTTCCCGTCCTTGCATCTATTTTATTAATACGCAGACTTGTCGAATAATCCGATGCGGTAAACACATTGCCGCCCACAAGCTGCACTGTCTTACCCTTCTTTCGTATCTGTGCAATATACTTTCCCGAAACCTTCTTATCACTGCCTGCTGCCTGTATATAACCCCCCTCAAGAATATAACCTTTTGGCGGCTTTGTTTCTTCTATAGTCACCGTTCCAAGCGGCAGCACCGCACGCCCGTCCTGTGTATAAAAGCTGCCGCCGGAAACCTTATACTTTTCGTCTAAATAAGTCTTGTAGCTGACCTTCCCCTGTTCTGTCACAGCCTTCGTTTCAAGCACCCATGTTCTATCCGATTTTGAAGGTAAATTATCCTTTGTATAATAGCCATCATAATACTTTACCGTAAATTGCGCACCTGAAAGTGTCGCCCCTGTTTTTCCGGAGGCATCCATCTTTTTAATTTCTATGCCAAGCGTATCCACAGCCGGCTTGTCCGCCACCTGTACAGTTGCTGTCTCGTTCGCCTTTACATGAATCGTATATACCTGTGTATTTATAAAAAATCCTTCAGGTGCCTGAAGCTCTTTGATATAATAGAACCCTTCTTCTAGCTCTAATGTATTGCTTACACCATCAGCGCCTGTTTTTAAAGTTCCTATATTATTTTTACATTCTGAATCACTGTACACGCCATAAATGGCATCCCCAAGCCTATAGCAGCTATTTCCCGATGTTATTCCCGTATCAGAAGAAATTTTCTTTAATGACGCAAAACCCTTTTGAGGCGTTACCTCATCAGATAAAAACAAAACATCCTGACGTCCCGAAGGGCACTTTCCTCCAAAATTATCGCTGCTGTGCGGTGTCGATGAGGCACAAAGGTAATAGGCATGTGTGGCATCCATAATGCTTTTATGCGCCGGAATCCATACGTCATATAAGTAATTCCCTATTTCCGTAATCGCATTGACGCGAATCCAGTCCGAGCCAAATTCATCATCTGACCAATAAACACTTAATGCTGAATGGACACTCCAAAGCATCTTATCGTTAAACTTTCCATCGGCAATTGTTGTCCATGTATCGTCAGGATAAGGTCCCGTTAAAGGATTCGTCAAAAGAATCGCCTTTACAATATCACTTTCCCGTGTACCTCCCGGAATTTCATGAACATAGTAACTTCCCTGGCCGGGTGCCATATAAGAGGCCTTTCCACATATTCCCGTAAAAGACTTTCCCGCAAAATTAATATTAAAATACTGTGTTGTATATCCGCCGTAATCTGATGGCTGAGCACCGCCGCCGTAACTAAACGATGCCTGCTGTTCATCATAAAGCCCTCGCTCAGTTTCCTTTTTTGGCGTTCCGAATTGAAATACTGATGCTGGCTTTTCGCAGACTGCCCGAAGTGTCACAACCGGCGCTGCCGCCTTGTCAAAATCATCCGCAATATCATATCGCGCAAAGTCTAATGTATATGTATATTCGCCTTCACCCCGAACACCAAACGGTCGCTCTGCAATCCAATGAGCCTCAACCTCCATCGGCTCTCCATACTCAAAAACAGCTGTCACCACAGAAGGAAGCACCGACTCAATATACGCATCTTTCCCATTTTTCATATAATTGGCATAATAAATATCCGCTGTCAATGAAGCATCACAAATAAAACTTTTAATTCTTCCCCGTTCATCCGACACCGAAGCTTCTTTAGTTTCCTTTTGCTCTGTCACTGTCTCCTCCGGCACGGTCTCCTTTAGCACAGTCTCCTCCGGCATCGTTTCCTCTATACCTTCTTCTGCTTTTGACTCACTCTCGCGCACCTCCTGTGCCAATGTCCGGCTGCCAAATCCCGTGAATACTGCTGCACACACAAGAATCAATGAAAATAACCTTTTTTTCATCATACAAACCCTCCTTTAAATCCTCTCTTTTCATTGAATGAATCTATTAAAAAGGCCGTACTCTAATATTATTAAAATACACCTGTGATTTTAAATAAAAAAGCTATCTGTAATTTTTTAACAAATGAACTATAAAATAAAAAGGAATTTGTCGGGAGAAACTCCCTTAGAAATAAGAACCGCAGCCACCAGTCCGGTGTGCGGGTAAATTTGATATGTTTATCTTAAAACAACACTTACGCTATGTCAAGGAGGGGGCACTCACAACTTCTCGACAAAATTCGCCATACCGGTACCTTCTTCGCGTCTCAAAGTTTCTTGGCTGCCGGGCTGCACGCAGCATATGTTTTTTGACACAGGACTGAGAATCCGTCTTTATGACATAAAAAAAGCACCGCCCCCGCAGCTTTCATATCTGCAAAAACAGTGCTTCTAAGTGCGCCTTCAGGGGCTCGAACCCTGGACACCCTGATTAAGAGTCAGGTGCTCTACCAACTGAGCTAAAGGCGCATATCCAATTATATGTCAAGTTGTTTTTGATATTCTCTAAAGAATATCTCCAACAACGATATTTATTATATATCAGTCTTTTATAAAATGCAAGCATTTTTTTGAATTTTTTTAAATTTTTTTTCAATTTCTTCAAAACCCTTATATTTAGCGGATTTTCTGCACTTACACCCCTCACAAACTATTAGCCCATGCCTCAAAACATTTTAAAATTTCTCTGAAATTTTTATAAATATACTTGTATTGCGGCATAATTCAAAGTATGATTTATATGCAAGGGCTTTTTGCCCCTCAATAGAAAGAGGTGGGTGTTTCATGAACGAAAATAATGAAAAAAAAGAAAAAAAATTCCAATCTAATAAAAAGTATTTTACAATTTCAATTTACACAGTCATCACCTTTTGTATTTGCCTGCTTATTTACAAATTTACAAACAACTGGGCTGTGACAAAAGCGCATTTTGCCAGCATTACTTCCATGCTCGCGCCATTCCTCATTGCCTTTTTAATTGCTTATTTTATAGACCCTTTAGTTAATCGGATTGACGGTATTTTAAAACACAGCTTTCATGACCGCTTTACAAAGCTTCACAAGATTTTATCGCTGCTTTTGTCCTACATCATTGTTGTCGGTTTTATTATACTTGTGCTGACCTTTGTTATTCCTCAGGTAATCTCAAGTATTTCCGACCTTATCAACCAATCGACCAATATTTACAGCAATATCCAGCTCGTATTTAACCAATTTGTTTCCGAGCATCCGGACCTTCACCTCGATGCCGCACAATCTTTCGTTCAGGACAGTATTCCTGACTTAATTAATTATGCAAGACAGGTGATGACCGACCTTATACCGATTCTGTATGATGCCGGTATGTCTATTATCAGCTGGCTCATTAATATTATTTTAGCTTTTGTAATTTCCTGCTACCTGATGTGGGGCAAACAGCAGCTTCTCACATCATTGAAACGAATTATTTATGCTATTTTCAATGATACAAATGCTGAACGGATTATTCGTACCTCCAAAGAATGTAACCGCATTTTCAGCCAGTTTATTATCGGCAAGGCTATTGATTCCTTAATCATCGGTATTCTCTGCTTTATCATCATGTGTATCTTAAACCTTCAATATGCACTGATTATAAGCCTCGTTGTCGGTATTACAAATATGATTCCATATTTCGGTCCGTTTATCGGTGCCGTACCGGGTGTACTGCTGCTTTTGATTATTGACCCTAAGCAATGTCTCATGTTCCTTATATTGATATTTTTACTCCAGCAGTTTGACGGTGCTGTCCTCGGCCCGAAGATTCTCGGAAGCTCTACAGGCCTGCAGCCAATTTGGGTAATCTTTGCCATCCTTGCGGGCAATTATGTCGCAGGCGTGCTCGGCATGTTCCTCGGAGTACCTGTTGTCGCCGTTATCGCCTACCTGCTGAACAACCTGATTGAATATCTTTTGGCAAAAAAACACAAAACCCTCGATTTGACCGAGATGACGGATGACCCCGTACCACATATGTCCGATGAGGAAATCGGCTTTGCCTACGACAGCGAACATCATAAAACCAACTAGAAACCAAAACGGCCTAAAAAGTCAAAATACTGACTTTTTAAGCCGTTTATTTTTATCGGTTATCAAATTTCTTTTTACAAAGCTTACTCAATGTACATTCAACATCCCGCATAGATTGATACAGGCCTCTCGCCTTATGATTCCATCCGGCATGGTCATAAATAAGCAAACATATTTTATTTTTAAGACAATGCTTTCCCGCCATAACAATCACCTTCTGATACAGCTTATGCTTTTTTTCAAAAAGTGTGTCTGATTATTTTCTGTAAGCAACAAGACGGCAGATTGGGTTTCCCATCGCCGAAAACTTTTCTTCATACTCTGTCATGACATTGCCTTCGGCATATTCACTGTGATGCAAATCAAACGTATAATTTTCCAAAATCCATCCGGCCTCACCGACCTGCTCTAATGAAAAATCAAAAAGCTCTTTATTGTCTGTCTTAAAAATCACACGCCCGTCCGGTTTTAAGAATTTATCATATCGTGCCCAAAATTCCTTAGAGGTCAAGCGGCGCTTTGCATGTCTGTCCTTTGGCCACGGATCCGAAAAATTGAGGTAAATCCTGTCAACCTCATCCTTTTCAAATACCTCCGCAATCGTTTCTGCATCCATGCGGATAAACAAAATATTACTTCCCTCATAATCCTCACATTTTTCAAGCGCCCGAATTAAAACACTTGAATACTTTTCAATGCCGATGTAATTAATATCAGGGTTGTTCTTAGCCAATTCCATAATAAATCTTCCCTTGCCCATACCAACCTCGATATGAATCGGATGGTCATTGCCAAACAGCTCATGCCATCTTCCTTTATAATTATTTTCTTCCTTAACAACTCTGTCATGAGCCGCAATGGCTTCTCTCGAACCTTTTATATTTCTTAAACGCATCTCTATCTCCGGCTGCCCAGCCGACTCCTTCCTGATTTCCGGTATTTTAAACAGAAAAATACTACTATTTTTCCCATATCAGTATGTAAGTATAACACATGTTCCTCCGACTTTTCCAGTCATTTAACCAAATTTTTCAGATGAGCTCATATTAAGGCTTCCACAGGCAAATAATATCTGTTAAAATAGACTTTATAAAATATGATTGAATGGGGGCACAGGTTATGAAAAAATTTTTCTCCCTGTTTCTTACAGCAGCTACATGCGCAGCACTCTTAATGCCTGCATACTGCCGTGCCGAGACTCAAAGCCCGGAAGAAAACAGCATTACACAAGACATTACAATTACCTCAGGCGCGGCCGTTGTTGCCGACCTTAACACCGGAAAAGTATTATATGATAAAAATCCCGAGGCGAAGCTTTATCCGGCCAGCCTTACAAAAATTATGACAGCGATGATTGCACTGGATAATTCCAATCTTACAGATGTCATTACCGTCAGTGAAAATGCTGTTAATTCAATGCAGCAGCATGGCGTCATGCGTATGAGCGTCATTGCCGGACAGCAGATGACGATGGAGGAGGCACTTCATGCGCTGCTGATTAACTCTGCCAATGATATCGCCGTAGCTATCGCCGAACATATCAGCGGTTCAACCGAAGAATTTACTGCATTGATGAATCAGTACGCCGAAAATCTCGGCTGCACACAGACCCACTTCTCAAATCCAACAGGACTTGACGAGGAAAATGTATGCACCTCGGCACTCGATATGGCAGTCATCTGCAAAAACGCTGCCGAAGACAGTGATTTTCTCAAAATATGCGGTGCAAAAACATTTACATTTCAAACGACTATCAAGGATGGTAAAGGTAAGGATATCGAAGATGATTACATATTAACCAACCAGCACAAAATGATTTCCGGTGAATTTCCTTACGAATATGCCTATGCCGGGAAAACCGGCTATACAAATACCGGCGCCACACTGGCTACCTACGCAAAGAAAGAAGATATGCACCTCGTCGCCGTGCTTTTAGACTGCACTGAAGAAAACGACTCTGCCTACACCGACACACAGCTGCTTTTGGACTACTGTTTCGATAACTATACACAGCTTTCCGACAACAGCACAAAAACCTTGGACTTAACAGAGCAAAATAATCTTCTTTCTGATACACCGCCGACGCCGCCATCCTCTGACACTGTACCGTCGGATTCAGAGGAAACACTAATAGATGCCGTTCAGGGACATTCATGGCAGGACTATGCATTAATTGCAGCTATCGGCCTTGCGGCAGTGATTCTTCTTGTTTTGATTATCCGTCAGTCTGTGATTTATGCCAAACGCCGGCGCCGACGCAAAAATTACGAGCGCATGAAACAGCAGCGTCTTGAAGAAGAACATCAAAAAGAGGATTAAATTTTAAAAATCAATATCCTGCGAGACATAATTAAAGGGCAGACCCGTCTATTTTGGTTCTGCCCTTTCCGGTATAATTATTTTCACAGCCTTCGGCACGGCCTCAATATGTACCGGAAGCTGTCCGAACTTCTCTTTGTCAAAATCAACCGTCATATTATCATTTTCAAGATTTTTTATATGAATAAATCTTGTCTGAAAATAACTGATTCCCGACTCATTCAAATGCTCACCCTGCATAAATTTTAAAAATAAACCCGGCAGGCGAAAAACATTCATCTTTTCAACGATAAGCACATCCAGCAGACCGTCTGTCATTGTTCCTGCGATATCTACATCTTTATTTCCCGTAGCGTTGCCCGCATTTTTTACAACAAAAAGCGATACATCTCCCTGCTTGTAAAAATTGTCGGCAATAATCTCAAGCTTTGAACTTTTAAACATCTGCTTCGGCAGCACCTTAGCCCCTTCAATCATATAAGCTGCACGTCCGAATACTGCCTTATTGGCACTGGAGGTTTTATACATGGCACTCATCATCACCCCTCCTGCCGCCGCATTGATAAAATATCGCTCATCAATCCTCCCAACATCTGTCGGCAGTGTCTTAAACGCCTTAATCATACGGCAAAATGCTGTTTTTTCCACAGGAAGTCCCAATGTTTTGACAAAACTGTTTGCGGTTCCCGAGCCAAATACGGCAATAGGCGTCTTATTCTTACCTGCAAGCACACCGTTGACAACATCATGAAGTGTCCCGTCACCGCCCACAGACACAACGAAATCATATTCGCCCGGCAGCATCTTTTTTGCTTCATTCATCGCATCATTTTCCTTATGAGTGTACACAACATCCACATGATTAACAATCTGATTGAGCACAAGACATCCGATAATTGATTCTATTTGGTTTAATACGCTGTTATCTCCTGAAATCAGGTTAATAATAAACTTCGCCTTTTTCATAAATTATGCTTTCCTTTACTGATGCCGCCGCTCTCTGCGTTTCTCAATAATCTCCTGCTTCACTTCATAAAGCTTTTGCGCTTCCTCTTTGCTGATTGGTCTAAAAGTTTTTATGGCAATAATTTTACCATCATCCATCCGCTTCAATTTAATTTTGCCTCTTGTATAGCCATGCTCCCTGCATTCAATCAGGCAATAATGATTCCGTGTCTTTGACGCAAACCAGTCCATTCTGATTTCCGCTTCTTTTTTGCACATAAAACAACGGGCTTCACACACCCGTTTATCTTTAAGCGCCGCCTCTTTTGTTTTGAATCCCCGCGAAATGTATTTATCGTAATCCTCATAATGAAGCTCAATTTCCTCGTCCTTTGATGACGGATACTGATAATAGTCTACCGTATAATTATCCATCATCTTTTCTTTATCCATTTTCTTAAAAATGGACGCAGTGTAACGAGCATCCTGTATTGCTCTGTGAAATTCGCCGTTCTTTTTTATATCAAAATAATCAACGGCACTTTCAAGTGCGCATACAGTATGCTCATTACTGTAAAACTGCTTAAATATCTTTTGTAAATTAATGTATGTGACAGGCCCGTCAAGCAAATCCAACATTCTATGATATTTCAAATTTCTCTGAAATTCAAAAAGGTCGAGATTTCCCCATGTACAGAACATGTAATCCTCGCCGCACCACAAAATAAAATCAAGTGCCGCCTGCTCAAAACGAATACCTGTCTTTAATTGTTCATCCGTAATGCCCGTCATTTCCATTGTCATATGATGCATCTTTTTATATACAACAGGACGGACCATCGTATCAAATTCGTCAATCACTCTGCCGTTTTCATCAAGCTTGACAGCGCCAATTTCTATAATCTCAAATGGCAGCCGCCT
>CABUBX010000001.1 GCA_902489925.1 uncultured Lachnospiraceae bacterium | reverse complement strand
CTGTGATTGTACCTGATACAAACTCAATGCTTTCCACATTACTTGCTGTCACACCACTCTGTGTCACCGCATCTTCAATGCTTGTCGCATCATACTGTGTGCCATCAATCTTTACTGTCACAACAGCAGTAGCCTCGCCTTTTTCAACACTGACATTCGGCTTCGCATTTGTCCCTGACTCTCCTCCTTCCGTGCTTTCTACACTCTCTGTACTTTCTGTCCCAGGAGTGTGATTTATGCTTTCGCTGCTTTCAATGTCAGATTCTTCTTTTGAAACCTCTGTGCTCTCCACAGATTCAGTTTCCTCAGCACTCTGCGCTTCGGTCTCATCCACAGACTGTGTCACTGATTCGTCTGTTTCTTCATAAACCTGAGTTTCTGTTGTTTCTGTTATCTCCGCTGCATACACAGGTGTCAGAGAAGAAAACATTGAAGAAACAACCATACCCACTGTCAAAAGACCGGCGAGAAGCTTTTCTTTTCCTCGTCTCATTTAAAGCCCTCCTTTTTTTATAAAATGTGCTATCGTATGTGACACTTAGATTATAAGTCCTTGCACCATTTTAAACAAGAGCTAAATGACAAATTATATGCTTTATTTTGTTTTTTTACTAACAAAGTCCAAACTCAACAATATCTTTTTAAAACATTTGCACAAACGTTTCTTTTTTGTGCACAAAAAGCTTTTACCAAAGCATCAAAAAAAACCGCATGCTTCAAAATTTAGGTCACTTTCGTCACCTCAATCTCAAAACATACGGTTTATTTTATAATTCCACCCTGCCGTCCAATGCTCTAAGCAGTGTCACTTCATCAATATATTCCAAATCACCGCCAACCGGCACACCGCTGGCAATTCTTGTCACCTTAATGCCTGTCGGCTTTATAAGCTTACTGATATACATTGCTGTCGTCTCACCTTCAAGGCTTGAGTTTGTTGCAATAATCACCTCATCAACGTCCTGCTGAAGCCTTAACATCAATTCCTTTAATCGGATATCATTCGGGCCGATACCGAGCATCGGAGAAATCGCCCCATGAAGCACATGATAAACGCCCTTATATTTTCCGGTTTTTTCATAGGCCGCCAAATCCCTCGGCCCCTCAACAACCATAATTTGACGATGGTCTCTGCTCTCATCCGCACAAATCGGACAAACCTCTGAATCTGTCAAATTATAACAGCACTTACAGTATTTTACATTCGCCTTTGCCGAAGTCATCGCACCTGCCAGCTGGTCTACCTGTTCCACAGGCATATTCATAATATGAAAAGCAAGCCTCTGCGCCGACTTTGCCCCGATTCCGGGAAGCTTTGACAATTCTTCAATAAGCTTATTAATCTGATTGCTGTACAAATTCATCAGAAACCGAAGCCCCCAAGTCCTCCGAGGCCGCCTGTCAGCTTAGACATAGAATTCTGAGACAGTTCGTCAACCTTTCTTAAAGCTTCATTTGTTGCCGCAACAATTAAATCCTCTAACATCTCAATGTCATCCGGGTCTACAACTTCCTCTGAAAGCTTAATAGAAAGCACTTCTTTCTTACCTGAAACTGTTACTGTCACCGCACCACCGCCGGCAGTCGCGTCAACCTGTTTTTCTTCAAGCTCTCTTTGAGCTTCCTCCATCTGACGCTGCATCTTCTGTGCCTGCTTCATCAGATTATTCATATTGCCGGGCATACCTCCCGGAAAACCTCCACGTTTTGCCATAATAAAAATCCTCCTGTTTTAATCCTCATATATTAAATCAACGCCCTCAAGATTCATCTTTCGAGGGTCGATGAAGGCTTCTGCCTGCTGCGGCTGCTCATTGGAGAGAAATACCGCTTTAATCGTCAGCTGTTTTTGAATCTTAGCCCCGATAATATCTTCCAGCTCTTTTTTATGATTTTCCTGTTCAAAATAGCTTTTCTGCATTTCGTTCTCACAGGCAAGCAAGATTGTAGAATCATCCGCCTGACTGACACGAATATTTCTTGTCATCGCCGCCATAGATGTCGGCAAATCCGAAACAATCTGCCCCCACTGGGCAATAACCTGTTTGACATCCTCAGACATCGCCTTAGGACGAGACACATTCGCAGCCGGGGCTTCCTCCTGTCCCAACGCCGCCTCCGCGGTCTGCTGATGTACCCCCGGCACAACAGCAATGCCCTGTTCCAACTGTCTTTCAATATTGGCAAGCCGGTTTAAGATAGAATCCATATTTCTTTCCATCGAAGGCTTACACAGCTTTACAAGAGCCACTTCCAAAAGCACTCTTTTCTGCGTAGAATAACGCATCTGTCCCGATAATTCGGAGAACACACGGATATAGCGCATAATTACTTCCGGCTTAACCATCTTTGCTTCTTCTTTTAATGCTTCCAGATTTTCCGTCGATATATCCAAAATATCTTCAAGATTATCCGCATTCTGCGCCAGCATAAGGTTTCGCAAATACCATGTAAAATCTATCACGAATTGATACAGCTCACGTCCCTGGGTAACAATGTCCTCCAGAAGATAAATAGCCTCTGTCATTTGCTGAGAAATTATACAGCGCAAGAGGCGGCTGAATACACTTGTGTCTACCGCGCCGAGCACCTCAAGTACATTATCATAGGTAAGACGGCTATTAATATAGAAAGCAACGCACTGGTCAAGAAGACTCAGTGCATCACGCATAGAGCCGTCTGCCGCCTTAGCGATATAGCGCACCGCGCGCGGTTCAACATCCAAAACTTCCTTTTCAATAAGCTCATTAAGCCGTGCCGCAATCGTATCAATCGTAATTCGTTTAAAATCATAGCGCTGGCACCTTGATAAAATCGTAATCGGTATTTTGTGCGCCTCCGTCGTTGCCAAAATAAATATCACATAGGACGGCGGTTCTTCAAGGGTCTTTAACAGGGCATTAAATGCCCCCGTAGACAGCATATGCACCTCGTCAATAATATAAACCTTAAAACGGCCTTCTGTCGGTGAATAGCTGACCTCCTCGCGAATCTCACGAATATTGTCAACACCGTTGTTGGAAGCGGCATCAATCTCAATAACATTCATTGATGTCTGAGCATCAATTGCCTTACACATGGCACACTCATTACACGGACTCCCGTCAACCGGATGCAGACAATTCACTGTCTTTGCAAATATCTTTGCCACCGTTGTCTTTCCTGTACCGCGGGTTCCGCAAAACAAGTAGGCATGGCCGATTCTGTCTAACTTAATCTGATTTTTCAGTGTCGTCACAATATGTTCCTGCCCTTTGACATCTTCAAAGGTACCCGGACGCCACTTACGGTATAACGCCTGATATGCCATACTAAATTCCTGCTTTCATTTTATTTTTGCCGTCAGTCACCAAAGCTGATACCTAAATCCTTTGCTTCCTGCACTATAGATGATGACGGGTCTACATATTTTAACTTTCCGGCAACTTCCTGTAAAGGCACTGGCACGATATCATTGCCCTTAAAGCCTACCATATAGCCGTATTTTTCTTCCATAATCAAACGGGCTGCCGCTGCACCGAGACGCGTTGACACAACACGGTCATAAGAATCCGGACTTCCGCCTCTTTGTGTATGTCCCGGAACAACAATACGCACTTCCTGTCCCAGTACTTCTTCAATCTTTTTACCAATCTCGTAAGATACTGACGGAAATGGGCTTGAGGCACGTTTTTTAGCCAATTCTTTCTTTGTAAGTGCAGCCTCCTCTTTAGAAATCGCACCTTCTGCAACCGCAAGAATAGAAAAACGCTTGCCTGCCTTTGTGCGCTTCTTAATCGCCGAAATCACATGGTTGATATCATATGGAATTTCAGGAATCAAAATAATATCCGCGCCTCCGGCAATACCTGCGTGCAATGTCAGCCAGCCAACCTTATGTCCCATCAGCTCAACAATAAAGACACGTCCATGAGAAGCCGCTGTCGTATGAATACAGTCAATCGCACTTGTTGCGATATCAACCGCACTTTGGAAACCGAAGGTCATATCTGTCCCGTAAATATCATTATCAATCGTTTTAGGCAATGACACAACATTCAAGCCTTCCTCGCTTAAAAGATTGGCTGTTTTTTGTGTTCCGTTGCCTCCTAGAATCACAAGACAATCAAGCTTTAAATTCCTGTAAGTCGCCTTCATCGCCTCAACCTTATCAAAGCCGTTCTCTCCAAGCACACGCATCTGTTTAAACGGCTGTCTTGATGAACCGAGAATTGTTCCGCCAATTGTCAGGATACCCGAAAAATCTGACGGCTTCATAAGGATATAATCATTATACATAAGACCTCTGTAGCCTTCCTCAAAACCAAAAATCTGAACATCATCAAGCTTGCTGTAAAGTGTCTTTGCAACACCGCGCATCGTTGCATTCAATGCCTGGCAATCACCGCCGCTGGTAAGCATACCTATTCTTTTCATTTAAAAAACCGCCTTTCATCATTCAGTTGATTATCCTGATACTATGGTCTAAAGGTCATGTATCATCGTTCTTCTTCTATCATATCGGAAAGTGTGGGTTAATTCAAGACAAAAAAACTGCCGCGGCAATGAATTTTCATCGGCACGGCAGCTTCTATTTCTCTATTTGTTTTTATTTTTAAATCCGCACATTCTGCTTCGTAAAGCACCCACAAACGTTACCTCTACAGTTAGCTCAGCCCAGGCACCCTCACGGCACACAAAAGGTCCTGTTTAGTGCTGCTTCATTCCTGACCTGACACGGTTCGCAGGTTTCTGTTGCGTAAGACCCAAGCGTCAACGCCACTTATAAAGGGCAGCTTTGCAGTATGCTTTCCTCAGACAGAATATCACCCCTGCTGTAGCGGATTGCAGGTACAGGGCACCGCTATCTCCCCGGCTGTGCGGAAGCTTTCTGGCTGATTAATTAAATATACCATACCAGTATACTCATTTATGCGGGTACTGTCAAGAATTTTCTTTTGCACGCATACTTTTCACCCTTTATGCTGTCACATAACTCTTTAACCCTTCAACAGAATTTACACTGATTGTATTCACCATATCAGAACCGTCCAGCTGTATATAATATTCTTCCGTATCTGTATCCGCCTCCTTTTTTGCCTTATTGCCCACATAAATCGTCTGTGTCTGTGTATTGCCGTCGCTGTCTGTATAGGCATACTCTATTTTCATCTGCGGCTTATCAAGACCATAGATTTTAAGTTCGTTTGCATCGGCATAGTAATCCTCACATCGGGCAATTGCCATTCCCGGGATGGCCGCTGCCAGCTGCTCAAAAATTCCTGTTTCACTTTCTTCGGTTTCATTTTCTTCCGTTTCGCTTTCTTCTGCATCCGGCTTGTCATAAACATATGTCTCACCGTTAAATTCAAGCTTTACATGCGTGATATCATCAGAAAACGTTGTCGGCAATGTTTCTGATTCAACAAAATCGTATAACGTTTTCCCTTGAAACTGACTATATAATGTTGTTCCTGCTGTATATACCGTATCCGCATCCTCCGCCTTCACATAATAACCGTCACCGACCGCATTGCCATAAACAATCGTCTTTGTATTTCCCGTATCGTCTGCTGCCGCCACAGACAAGTTGTCTTCACCGAAACCGTACGCCGAAAGTTCATCGCCGTCTTCAAGCTTTCTGTCCGCTTCAAACTTCTTCATCGCCTCGGCGATTGAGCTTAGTGTATTCTGGGCTGCCGGAAATTTTTTATCTTCTTTATAATGCCATGTGTCGCCGTCTTTAACAAAGGTCAGCTCTGCCTCCCCTGTTTTCAATGTCAGACTTGTCACATCACCCATGTCACTTACAAATACTCTTGCTGCCTCTGATTCAGCGTTAGCTTCCGATTCTTCTTTCGCCTCATTTGCCGCCTGAACCCTTGTGACTATCATATAAATCAAACACACAAAAACCAAGACAGCCCCAAGAGCGATTAACATTCTTCTATTTTTCTTATTCATTAAAATCCTCCTAGGCTTTTCTTCGTCTCATCCATACAACAAAACCATAAATAAGCACCGCGACCGGAATAATTCCGATAAAAAGTGCCGCATACATTCCCGGCGACTGAATTGTATTATAAGTTACGGATAAACTCTTTGGCTCAATTGTAATATTGGATACATCATCAAAATTTGAAGTCACTGCATTCATAAACAACTGAAGATTACTCAAATTTGTAAAGGATTGAGTGATACCGTCATCAATCATTGACGCCGCGCCAAATACAATTAATTTTGCCGTTGTCTCATCATCAATCGTATCCTCTGCCGCTGCCGCCAGCACATAGCTGCCCTCCGTCTGGTTTTCTTCTGTCACCAGTAAGCCGCCATCAGATGTTGTCATAAGACTTTCATTTGTTATCGTATCTTTTTGGGGCTCGGTGAGCGTTATTCCTTTTGAATTTAAAATAAGCGGTATCGCATCAGAAGAAATTCCCGATGTATAATTGCCTTCGGCTGTCACCTCCGGAAAAATTGCAAATACATTGTTTTGATAACACTGCTTTGTATCTGCGGCATAGCCTTCACCGACTTCAATACCGTAAATCTTCATAAAATCCTGTAAATTCGGCAATTCCTTTTCCGTCATACCGAGAAGTACCATGACATGACCGCCGCCGCCCATATATTGTGTCAGCATTTCCTTTTCATCATCCGCCAAATCACTTGTCGGCGCATTGATGATTAAAAGGTCACAATCCTTTGGAATACCGCCGTCAGAAAGTAAATTCACAGAAGCATTTTCAAAATTTTGTTTTTTAATCAAATCTGTCACTGTTGAAGACAAAGCACTCTCCCCATGACCTTCTGTCGTATATACTTTCTTTGTCACATCATTAATCACGTAATCAATGGCGCTTGTCAGCTGACCTTCACCGTCAAATTCAGACTCCTTATACTGTCCATAATAATAGTAACTCATCTGGTCATACACAATAACATCACTCAGAGAAAAGGAAGTCGATTTTCTCGTAGCCTCACAGCTGACTACAACACTGTTTTCAGAAGTATTATACTTTTCAAGCGCTGACGGATGCAGCACAGGGTCAATCGTCTCTACCGAAATGCGCTCTGACATATCCGCATATTTTTCGATAAATCTCATAATTCGCGTATCTATGCCGCTTTCCGATGCAATAATACGAATCTTCACATCCTTATCCAGATTTTCGATAATATCCCTTGATGTATCGCTGATTTCATAAATTTTTGTATCGGACATATCTATATTCCTGATGCCTGCAGGCAGCTGGTTTAAAATCATATTCAAAACAATCACAATCGCAATGACAACCGCAGAAATGGCAATGCTGTAGCTGCCATGTTTAAAATGCTTATCTGTAAATAATTTCTTAATTCTGTCCATCTATCTGTCCTCCTAACTCCATCTTCTTTTCAGCAGTACCTGTACTGTCAAAAACACAAAAATAAAGCTCATTGACAGATAAAAAATCAGTCCTGTCACATCGAAAATATTGTTATATGCGAAATTATCAAAAGCATTTCTTATATCTATTTTAGAAAGAACGGCGCCAAGACCATTCTGAAATACAGATGAATCAAAAATATAAATTAAAACACCGGCAATAATACCGACAACCTCTAAAATCCCTGCCGCAAGCCAGTTTCTTGTCATTCCCCATACGATAAGCGCCAAAACCGTCACAAAAATCAAAAGGCCAATCACTGTACCCATCGCCGAGGACGGAAGAAAGCTAATCAAATCACTCCACATACAGAGCACAAAAAGTATGCCAAAAGTTCCCACTGCAGCGATAATCTGACTTTCTGTCAGCGCCGAAATAAACATTCCGACAGCAATAAAAATACAGCCCAACAGGAAAAATGCCAAAATAGAGGCATAGTCTGTCACAAGCCGCGCCTCGCCGTTAGCCTTAATAATCAACGGGCAAAGGCAGGAAATCAGCATGGGAATAAGAAAAACCGTCACCATCGCCAGATATTTGCCAAGAACAATCTGCGTCACACTAACCGGCGCCGTTAAAAGCATTTGGTCTGTCTTTGTTTTCTTATCCTCAGCAAAACTTCTCATCGTTAAAATCGGTACTGCAATCAAAAGAATCGTCATTGTGGAATTTAAGGCATATGCAAATGACGGATAGCCGCTGTACAGATTATAGGCCATAAAATAAATTCCCATAAATGCCGTGAAAAACGCAATAAACACATAGCCGGTCATCGAATTAAAATAAGATTTCAATTCCCTTTTATAAATCGCCTTCATGCTCTGAATCCTCCTGTCCGTCATCAATATTTTCACAATCTTCTTTAGAATTTTCCGGGTACGCCGTTTCGTCGGTATGTACCTCCTCTGCATGAGCGTCCGTCAATTCGAGGAAGATTTTTTCCAGTGATACAACTTTCTGCATCATCGTAAGAATAGGACACTGCCGTCCGGCGAAAGCATAAAAAAGCTGCTCGCGAATATCCATACTGCCGTCATGGTCAATGGTAAAGCGGACAACACCCTCCTCAGAAGATATGTTGCCAAGCTGTGCCTGCGGACATACGCCGCTTACAATATCCCTGATTTCTGCGACCGTTCCTTTAACCTCCATCTCAAGCGTATTATCCCGATTCATCATTTTTTCAAGATTTTCCGGCGTATCGCTGGCTACAAGACGTCCGTGGGAAATAATCATAATATAATCACAGATTGCACTGACTTCCTGTAAAATATGCGAGCTCAAAATAATCGTATGCTCTTTGGAAAGCGCCCTAATCAAATCTCTTATCTCAATAATCTGTTTCGGGTCAAGCCCCACAGTCGGCTCATCCAAAATAATAATCGGCGGAAAGCCTAAAATCGCCTGTGCAAGTCCCACTCTTTGCCTGTAGCCCTTTGAAAGGTTTTTAATAAGACGCGGCAGCATATCTTCAAGCTTTGTAAGTTGTATGACTTTAAGAATCTGCTCTTTTTGTGATGTCTTTGGAATTTTCTTTAACTCTGCTGCAAAATTAAGATATTCCTCTACAGTCATATCCATATAAAGCGGAGGAATTTCAGGCAGATAACCGATACACTTTTTAGCTGCCTCCGGTTCATCGTTAATATTGTGCCCGTCGATGATGACTTCACCGGAAGTCGCCCCGATATAACCCGTCATAATATTCATTGTGGTGGATTTTCCTGCGCCATTCGGCCCTAAAAAACCGTAAATCTGGCCTTTTGCCACCTTAAAACTCAAATCGTCCACTGCCGTGTGATTGCCGTAGCGTTTGACAAGATGATTCACTTCAATCACTTGTGTTACCTCCTTTAGATGATGTTCTGTTAAGCCCATGAAAAAACAGGTCTTATTGAATTACTGCTATTTTAGAAGAAAACTGTGAATTTTTACGGATACAATTGTGAAAATATTTCGTTAAAACAGTGTTTTTTTTGTGTTCAATTTACCTGTTTATCTTGTACTTAACATCTAAAAGTGTCATAATAAAGCCATAAAACAACAATATATTCAGGGGAGATTTTTATGATTAAATTAGGTTTTATCGGAACAAGTGCAATCGCAGAAAAATTCGCCGAAGCCGCCGCCTTGACCGGCTTTTATGAATTTGAAGCGGTATATTCAAGAAAAAAAGAAACTGCCGAAACCTTCTGCCAAAAAGTGCCTTTTAAAAAAATTTATACAGATTTGAATGAACTGGCAGACGATGCTTCTGTGGATGCCGTTTATATCGCATCTCCAAACAGTCTTCATGAACCACAGGCGATGCTGATGCTGACACATAAAAAACATGTTATTTGCGAAAAGCCTATGGTTACCTGCGCCGAGCAATGCCATACGCTTTTAGAGACGGCAAAGCAGCACGGTGTTATTCTTTTGGAGGCGATGCGCCCGGCTTTTGACCCGGCGTATACAGCCATACAGGAGGCTTTGTGCAAATTAGGCGCTATACGGCGCGTCAGCTTTTCCTTCTGTCAGTATTCATCACGCTATGACAATTTTAAAAAGGGCATTGTTGCCAATGTCTTTAATCCCGACATGGGCGGCGGCTCTATGCTGGATATCGGTATCTATCCAATTCATATGCTGGCCTTTTTATTCGGACGTCCAAAGCTTTGCGACTGCATGAATTTTCATCTGAACAACGGTGTTGACGGGCTCGGAGAAATCATCGCCGCCTATGATGATTTTCTTGCGGAAATAAGCTATTCAAAAATTACAAATTCCTTTGTGCCAAGCCGCATCGAGGGGGAAGCCGGCTATATGACTATTGATACAGTCGCACATCCGACAGAGGTGATTATCACCTACAATGACAAACATACAGAAACCGTTTATAAAGCTTCTGCCATCAACAACATGGTTTACGAGGCAGAGGCTTTCTATAAAATGATTCAAGGAGAACTTTCGGCCGCCCGCTGGCATAAGTCCTGCGTGGATGCCATAGAAATAGTTAAGATGGCACTGGAGAATGAACGCCACCTGTAACTGTTGGTTTTTGCCGTCATCGGCAGATTGGAGGGTTTATATGGAACTGATGTTTTTAGGTGCTGCCCACGAGGTTACGGGAAGCTGCTCGCTTTTAACGGTTGCGGGCCACAGGATACTGATTGACTACGGCATGGAACAGGGGCCGGATACTTATGAGAATTGTGAGTTTCCGCTGGCGCCCGCCGATGTGGACTGTGTCTTTTTAACCCACGCCCACATTGACCACTCGGGACGTCTGCCGCTTTTGGCGGCTAACGGCTTCAACGGACAAATCTATGCCACCGGCGCAACCTGCCGTCTATGTAATATTATGCTGCTGGACTCGGCACATATTCAAGAATTTGAAGCACAGTGGCGAAATCGTAAAAACCGCCGTGCCGGACGTGAAATTTATGTACCTCTTTATACGGTAGATGATGCCATCCATGCCTCCGAGCTTTTTGTTCCTTGCATTTATGACAAAACCTATCAGATTTTTCCTGAGGTTTCCATCCGTTTTATTGATGCCGGACATTTGCTCGGTTCATCAAGCATTGAAGTAACTGTCACAGAAAACGGAATTACAAAGACGCTTGTTTTTTCCGGAGATATCGGCAATACCGACCAGCCTCTGATTCGTGACCCGCATTATTTTAACAATGCAGACTATGTAATTATGGAATCAACCTACGGTGACAGAAGCCACGACAAGCGTATCGACTATATTTCCCAGCTTGTCCCGATTCTCCAGCGAACCTTTGACCGCGGCGGCAATGTTGTCATCCCATCCTTCGCCGTCGGGCGCACACAGGAATTGCTTTATTTTTTAAGGGAAATCAAAGAAAAGAATATGATTCACGGCCACGACCATTTTCCGGTCTATGTTGACAGCCCGCTTGCCGTTGAATCAACTATGATATTTACTCAAAGTATGCGGGAATATTTTGACGGCGAAGCGCTGGCACTTCTTGACAGAGGTGTAAATCCTATTAACTTTGAAGACTTGAAAGTTTCCATTACGAGCGACGATTCAAGAACAATCAATGAGGATACTGTGCCGAAAGTCATTATTTCCGCCAGCGGTATGTGTGAAGCCGGACGTATACGCCATCACTTAAAGCACAATTTATGGCGGCCGGAATCCACGATTTTATTTGTCGGCTATCAAGCCTACGGCACACTTGGCCGAGCCATTGTCGAAGGGGCAAAATCCGTCCGTCTTTTTGAAGAAACAATTCAGATTCAGGCTGAGATATGCCAGCTTGACGGCATCAGCGGCCATGCTGACAACAGCGGTCTGATGACATGGATTAAGCATTTTGAAAACAAACCGGAACAAGTTTTTGTCAACCACGGAGAAGACAGCGTCTGCGAAATCTTCGCGGGACGCCTTAGAAATGAACTCGGACTCAATGCCACAGCGCCGTATAACGGCTCAGTCTATGACCTGATTACCGGCAAATGTCTTTCTTTGGGCAATATGGTTAAGATACCGAAGAAAACAACTGCCGACGGCGCACGCAGCATGAATCCTGTTTACAGAGAGCTGCTTAATGCCGGTGAATTTCTCGACAAGGTTATTGCCCATAACGAGGGCGGCGCCAATAAAGATTTGCGCGCTTTTACAAAAGAGCTTATGGCTTTATGCGAAAAATGGGATAGATAGATATCTAAAAACAGGGACGACTTTTAGTCGCCCCTTGTTTAATCTACACACGTCATAATATGTATAATCTCTTTATCCGTCTCTCTCATGCCATCGCGCCCAAGTGCGCAAATATTTTTAATCGTATTTTCAACACCCTTTGATACAAGTCCGTCACCGGCATAAAACTGCTGGCCGTTTAAGTACATCTCATAGCCTAAAATCCCCGCCTCCACTGACATGGCAATCTTTGCCGCACAGGAGGCTTTTGCACCATCGCAAATCATACCCGATGTAATTGCAAGCGTATTGACAATCGTATGTGCAATTGTTTTAAAGTCACCGCCTTTAAGATAAGCAATCCCGGCGCCGGCTGCTGCACCGGCACTGACCGCACCGCAGTAAGCCGACAGTGATCCAATCCCCTTTTTTTGATGAATGGCTGTCAGATTTGATACAATCAGTGCACGGTAAAGTCTGTCCTTATCCGCACCGATTTCTTTTGCATATTCAATCACCGGCAAAGACACTGTCATGCCCTGATTACCGCTGCCCGAATTAATAACTACAGGAAGCTCACACCCGTTCATTCTGGCATCCGAACCTGCTGCCGCTCTTGCCTTTGCCCGATTTCTCACATCATCTCCGCATGTTTTTAAAAGCACTTTGCCGATATTCGCACCGTAATCTTCCAAAAGTCCCTCGTCTGCAATCCGTGTATTATACTCTATCTGGCGGCGAAGCACCGGCTCTACCGCCCGGATATCCGCCGTATCGGCATAATCATAAATATCCTGAATGGATAAAAGCGCATAGGCATCTGAAAGCACACGATTATTTTTCGCCGTCTCGGCACATGTCTCGCGCACCGTTTCTTCCACACAATCAAGCAGTACCTCGCCATTTTTACACATATAAACAATATTAGTGTGCTTTCCGGCAATTCTTACCGCTGCCTGCTGCACACCGGAGTATACGGTCACACAAATGTCCAGTGTCAGCCCACTCTCTGATTTTTGTATCTTTATCGGTGTTTTCTCCAAATACTGTTTGAAAAATTCCTTTTGTGTATCTGTAATCTGAGAAAGCACTTCAAGCTCTAAATCCTCACGTCCGGCTGCAATGCCAACAGCGGCTGCCGCCTCAATGCCCTTAGCGCCATCCGTATTAGGCACAATCACGCTTTTCACATTTTTAATAATATTACCGCTTGCCTCAATTAAAACACTGTCCGGCAGCTCTCCGAGAAGGGCACGCGCCTTTGCCGCACAGTATGCAATGGCAATCGGTTCCGTACACCCCATGGCCGGAACAAGCTCATGCTTTAATATTTCTTCATAGGCCTTTTCAATGGCTTTCTTATCTCCCATATCTTTGTACCTCATTTTACTTTTCATTTGAAGTTTCTCTTTATTTAGTATACAATTAGAATACACAATCAGTCAATGTAAAGGGTGGTAACAATATGAAAAAACAGACAAAAATTGCAATTTTCACTTCTGCACTGACCGCAGTTTCAGGAACAGTCATCAGTATGCTCTATAAAACTGCCGATTATTTTTTTAATTATGCACTTGTGCGTGCCAACACGCTCTATAAAGACAGTCAAAAACCTTTTGATGACTTGAGTGAAAGAGAAAAAGCCGAAAGAAAATTTGCCGAAAACCGTAAACGCTGGTTTACTCGGCATCATATCCGTCATCTAAAGACAACATCCGATGACGGACTTTTGCTTCACGCTTCCTATCTCCCGGCAAAGAAAAAGACAAAGGACTTTATTTTAGCCATTCACGGATACCGGTGCAATGGCATTGATGAATATGCCGTATTTACTCCATTTTATCACCGGGAAGGCTACAACATACTCCTTCCTGATGACCGCGCCCACGGTCTCAGCGAGGGTGACTATATCGGTTTTGGCTGCCTCGACAGAAAAGACTGTCTGAGGTGGTGCAATTACATTATCGAAAATTACGGTGAGGACTGCCGCATCTTTTTACACGGTATCTCGATGGGTGCTGCCACTGTCATGTCCGCCTCGGGTGACGAGGCACTGCCGCCTCAGGTTAAAGGGATTATTGCCGACTGCGGTTTTTCCCGCGGCTGGGATGAATTTGCCCACGTTTTAAAATCAAGCTTTCATCTTCCGGCATTTCCTCTGCTGAATATTTTTGATTTAATCTGCAAAAAAAGAGCCGGCTACAGTACAAAGGATTTCAGTCCGATTGAAGAAGTTGCACACGCAAAAGTACCGATTCTTTTCATCCACGGCGGCAGCGATGACTTTGTGCCGACTGCCATGGTTTATGCACTTTATAATGCCTGCACATCAAAAAAAATGCTTTGGGTAGCACCAAAGGCTACCCACGCCAGAAGTTATTATGTAAACCCTTCAAAATACGAAGCACTTGTCCGCACATTTATCGCGCGGGCATTAAAGTAAAAAAATCTCTTGGAGACTTATATGGTCTTCAAGAGATTTTTTACTTTTATCAGAATTTCTTAAACTGCTCAACATTCACGACAAACACTGTGCTTCCGCCCACATTGACATTAATCGGCACTGAATTGACAGAGCTTATTGCGCCCTTTCCTGAAACAAGTCCCGGATTTGTATAGCTGACTGTTTTTCGCTCACCGGAATTTCTTTTAATAATCTCAATCGCCTTATCGACATCCTCATCATCAGTCACAATCATAATTGTCGTATTTTTATTTTTCAAAAATCCGCCGGTCGTTGAAAGCTTTGTCACAAAAAATCTGTTCTGAGTTAATTCATCGACCGTATCCATCTCATCATCCCTGTGCAGGATTGCCATAATCATCTTCATATCTTTGTCCTCCTGACCGCGTCTATCCATAAACGCCAACTAATGTTATCAGTATATTCTCACTTATCTTTGGCAATGTCAATATAAAAATACCCTGCTATCAGACAAAACATCCAACAACAGGGCATTCACATTACAATTTTCAATTAATGATGGAACAATCTGATGCCTGTAAAGCACATTGCCATATCGTACTTATTGCATGTCTCAATAACATTGTCATCTCTGATTGAGCCACCCGGCTGTGCCACATATTTGACACCGCTTCTGTGCGCGCGTTCAATATTATCGCCAAATGGGAAGAATGCATCTGAGCCAAGCGCTACATCCTGCATCTTGTCAAGCCATGCCCGCTTTTCTTCGCGTGTAAATACCTCCGGTTTTACCTTGAAAATATTTTCCCATGCACCGTCGGCAAGAACATCCATATAGTCTTCCCCGATGTAAAGGTCAATCGCATTATCTCTGTCTGCACGGCCGATTTTATCTACAAACTGAAGCTCAAGCACTTTCGGATTCTGACGCAGGAACCAGTTATCCGCCTTCTGTCCCGCAAGACGTGTACAGTGGATTCTGGACTGCTGTCCGGCGCCGATACCAATCGCCTGTCCGCCCTTTGCATAGCATACAGAATTAGACTGTGTATATTTTAAAGTAATAAGTGAAATCATCAAGTCAATCTTTGCGCTGTCAGGAATTTCTTTATTCTCCGTCACCATATTTGAGAGAAGCTCGCGATTAATTACAAGCTCGTTTCTGCCCTGCTCAAATGTAATGCCGAATACCTCTTTATGCTCGATTGGATTCGGACGGTAATTTTCATCAATCTGAATAATATTATAATTACCTTTTTTCTTCGCTTTCAAAATCTCAAGCGCTTCCGGCTCATAACCCGGCGCAATAATGCCGTCAGAAACTTCTCTTTTAACAAGCTTTGCCGTAGCCACATCACAAACATCGGATAATGAAATAAAATCACCAAAGGAGGACATACGGTCTGCGCCTCTTGCTCTCGCATAGGCATTTGCAAGCGGTGTTAATTCACCCATATCATCGACCCAGTAAATTTTACGCTCAACCTCTGTAAGCGGAACTCCCACTGCCGCGCCTGCCGGAGATACATGCTTAAAGGAGGTTGCCGCAGGAAGTCCTGTTGCTCTCTTTAATTCACATACAAGCTGCCAGCCGTTAAAAGCATCCAAAAAGTTAATATATCCCGGTCTGCCGTTTAATACTGTGATTGGCAGCTCACTGCCGTCATTCATATAAATACGTGACGGTTTCTGATTCGGGTTGCATCCGTATTTTAATTCAAATTCCTTCATCCCAAAACCTCCTGATTACTTATTCTTATTTACGATTCTTGTCTCATATTTACCTGTTTCGATATCAATATAACGCACAAATAAAGATACTTTATTGTCCTCGTTTAAGCTTGTCCACAAAAGGTTTGTATACGCATCAATATCATCCGCAATATCCACAAGCTTCGGCTCACCCTCAAAGCTTGGCAGCGGATTGCCGTCACCCATATACGTATGAATAAAATGACCTTCTCCGGCCACAGGATTTGTATATGCAAATGTATATCTGTTGCATGCATCCGGATTGCCGTTATTGCTCTTTAAAATTGACATCGCATAATTATAACTGCCTTTGTCAATATGCATAATTCCGGAAATACGCGGTGTATAATTCGGCGCATCCGGCTCAAATTCTCTTGTTCTGAGCGCCTGCTCAAATGTCTGCTGCTTATCCATCAGCTCATAAATTGTATCTGTCTGGTCGCCGTTTGTTACAATCGTCTTATTGCCAAGCACACGCACCGGCGCATAAATAATAAGGCTTGGGTCAACTAATTTAGATGCATCGAAAGCCTCCGTGCGGATACCTTCACCGACCTCCACAAATACGCGGTTGCGGCTGTTTTCGCTTCTTCCCATAATAAAATATGCTGTAACCGCTGACTTTCCGTCAGGTGTCTTACCGATAATAATGCCTCTGCCCGGATATGTGTTTGATGCCAATTCCTCTGCGATTGAAACCATCTTCATAATCATTCTCCTTTTTTCCAATAGAGTTTCCCCGGCGGCGACCGCAATTTAACGCTTGTGCGCACCGTACCTGTTTCTATAAAGTTAGCCTATCGCATTTTAAAATATTTGTCAACGCATTGGCATTAATTAGATATATTAAATTATATCAACATTTTTATAAGCAATACTTATTTCGATTTAGCCTTTGTCCACAAATCCGAAAATAAGGCTTTAACCTCCGGCGCCTGATAATGGAAAACCTCATCATTTGAATTCTCGCGGGGCTCATACGCTGAAATCCCCTCATAATCCGTCACCCGCATTTCATCATAAGCCGCCTGAACCGGGGATGTATAACCAACTTCCGCCGTATTTGCTGTCGCATGACCTTCCTCGAGCATAAAATCAATAAAGGCATAGGCCAAATCATCATTTTGACATTCCTTAGAAATAACCATCGCATCGTACCAAAGGTTTGTGCCCTCATCGGGAACATAGAATTTAAGCTTTGGATTTTCAGTCATCAGATATGCCGCGTCACCGGAATAAATCACCGCCATGGCACGGTTTCCGGCAAGCATATTGTCCATAATCTCATCGCCGCCGTACACCGGATTCATCGTCTCCTTCTGACGGACAAGCCACTCATAGGCTACCTCAATCTCCTTGGCATCCGTTGTATTCATTGAATAGCCAAGCGCCTTTAGAGCAACCATGAAAGAATCCCTCTCCGAATCATACATATATAAATTGCCTTTGTATTTTTCATTGCAAAGAATATTCCACCCATCCTTAAAATCAGCCTCATCCACGACAGTCGCATCATAAAGAATACCGACATTGCCCCAAAAATACGGAATGGAATAGACATTGCCCGGGTCATACTCCCGATTGAGCACCGACGGCATCAGATTATCCTTATTGGAAATTCTGTCCCAGTCAATAGGCTTTAGACCGTCCTCACGAATCAGACGTTCAATCATATAATCCGACGGTATTAATACATCATAAAATTCCCCGCTGTTAATTTTCGTGTACATCATCTCATTGGATTCAAAAGTTTCGTAAATAATCTTACAGTCATATTTTTTCTTAAATTCCTGCAATAAATCCTGGTCTATATATTCACCCGCATTATATATTTTTAATTTTGGCTTAGAACCTGCGCAGCCGCTAAGAAGCCCTGCCGCCAAAAGCACCAAACCGGCCGTAATTAACTTCTTCATCTTTTACGCTTCTTCCTTTAACTTCTTTAATTTACTTTTTCGGATTGCCGGAATCACATTCACAACAAGCACAACAACTGCGATTACCGCGATTACAAGCGTTGACAGGGCGTTAATCGTCGGGTTCATGCGCTTGGACATATTGTATACAATAATAGAAATATTCTTGACACCGTTTCCCGTAACAAAATAGGAAATGACAAAATCATCAAAGGACATCGTAAACGCCAGAAGCGCACCGGCATAGACACCCTGACGAATCATCGGAATAATGACCTTAATTAACGCCTGAAACGGTGTTGCACCCAAATCCATCGCCGCATTGGCAAGATTTGAATCAAGGCTTTTAACCTTAGGGTAAACACTTGTAATGACATATGGCGTACAAAACATAATATGTGCAAGAAGCATCGTCACATAACCCTTTGGCACAGTCAGCGAAGTAAACAAAAGCATCACGCCGATAGCTGTCACGATTTCCGGATTTAAAATCGGGAAATTATTCACATTCAACAAATATTCCTTGAGGAACTTTCGGGATTTGCTCAGGCCAATCGCCGTAATTGTTCCGAGAATTGTGGAAACAACCGTCGCAATCAACGCAATCGTCACAGACACAAAAACTGCCGACATAATCTCTTGATTCTCCATCAAAGCGCCATACCACTGCAAAGAAAAGCCTGTAAAGTTTGACAGCGATTTTGATGAATTAAAGGAGAAAACCATCATCACCACAATCGGAAGATAGAAAAACAAAAAACATAAGGCCACATAAAATCGAGAAATAAATTTTTTAAATCCCTGCATTTTAAGCTTCCTCCTTAATATCAATTTTTTTCATAAGACGCATACCGCCGATAATAATCACTGCAAGAATCATCGAAATCGCACTTCCGAAATTCCAGTCGCCGATTGTCACAAACTGACTCTCAATCAAGTTGCCGATAAGTACATATTGACCGCCGCCAAGCAGCTTCGGAATCACAAATGAGGATATGGACATTAAAAATACCATGATAATTCCGTTTAAAACACCCGGTATCGAAAGCTTCCATATAACCTTTCCAAAGGTTTGCAGTTTATTGGCGCCAAGGTCATAGGCAGCTTCTATGAGTGACTTGTCCATCTTATTTAATGATGTGTGAATCGGTATAATCATAAACGGCAGAAAGTTGCATACAAGTCCCAAAATCACCGAAAAATCTGTGTACATCATCGTTACCGGATTAAAGCCCAGCGCCTTTAATATACCATTAACAATGCCATTGTCCGATAAAATATTCATCCACGCATAGGTTCTTAAAAGCATATTGAACCACATCGGTACTGTCACCGCAAGAATCAGCAAATCCTGAACCTTATCAGTACATTTTGAAAGAATATAAGCCATCGGATATCCGGCAATCAGACAGACACCTGTGGAAATCACACCAAGCTTTAATGATTTTAAGAAAACACTTAAATATGTCGGCTCTACAAAACGGGCAAAGTTTTCAAGAGAAAACTTCCACGATGCCACATCATTGCCCTTTGTCGTAAACGCATAAAGCACAATCATCAGCATCGGAATAACAATCATCACAGCCGACCAAAGGATATACGGTTTTGTAAAATGTTTAAAATGCTTCATCAGTAACTCCCCATCCTATACATGACATGAATATCCTCCGGGCCGAGTTTAAGTCCGACAAAAAGCCCCGGCGCTGCATAATCTGTTGTATGCACAAGATAATCTCTGTCCTTTGTCTCAACAATAATTTCATAGTGGACACCTTTAAATGTCACCGATTTAACTGTTCCTGTAATCTTTGCCTCCTCCGGTTTTACAATATCCAAATCCTCCGGACGAAGCACCACCTCTATCGGCTCGTTATCCTCAAAACCTTTATCCACACATTCAAACTCGACACCGTCAAATTCTACAAGGAAATCCTTAATCATCGTTCCCTCAATAATATTAGATTCGCCGATGAAGGACGCGACAAAACGATTCTCAGGTTCATTATAAATGTCAATCGGCGTACCAATCTGCTGAATCACACCGTCATTCATAACAACAATCGTATCTGACATCGACAATGCTTCCTCCTGGTCATGGGTAACAAATATAAACGTAATTCCCGTTTCCTTTTGAATTTTTTTAAGCTCGCTCTGCATCTCCTTACGCATCTTTGCGTCAAGTGCGCCTAAAGGCTCATCTAAAAGGAGTACCTTCGGCTCATTGACAAGGGCGCGGGCAATGGCTACCCTCTGCTGCTGACCGCCGGAAAGCAAGGTTACGTTCTTCTTTTCATAGCCTGTTAAGCCAACCATTTTAAGCATCCGCATGACTTTTTCTTTAACAATCTTTTTATCGGTTTTTTTAATATTCAATCCAAAGGCAATGTTGTCAAATACATTCATATGCGGAAAAAGTGCATATTTTTGGAACACTGTATTGACCTCCCGCTTATATGGCGGCAATTTGGATATATCATGCCCGTTAAAAAGCACTTCGCCCGAGCTTGCCTCCTCAAATCCGGCAATAATTCTCAATGTCGTTGTCTTTCCGCAGCCGGAGGGCCCTAAAAGCGTCAAAAATTCATTCTCATAAATATCTAAATTGATGCCCCTTAAAACCTGCTGGTCTTCAAAATTTTTCGTCAGGTTCTTTAACTCAATTAACTTCTTCATTGTCCTCTCCCATCCCTGTAATTAAAATGTCGGCGGTGTGGATACCCACAGCACACGGGCTTCAATATCCCAGTCATTTGATAAATAATGTGCCCTGTCCCCTTTAATGTAAAAGGTCTGTCCCCGCTTAACAATAAGCTCTTTATCACCGTAATGAAGCTTGATTCGTCCCTGAAGCACATAACCGAACTCCTCCCCTTCATTCGGCCGGATTTCCTCGGAACGTCCGCCCCGCTTTAACTGAATAAGAATCGGCTCCATCTTATTCTTCTGTGCATTTGGCACAACATAGTAAATATTATAGTCATCCTGAAAATTTTCAAAAAAGTCATTGGCTGTAAATACAAGCTGTTCATCCTTTTCTTCTGAAAAAAACTCTCCAAGCGTTGTTCCGAGCGCCTCGAGAATGTCCTCCAGCGTTGCAATCGAAGGTGATGTCAGATTTCTTTCGACCTGCGACAAAAATCCTTTTGTCAGCTCACTTCTGTTGGCCAACTCCTCTAGTGTCAGCTGATTTTTCACACGCAGCTGCTTTATCTTCTCTCCTATCTGCATAAATTCTCCTTTCCCAAAGCCCACGCTCTGACAGATAAGTATCTGTAAACAAAAAGTTTATTTTTAGCAAACAACCTTATTATACATGAGCCGGTAGCAAAGTCAAGTAATTTCATACAAAAAGTTTATGAATACAAAACTTTCGGCGCATATAACGGCACCGGACCTGATTTACAGCGCCCGATGCCAAAAATTCATTAGCGCTGCTTGATTCTAAAGTACCTGCGCCGACGGCAGCATATTTCTTCGCACATAATGACCCATATAAGATTATCCAGCCAATGCTCTGTCCCCCGGCAGCTTGTGCAGTGCCCCTCACAGTTTATCCGTTCATCTTCTTCAAGAACAGGACGGTACATATTCTCAAGATAATGTGCCTTTTTTCTGATTTGATCCGCCATCGCCCAAAGCGCCTGCTTATCCGGACATTCGTCAAACATAAAGCTGCCCTCATACTCCTGCTTATCACATTCTTCTCTGACATAAGATAAAATTTCCTTACTCATTGGCATATACAAGCTCTGCATATATTTTCTGTCATCCTTATATCTTTTAATGTCACAGCTGCCTGCTTCATCCTTCATCCACGGGGCATATACTGTCTGCTTCATATAGTCTCTCCTGCAAATACACTTTATTATTCATCCTATGCCCTGCAATGATTTTTGTGTATACGCCCGTCCGCTCATATAACTCGTCATCTAAAAAGGCTAGGCTTGTATGCACTATTGTGCTATAATAATTGCATATCTTTTTGGAGGTTTTAGTTATGACAAAATTAAATGACAACTTTATCCGGTATTCCGGAATTTTAGTTCACCCGACCTCCTTCCCGTCACCCTACGGTATCGGTGATATGGGCCCGGGTGCATACGAATTTATTGATTTTCTAAAAGCAGCCGGACAGACACTCTGGCAGTGCCTGCCGCTTGGACCTACAGGCTTTGGTGACTCCCCTTATCAGTCCTTTTCCTCATTTGCAGGTCAGCCTCTGATTATCAGTCCCGATAAGCTTATCGAAATCAACCTTTTATCCGAAGAAGATGTGGCTGACTGCCCTGCATGGGAGGACACTGCCGTTGACTACGGTCCCGCCATTGAATATAAGACAGCGCTCTTAAAAACAGCTTATGAATATTTTAAAGAAAGTACAGACACCGATTTACTTAAAGAATATCAGTCCTTCTGCCAAAAGGCTTCCGACTGGCTCGATGATTATGCCCTTTTTATGGCATTGAAAAATCTTCACAACGGTGCTTCATGGCTGTGCTGGGATGAGGAATACAAGTTTTTAACCCCTGCTTCACAGGATAAAGCTCAAAAGCTCTGCGCCGATGATATCGGTTATTATAAATTTGTCCAATTTATTTTTGAAAAGCAATGGCTCGAATTAAAAGCTTATGCCAATGAAAGCAATATTCAGATTATCGGTGATATCCCTATTTTTGTATCACCCGACAGCGCCGATGTATGGGCACACAAAACATTGTTTGAGCTGGACTCTAAAGGTTATCCAAAACAGGTGGCGGGTGTTCCGCCGGATTATTTCAGCGAGACAGGACAGCTTTGGGGCAATCCGCTCTATCTTTGGAGTGCACATAAAAAAACGGGCTACGCATGGTGGATTGCACGAATTGCCCGCCAGCTTGCGCTTACCGACTATTTAAGAATCGACCATTTCCGCGGCTTTGAAGCTTACTGGTCTGTGCCTTACGGCGAAGAAACGGCCATCAACGGACAGTGGGTCAAAGGTCCCGGCGCAACACTTTTTAAGGCCGTCAAAAAGGCGCTTGGCAATGATTTGCCGATTTTCGCAGAGGATTTGGGAATCATCACCAAAGAAGTAGAACAATTAAGAGACAGTCTCGGTTTTCCGGGTATGAAGGTTTTACAGTTTGGTTTTGAAAACCTTGAAGAAAACGGCTTTTTGCCGCACCATTTTACAAGAAACTGTATCTGTTATACGGGCACTCACGATAACGATACAACAAGAGGCTGGTTTGAACAGGCTAATGAAAAAATCCGTGACAAGGTACGCCGATACTTTAACTGTGACGGCAGCATTGTCACATGGGATTTCATCCGTGGCGCAATTGCTTCCACAGCCAAATATGCCGTCTTCCCGCTTCAGGATTTATTCGGCCTAGACAGCACAGCCCGCATGAACACACCTGGAAAGGCTGCCGGAAACTGGGCATGGCGCTACACCTCAGACATGTTAAGCGACGGTTTTGCCGGACAGCTTAAAGAAACCTGCCAGCTTTTCGGAAGAACAGGAGGAGAGCTATGATTCGCTTTTTACTTTGCATCGTTTTAATTATCGTTGTATTTTTTATCAGCCTCCCGCTCTTTCTCATTTTTGCGATTATAAGAAAATTTAATCCTATGGCAAGCGCTAAAGCTTCTCAAAGCTTTATATGCGGCGTTTTCAGAGTTGTCCGCATCATTACAGGCAGCCGCATTATTATCAAAGGGCTTGAAAACGTTCCTGCCGAAGGCCCGGTGCTTTATGTCGGCAATCACCGAAGTATTTTTGACATTATATTAAGTTATCCGTTTCTCAAAAACAATACCGGTTTCGTTGCCAAAGAATCTCTTAAAAAGACACCGCTTGTCGGTTGGTGGATGTGGTACTTAAATTGTCTGTTTTTAAACCGTGAAAATATTAAAGAAGGGTTGAAAACCATTCTCAAAGGTGTTGAGCTTGTAAAAAACGAATCCTCAATTTTTATTTTCCCGGAAGGTACACGTTCGGAAACGAAAGACCTGCTGCCATTTAAAGAGGGCAGCTTGAAAATCGCCGAAAAAGGCAAATGCCCGATTGTTCCTGTCGCCATCACAAACACAGAGGCGGTTTTTGAAAATCATTTTCCGGCAATAAAAAAGGCAACGGTCGTATTTGAATTTGGAAAACCGTTTAATCTTGATGACTTGGACAGGGAAACAAAAAAACATGCGGCCGCATATACGAGAGATATCATTATCGAGATGCGCAAAAAACATCCCGATTACATGAAAGAAGCGTAATTTTTTAAAATTAATGCGATTTATATATTTCTTTTTCTGACGAAAGATGGTACAATCTTCATTAGTATGCGTCTGTTAATTTCAGATGCCGTCAGAGGAAAAATAAGGAGGGACTTTTGTGACACTATCACCAGTTGTACTGTTTTCACTCAGCCCATTCGCAATTACGATGATTGTTATCGCCGTTATTTTAATCGGTGTGATTATCTTTCTTGCAGTATGGGGTAAGAAGCAGCAAAAGAAAATGGATGAAACAGAGGAGAAAATCGCTGCTGCCTCTCAGACAGTGACGATGCTCGTCATTGATAAAAAGAAGATGCGGTTTAATAAAGCCGGTCTGCCTCAGATGGTTGTCGAAGCTACGCCAAAGTATGCAAGAATGGCTAAGGTACCGATTGTTAAAGCTAAGGTTGGCCCAAAGGTGATGATTCTGATTTCAGACAACAAAATCTTTGATATGATTCCGGTAAAACAGGAAATCAAGGCAACAGTCAGCGGTATCTATATTACGAATGTCAGAGCGCTAAGAGGCCCTGCACTCGTACATCCGAAAAAGAAGCGCTTCCGCGATAAGATGAAAGACAAAGCGGACGAATTGAGAGCTTCTCAGAAGGATACAGCTTCAAAATCTAAAAAGAAAAAATAACACAAAAAAAGATAATTAGAATATCTATTTTTAATGATATTTTAATTATCTTTTTTTATTATCTGTTTTCAGACAAGATGTTAAAATCAATCCTTACATCACATCATTGAATCTTTTAAAATGTCATGTTCTCTTAACAGCTTTTCAATAACTGTTCCCTTAATAAAATGAATTAACGGTTTTTTCAATACGTTTAGCGGTCCCGGAAGCTCTATTTCAAGCGGAGATTTGCCGTCCATCAGCTTCACACTGCTGTCTAATAGTTCTCGAATATCATAGACGCTGCCCCATACCTCCGGCACACCTCTGTCAACGCCGAGAAGTCCGTATACAGCCTCCATCGCTGTTCTCACGGAATATTCTGTTGTAAATACTGTATCTCGCGGTGTATCTGCAAACTGGCCAAGGAATGCGAAGTTCACGCAGCCGTCAGGGATAACATCCGGCCGGTCCCCCTTTGTTCTCGGCATAAAGAACGCTGTAATATACGGCATCATTGTCGGCACACAAACCGCACTGTTTTCAGCCAAATCTTCAATTTCACTGATTGGCACACCGATATGATAAAGCCATTCCATTGTGATTTCCTTACCTGTACAATCCTTCATCGGTTTTTTTACAAAATCACCGACAACATCTGTAAACAGGCCGTAAACCCATACACAGACCTTCTCTTTATCCTGTTCTTTAAACTGTCCCTGACGATTAATTGTCCAGCTTAACAGCCAGCTTGAATCCTTACAGCTGACAATACCGCCTGTCACAACCTTGCCTGTTCTCGGGTCACGCTTACATATATTTGTAATGTACGGAATAATTTTATCATCCAGCGTTGTCACTGTCGCAGACTCCCAGTTTGTTTTTTGTATATCTGAACAGAATTTTTCGGGATGTCCGAATGCCTCATTCTGCTTTGCAATATTTTTCCACAATGCCCAGCAGCCGCTCGTTCTCACTTCGGCATCGCCGTTTGGCGCATGATTTTGGTCTCCGTAAATCGTACCTTCTGTGCAGCTTCCGTTTGTCACGAAAACAAGGTCATTTTCTGTCAGTAAAATACCTTTTTCGACACCTTTCACCCTGCACTCGATTGCCGTTGCAATCTTTTTGCCGCCCTTAAATTCAAATACAACGTTTGTAACCTCTGTATTAAACCGGAAATCAACACCGGCAGCCTCAAGATATTTCTGCATCGGCAAAATTAATGATTCATATTGATTATATCTTGTAAATTTCAGCGCGCTGAAATCAGGCAGCCCTGAAATATGATGAATAAAACGCTGGAAATAGAGCTTCATTTCAAGTGCACTGTGCCAGTTCTCAAAAGCAAACATTGTTCTCCAATAAAGCCAGAAGGTTGAATTAAAGACCTCATCATCAAAAACATCTTCGATTTTCTTATCATAAAGGTCTTCGTCCTTTGTCATAAACAGCTTCATAATTTCCATACAGCCTTTTTGGCTTAAACCAAACTTGCCGTCTGTATGGGCATCCTCTCCGCGGTTTACAGTTGCACGGCATAAAGAGTAGTTTGGGTCATGCTTATTCAGCCAGTAAAATTCATCGAGCACGGACGCATTCGGAATTTCCAATGACGGAATACTTCTGAATAAATCCCAAAGACACTCAAAATGATTTTCCATTTCACGACCGCCGCGCATAATATAGCCCCTTGATGCATCGAAAATACCGTCGCAGGCGCCTCCGGCAATATCCATCGCCTCCAGCACATGGATATGCTCACCCTTCATCTGTCCGTCTCTTACAAGAAAGCAGGCTGCTGCCAGCGCCGCAAGGCCGCTGCCGACAATATAAGCCTCTTTTTCATCGACACCCTTTGGCTTTTGGGGCCGCGCAAAGGCCTCATAATTACCATTTGTATAATAAATACCCTTACTGTTTTTTTCATGCTTCCCAAGCTCTGTATTGCGGTAATTACTCTGACCGCGCATCTTTTCGGCATGTTTTAAATCCTCCGCTTTCTTTGTCTTCTTTGTCAGATAAACCGCCGCGCCTGCACCTGCTGCAGCCACTGCCGCTGTTTTCAGTCCAAAATGTTTTTTCTTTCCCATCGTTAAAACCGCCTTTCTTCTTCAATCCTCGTTTAAAGTATGCCCTTATATTAGCGCGCATAATCAAAGGCTTCAATTTACAAAAGCGGGCAGATGATAAAAAACTTATCATTCGCCCGCTTTTGTAAAGTTCATAATTGAATTTGTAATATTGCCATGAAGTGTCAGAACCATATTTTCAACGATTTCCCCATAATCCTCCTTCATCCCCTGTTTAATCCAGTCCAGCATAATCCCAACAAAGCTGTACTTATAAAAATCCGCAATAAATTCTTTCTCTGCTTCCCCAATTTTTTGCCCCTCGGACTTTTCCTCCACAACGCCCCGCAGTAATCCGTAGGTCAGTTTAAAGAGATAATTTTCAATCTGTTCTCTGCTGATTGCGCGATACACATTCATGATAAACGGCTTATTTTCAAAAACAACTTCAAAAATCTGTAAAATCCCTTCCTGCCATGTATCATAAGTTTTCTTTCCCTGCAGCGCCCGTTTTGCATCTTCATAACATGCCCACTCAACTAAATCATAAATATCTTTAAAGTGATAATAAAAAGCCATACGACTAATGCCGCAGTCCGTTGTAATATCATGGATTGTTATTTTATCTAACGGTTTCTGAAAAAGAAGCTTTTTTAAGGAAGCCTCCAGAGCTTGTTTTGTTGTATTCACTTTACCACCTCGCTCGTATAAGCATACCAGTCTATTGTGAATTTTTTGTGAACATTAGCACTCACCTATTTACAGTGCTAATAATTTATGTTATATTACAATTGTAACAGATAGAGCATATAAAACAAATATAAATAGATGGAAAGAGGAATGACTTATGATGTTAATGCCAAGAAGAAGTTATGATTTATTTGATGAGATGTTTGATGATTCGTTTTTCAGAGGTCACGAAAACCGTACTTCACTGATGAAGACAGATGTTTTGGAAAAAGACGGAAACTATTTACTTGAGATGGATTTACCGGGATTTTCAAAAGATGATGTCCGCGCTCAACTCCATGACGGCTATCTGACAATTCAGGCTGAGAGAAAAACTTCATCCGATAAAAAAGATGAAAATGGCAAATATGTTTTCAGAGAGCGCCATACAGGTTCCTGCTCAAGAACATTTTATGTCGGCGAGCACGTAACACAGGAGGATATTAAAGCTTCCTTTGAGAATGGTACATTAAAACTGACCTTTCCGAAAATGACACCTGAAAGAATCGAAGCTCAGAAAAAGTATATCACAATTGAATAATCATAAAATAACAACCGCTGTGCATTCCAATTGATGCACAGCGGTCTTATTTTATAGTTTGACAAAACCTATTTTTTATTATCCGTTCCTATCTTCTCAACTTCTTCTGTCGTAATTTCATATAAATCTGCAATTTCCTCCACAGAATAACCTTTGGAAAGCATCTTTAAAATGCGCGCGCGGCGCTCGTCAGTTTTTCCGGCAAGATAATCTAAAAACGCTTTCAGTTCATCACTGACATCATCAATAACACCATGGGCATTAAAAAATATTTCCATCATCCTCCGAACAGATTCGACAGAATTTAAAACTTTATACCTTACTTTCTGAAAAAATACTCTTTTTCATCAAAAATATGCGCATCGTCCTTTACCTCAAGCGCCCTTGCAACCAGCTTTTCTTTTATATTTAAGGACTGGTCTTCAATGACTTCCTCGGTGAGCCGTTCCAAAACAGCGCCAAGCAGCGGACCTGCCTCTATACCTGCCGCAATTAAGTCGCGGCCGTTAATTGCAAGCGATTTAATTTCAAAGCACTGATTTTCTTCAATAATCTGATGATACAAAGCCGTCTTTTCCTTTAAAAGCTCAAGTTTTCTTTCAATCACTGCCGGACTTTTCGCAAGAACATCCGCCGTCTGTACTTTTATAAAATCATCAAAAATATCCCGCCCGATACGGTTTAATGCCTTGCGCACATCAACAGCCTCCGCATTGTATTTAAGACCATGCCACTTGACAAGCCGAACGACCTTATCAAGCGTATCATTATCAAACTTCAAGCGTTTTAAGATTGTCTTTGCAATGCGGGCGCTGACCTCAGGATGTCTGTAAAAAATATCCCTGCCATCCTCAACCGTCTTTTTTACTGCCGGCTTTCCCATGTCATGCATCAGCATCGTAAGGCGCAGTACCGGGGTCGCCTCTACAGCCTTCAAAGCAATCATTGTATGCTTATCTACCGTATAAATATGGTTCGGCGTATTTTGGGAAACACCGACAATAGCATCATATTCCGGCAGTATCATCTCTGTGATTCCAAGCTCATAGGCCTCATGAAGCTTTTCAGGATGTTCGGAAATCAGAAGCTTTACAATCTCCGCCTGTATACGCTCAGCGCTGATATTTTGAAGATGCCGGGCCTTTTTTGTCATAGCCTCCCGCGTATTTTTTTCTATGTCAAAACCAAGCTGGGCACTGAATCTGATGGCTCGAAGAATGCGGAGTGCATCCTCGTCAAACCGCTCTGCGGCTGTTCCGACACAGCGAATAACTTTTCGCCTCAAATCCTCCAAGCCGCCGAAAACATCCACAAGCCCACAGTCCGGATTGTAAGCCATTGCATTAATCGTAAAATCCCGGCGTGCCAAATCTTCCGTGAGATTTGCTGTAAATGACACTTGCTTAGGATGACGGTTATCCTCGTATTCACCGTCAACACGATAAGTTGTCACCTCGAAGCCCTCTTTGCCCAGCATAACCGTCACAGTCCCGTGCTCAATCCCCGTATCTATCGTCCGTCTGAAAATACGCTTAACTTCGTGAGGCTTTGCCGATGTCGTAATATCCCAGTCTTGCGGAAGCTTACCTAAAATACTATCCCGTACACAGCCGCCAACCGCAAAGGCTTCATAGCCGTTTTGATTCAGTTCATGTATAATTTCGCTGACTTTTTCAGGTATACGAATCTCCATATTTTTTCCTCCTCTTGCGTCTTTTTCCTATTTTACACTATTTTTACAGGAACGTACAGGAGTAAATTCTGAGAAACGCTTGGATTTATGCCCTAAATACAGTTTCCCCGTCTTTTATCGTCTCCACGACATGAATATCTCTCAGGCTTTCCTTAGGCACCTCCAGAGGATTTTTATCGAGTATCACAAAATCTGCCTTCTTCCCTGCCTCAATACTTCCTTTTTCATCCTCCTCAAAATACTGATAAGCTGCATTAATCGTAACTGCTTTTAAGGCATCCGTCACAGATATCTTTTCTTCTTCGCCGAGCACAATGCCCTCTCTTGTCTTTCGGTTCATAGCGCACCATATCGTCTCAAGCATATCCGGCAAAATTACCGGCGTATCCTGATGGAATGTATAGACAACGCCTTCTTTTTGTGCCGTCCTTGCACTGCTTATCTTTTGCGCCCTGTCCCTGCCAAAATTTTTCAAATGGATATCGCCCCAATAATACGTATGGGCAATAAAAAACGATGCCAACATACCGACCTCTGCCATCTCCTTCAGCTGGTCAGCCCTTGCAAGCTGTGCATGAACCATCACAGGACGAACCGGCTTACTGTCACGGTGTTTATTCAAAGCCTTTTTATAAGCGCGAAGCATCTGCTCTGCTGCCGCATCCCCGTTGCAGTGCACAAGAATCTGATGTCCTGATGTGACCGCTGTCTCCATAAAAACTTCAACCTGTGCGTCGGTATAAATCGGATAACCGCAATAGCCCGACGCCTCCGGCTTCTCAGAATCTTCTAAAGACTGATAAGGAGCACTCATCCACGCTGTTCTTCCCTGTGGAGAACCGTCCAAAAACAGCTTATATCCACCGATTTTCAAATGATTATCATATTTATCCACATATTTTTCATAAGTTTCCACCATACCAGCATGGTCTTTAATATCTACATAAGCAACCATATCCGCTTTCATCTGACCGCTCTTTGAAAATAGCTCAAGCATCTGCCACTCTTTTTCCTTTGTCATTCCGTCCTGTATCGTTGTGATACCATAGCTGAAATAAATATCCTGTGCTTTTGCCATCAGGCGAACAAGCTGCGCCGCCTCCGGCGCCGGCATCTTTCCCGCACCAAGCGTCATAAACGCTGCTTCTTCAAGGTACCCGTTTGGCTCTGTGCTTCCCTCAATTCTGCCAATCACACCGCCTTGTATATCTTTCGTTTCCGCATTAACCCCGGCCTCCGAAAGTGCACGGCTGTTTAATACGCCCATATGACCGGAAGCATGTGTAATCGCGATGCAGTAGTCATCACCGAGCTTATCCAGCACAAACCTGTCCGGATGACGGCCTTCCGCAAAAAAGTTATGGTCATAGCCAAAACCCATAATCCACTGACCTTTTTCCGGTTTATTTTCCGCAATAAAACCCTCAATCCGACAAAGCATCTCATCAAAGCTTTTTGCCCCGTTAAGATTTACAAGTGCCAGTGTATTGGCAAAAGCCGTAATATGACTGTGACCGTCAATAAATCCCGGAAGCATTGTCTTTCCCTGTAAATCAATCATCTCGGCATCCTCGGCTGCCAATTCCTTTGCCATAGAAAAACTTCCGACAAATAAAATACGCCCGTTCTCTGTCAGCACAGCACTCTCCGTCATCACTTCTGCCATCGTTAAAATATTTCCGTTATAAAATAATTTCTGTCCCATAACAATCCCCTTTCTATGAACTGCTGTATCTATCGCTATTATACCTTTACTATGCCCGAAAAGGATAAACAATCTGTTAAATTTTCAGAAATTATTTAGAATAAAAAAGGAAGCCCCAAAGAACAGATTTGCTAAAGACCAGTCTGTTCTGTCAGAGATTCCCTTTTAACTCTGTTTATTAATTCAGTTTATTTTTTACAGCCTTAATTAATAAGCCTTACCCCAGTAAACCATCGCCTTGGCAGGTTTTTTGCAGCATACACATACGTCGGACACCTTCTCCTGATTAAACGGCATACATCTTGAAGTCGCTGTTGTTTCTTCTTTAATCTTATCCTCACATGCGCGGTCACCGCACCACATAGCTTTAACAAAGCCCGGTTTATTGGCAACAATGTCTTTAAACTCGTCGTAATTTACTGCTGTATAAGTATGACTGTCGCGATGTGCTCTTGCACGCTCAAGCATCTCTTTTTGCATCGTTTCAAGCACTTTTGCAACCTCAGTCTCAAGTGCATCCAAAGCTACAATCTGCTTTTCTCTCGTATCACGGCGCACAAGGACTGCCTGATTTGCTTCAATATCCTTTGGTCCAAGCTCAATTCTTACAGGAATACCGCGCATCTCTGCCTCAGAGAACTTCCATCCCGGACTCTTTTCAGAATCATCAACCTTAACTCTGAAATCGCCGAGTCTGCTCTTTAATTCATAAGCCTTATCAAGCACGCCCTCCTTATGCTGTGCAATCGGAATAATCATGACCTGTGTCGGTGCAATCTTCGGCGGAAGTACAAGACCGCTGTTATCACCGTGCACCATAATCACCGCACCGATAAGACGTGTTGTCATTCCCCATGATGTCTGATGAACATACTGCAATTTATTCTCTTTATCAGTATACTGAATACCGAAAGCCTTCGCAAAACCGTCACCAAAGTTATGGCTTGTACCGGACTGAAGCGCTTTGCCGTCGTGCATCAATGCTTCGATTGTATATGTTGCCTCAGCGCCCGCAAACTTTTCCTTATCTGTCTTACGTCCGCGAATTACAGGGATTGCAAGCACCTCCTCGCAGAAGTCTGCATACAGATGAAGCATCTGCTCTGTTCTTTCCTCTGCCTCCTCGGCTGTAGCGTGTGCTGTGTGGCCTTCCTGCCATAAAAATTCTCTTGAACGTAAAAACGGACGCGTCTCCTTCTCCCAGCGCACAACAGAGCACCACTGGTTATACACCTTCGGCAAATCTCTGTAAGACTGAATATCCTTTGCATAAAAATCACAGAAAAGTGTCTCTGATGTCGGTCTGACACACATTCTCTCCTGAAGCGGTTCAAGTCCGCCATGTGTCACCCATGCAACCTCCGGTGCAAAACCTTCAACATGGTCCTTTTCCTTCTGGAGAAGACTTTCAGGAATAAACATCGGCAGATAAACATTCTCAACACCTGTCGCTTTAAATCTTGCATCCAGCTCTTTCTGAATATTTTCCCAAATTGCGTAGCCTGCCGGTTTAAATACCATGCAGCCCTTAACGCTTGTGTAATCAATTAAATCCGCTTTTTTCACAACGTCTGTGTACCACTGCGCGAAATCTTCTTCCATCGAAGTAATCGCTTCAACTAACTTCTTATCCTTTGCCATTATTTTTCTCCTCTCACGAAAATTTAGTACAAATTTTGCTGCGTGCAGGCTTCTGCAACAAAAAAAGCCTTCTGACCCTGCCTGCATTTGCAAAACAAAGGGACCAAAAGGCTTATCATATACTTTCTTTCGGCGGTACCACCCTTATTAGCTGTCTTTTGACAGCTCTCTCAAATACCGTTAACGCCGGCATACGCCGTATTTTCATACGGAACTCCGAGGTAGGTTCCAAAGCTTCCGAGGCAGAAACTCTCAGCCGCCGTTTCTTCTCTGTAGCATCTTTCACTCTGTACTAATCCTGTTCAACGTCACTTCTGTCTATAAATATAGGATATCCGCAAAAATTTGTCAAGCACTCTTACAGACGGTTTTTATTTTATCCCAAATATTCACAGGCCGCCAGCGCCGCAGTCGCACCGTCAGAAGCTGCCGTTGTCAGCTGACGCACTGTTTTTGTCCGGCAGTCACCTGCTGTAAATATACCCTCAACATTTGTGCGGCAATCTTCTCCCGCCGCAATATAGCCGCTCTTATCAAGCTGAATTAAATTGGCAAAGGAATCATTTTGAGGCATCTGTCCAATGGCCACGAAAAGTCCGGATACCGGAATTGTCCTTGTCTCGCCGCTGACCTTATCTTTGACCTCCACCGCCTCAAGGAAACTGTCACCATGAAGGGCTGTCACCTGACTGTTTAAAACAAATTCAATATTGTCCTTCGTCTTTAAGTTATCAACATATTTCTGTTCGCCGCGAAAAGCATCTCTGCGGTGAATCAAATAAACCTTTCTGCAATAGGCTGATAAAAACAAAGCATCCTCAAGCGCTGTGCTGCCGCCGCCGACAACCGCAACATCCTTGCCCTTGAAAAACGCACCGTCGCATGTTGCACAGTAGGAAATGCCCGCACCGACAAAATCATCCTCGCCCTCAACACCAAGCGGACGGTTAATGGCACCTGTCGCCAAAATAACAGAAAGCGCTGTATATTCGTTATCTTCTGTGACAACATATTTTTCACGGCCATCTGCGCGGATTTCCACAACATTTTCAAACTCAACCTCAGCGCCTAAATTAACAGCCTGTTCATAAAGATTCTGGGCAAATTCATAACCTGAAATGTGAGCAATGCCCGGATAATTTTCAACCTCCGGTGAACGGACAATCTGTCCGCCGTAAGTATTGGCTTCAAGAACAAGCACCTTTTTTCCTGCTCTTGCACCGTAAATTGCCGCCGATAAACCGGCTGTGCCCGCACCAACAATAATCATATCATAAATCATCGAATCAACCTCCATTTGCTTGATAATCTCCCAAATATTCGGTATGATAGTATATAAGTATACCGACGGTCGCCATCCGACCGATATGTTGGGAGGAATTTATATGTTATCTAAAGATTTGTCTGATTTTATCACAGAAAGCCTGCCCTTTTGGGGCAAGCTCTCCGAACGTGAACGGAATCTGCTTTTAAATTATACGACACAACATGAATATCAAAGAGGGGAATCCATATTAAGCAGTACCTTCGAGTGCATCGGACTTCTTCTTATCCAGTCCGGCACCATCCGTGTTTATATCTTATCAGAGGAAGGCAAAGAAGTCACACTTTACCGTCTGTCCAAAGGGGATATATGCGTCATGTCGGCTTCCTGCATCTTAAAATCCATCACCTTTGATGTATGCATTGAAGCCGAATCAGATTGCCGGGTCATCCAATTGGCCTCATCGGCGCTTTCCCTGCTTTCCTCTGATAATATATATGTGGAATGTTTTATTTATAAGCTTGCCGCAGAACGTTTTTCTGATGTCATGTGGACAATGCAGGATATTCTCTTTACAAGCTTTGATAAGCGTCTCGCCGCATTTCTTTTAGACGAGACAGCTAAAAATCACTCCGACTCTCTGAAGATGACTCACGAACAGATTGCCAAATATATGGGTTCTGCCCGTGAAGTCGTCTCGAGAATGTTAAAATACTTCACCAACGAAGGCTATGTGACATTGTCACGGGGCGGTATCCGTATTGATGATAAGGAAAGTCTCACCGCCCTTTTATAAACAACTCATTATCAGCCTAACAGCTTCTTTACAGCTGCCTTTGGCTTTGCGCCTACAGATGTTGTGACAACCTGACCGTTCTCAACAACAACAAGCATCGGAATTGTCATTGCCCTGTAGCGCATTGCCAATTCAGGCTCGTCATCCACATTGACTTTACATACTTTAATCTCCGGCATCTCCTCTGCCAACTCATCAACAACCGGTGAAAGCATGCGGCATGGACCGCACCAGTCTGCATAAAAATCAATTAAAACCTTCTTATCTGCTTTTAAAACTTCCTGTTCAAAATTTGCTGATGTTAATTTTACAACGCTCATATTTATACCTCCTGAGATTTAAAATCTTCTTTATTTTTGTTTTTCTTTATGCTCTTATTATACCCAATATTTTTAATTATTCTGTGACTTTGTCACACAAACGTTTTTTTCAATAACATCAAATCCTCCGGCTTTACAGATAAATATACCTGAAACTTTCCTTCCGATGCCTCATCCGCAGAAAGCTTCGGTATCTTCCACCAGACAGCTTCTTTTTCCGGCGCCGCGATATTCTTCATAAAATAATGAAATTCAAAGGGAGATTCATCAGCAGCTTCAAGCACCGCCAAAAATGCATTAGCTTCATACACACCGTTACACTCTGCCTTAAAATGATGCGCCCGTATGCCGACATACGCAATATCCTCCGTCACAGGTATGGCTGTCTTGAATGTAAGTCCCCATGCCTTTGCATAAATTTCATATGGACCAAGCCGCTCAATTTCAGATATGTTTTTACATCCTGTAAGCCTTGCGGCCTGAACATAAACAGGATTATTAAATAAAGCCTTTGTCCCGTCAATATGCAGCACATGTCCGCAATCCATCACCGCCATATGCCTGCACAGCCGATAGAGCTCATCACGGCTGTGGGAAACCATAATGACATGACCTTCAAAATTATCCGTTATCGTTTTCATTTCCCTAAGCAGTGCATCCTTCAAATAAGCATCCAGCGCCGAAAACGGTTCATCCAGCAAAATCATCTGCGGTTTTGCAGCCAACATACGCGCCAACGCCACGCGCTGCTGCTGCCCTCCGGATAATTCATCCGGATACCGCCCTTCAAAACCGGACAGCCCCATGCGTTCAAGCACCTTACGGGCTAACATTTTTCGAACTTCCTTTTTTTCACGGATTCCCGCCGCCACATTTTGAAGTACAGTCATTGTCGGAAAAAGCGCATAATTTTGAAAAAGATAACCGATTTGCCTTTCCTGAGGCGGCAGATTAATTTTCGCTGCCGAGTCAAACAACACACGTCCATCAACAATAATCTGCCCCTCATCCGGCATTTCAATACCGGCAATGCACTTTAATGTCATGCTCTTTCCGCAGCCCGATGCCCCCAAAATCCCAAGCTGCTTTGCATCTGTTGAAAAATCAACATCCAGCACAAAATCCTTAAACGTCTTTTTTATCTTTATCTTAATACTCATTCTACACACCCTATCTAAAGCCGTGATGCCTGCTGCCCGATAATATATTCATCAAAAAAATAATCAGAAATGCGATGATAACAACAACCATCGTCCAAAAGCCCGCCGTCATATAGTCGCCATCCTGAATAACCATCGCAATTTTTTGGGAAATCGTTCCGGTCTTTCCCGGAATATTCCCCGCAAGCATGGACGTTGCCCCATATTCGCCGAGCGCTCTCGTAAATGTCAGCACCGTGCCCGATAAAAGTCCCGGCTTTGCCGCAGGTATGACAACCTTCCAAAAGATTTCCCATTCCTTCATTCCGAGTGTGCGCCCCGCATAGACAAGATTCTTATCCGTCTGCTCAAAAGCCGCGCGGGCATTTCGATACATTAACGGAAAAGCAATGACAACTGCGGCAATCACACAGCCGGCAAAGCTTTGGACAACGCGAACATCAAAGGTTGTGTCAAGAAATTCTCCGACAAGGCGGCGCCGGCTAAAGAGCATCAGCAAAAAGAAACCGGAGGCTGTCGGCGGAAGAACCATCGGCAAGGTTAAAATGCCGTCGAGCACAGCCCGAAAGCTGCTCTTAGTATGAACAACCTTCCACGCGGCAAATATTCCTAAAAAAAAGGAAATAAAGACGGCGATAATCCCCGTCTTTATTGAAATAAACAGCGGACTCCAATCCAGTGTCCGCAGCCACTCAGAAAAATCCATAAAAGCCCCCATTATACATTTGTATCAAATAAGTATTTGTCAAAAATAGCCTTTGCTTCATCAGAAATAATAAACTCGTAAAACGCATCGGCCGCTTGATTCTTTGCCTCGTCAGCCTTATCATTTTTAATACGGCACACCGGATAAATGACATCGCCGGTTAATTCATAGCTGACTTTTTCAATAATCTCCAAATCACTTTCAAAACCATATGTATCTGAATAATATACTGTGCCAACCTCACATGAGCCTTCAATGACGGCTGTCCGTACTTTACTTACATTACCCTGCTCGCTGATTTCCACACCGCCGAGTGCATCTGAAATTTCCTGTGTTGTAATCTTAGATACATCTTCTGCTTCAGAGAGCAGCTTGCTTGCAACCATAGCCTGACGTGTATATTTTCCCACAGGCACACTTCCGTCTGCAAGCGCGATACTTTTGGCGTCACCGATATTTGAAAGACCTGTGACCTTAGAGCCGCTGCCTTTATAGGTCACGACACACACCTGATTATTTACAACATTTTTACGTGTATCCCCGACAATCAGACCGTCTTTTTCGAGCGTATCCATCTGTTTTTGTGCCGCTGAAAAGAAAATATCACATTCAAAGCCTTCCTGAATCTGCGTCATCAGCGTACCTGAGCTGTCTGCATTAAAATTAATCTTGACATTCGGATGTGTCTCATTATAGACATTTGCAATTTCACCCATCACATCTGAAAGGCTTGCTGCAATAAAAACATTCAGTTCGGCCGCTTCTTCAGGCTCATCTGCATTACTCTGCGTATTTTTTTCTCCGCCGCATCCCGTGAGCAAAAGAGAGCCCAAAGCCGCTATTCCCAAAAACTTAAAAAACTTACCCTTCTTCATATGCTCGCCTCCAAAATTTTTTGCATTATGAAAGTTTTTCCACAAGATGATTAAATTATAATCAAGACATTAATTATTGTCAATCAAATCATAGGTCATTGCCGTTTTTTACAGACGATAGCGTTTCTTCAACTGAGATAATAATTCCAGTATCAAAATAAGTCCTACAGGTCCGAGAATAATTCCCGAAATTCCAAAAAGCTTCATTCCGATAAATGTCACTGCCATCATATAAAATTCGTTAATGCCAAGTCGGCTGCCCATAAGCTTTGCCTCAAGCACTTCTCTGACAACCGTACAAAGTCCATAAATCACGGCCAGTATCACACCATGTCTGTAGTTCCCTATAAAAAAGTCAATCACCAGCCACGGCACGAGAATTGTTCCGCTGCCAATAACAGGCAGCGCATCTAAAAATGCAATTCCTACACCAATCAACACCGCATATTCTGTCCCTGCAATTTTTAAGCCTGCAGCGCATATCAGTGCAACAATCGCAATAATGATTGCCTGTGCCTTAAAAAAACAGCCGACAGTATCGCAAACGCGCGCCGCAATCTCTGATACCTCAAAGAAAAATTCACTCTGTCTTATGTCCCCGTCAATCTGCCTTTTATTTTTAATAAGCAGTGCCGCCGCCACCGCCGAAATTGCCGAAATCACAAAAATTGATAAAAAGCCGCAAACCGCAGGATATCCATAGTTTTTTAAAATCATATAAGCATTTTCCGAAGCCAGCTTCATCCCATTTTCGCCCATCAGCTTCAGTCCTTCAAACAACCGCTCGGACGAACATCCAAAAAACAGACTTATACGGTCACATATACTTCCGATGATTTCCCACAACTTTAAAATCATACTGTCTGCATTTTGAATAATAATTTTTAATTGTTCAAGCAAATATCGCCCCAAAATACCCGCTGCCAAAACAAGACCTGAAAATACGGCTGTGACAAGCACCGTTCCGCTGATGCCGATAGGCACTTTAAATTTTTTATATAAAAAAAGCACTGCGGGTTCCAGTAACCGGCACAGAGCGTAAGCAATCACAAAAGGCATAACAATCGAGAGCATATATTTTAAAAAAATATACACTCCCGCTGTCACAAGCGCTGTCTTAAACAGCCATATTAATTTTTTCTTTCCCTGCACTGTCATCTTTGTCACCCCGCATCTTTTGATGCTTTAGTATGTGAAAAAACAGTTAAAAATATGTGTCACAGAGCTTCTTTCTTTACAGTTTTCCCTCACTCCATTCAAGGATATCGCCTGTTTGGGCATCTATTTCAAAATCATAGTCGGTATTTCCGTAAATAATCTCGCCCTCATAAAGCATCCGTCCGTCATCATATTCCTTATGAATAGAAATCGCAAGCACATCCTTTTCGTCAATCCCCGCATCCTTTAATGCGGCTGCCTTTGCCGCGACTTCTGCATTTTCTGACGTACTCTGTACCGTCTGAGGTGCAGCGCTTTCCGGTACTGTTTCACTTTGGGCGCTACTGCTTTGTGTCTGCGCATTTGGCTCGGATGCCTCTTGGTTTGCTGCCGGAGTCTGGCTTCCGCAGCCGACCATAAACATCGCTGTCATACATAAAACACCTGCAAATACAAATACTTTTTTCTTCATTGTCATACCTCCAATTCGTCGGCATCGTCATCTTTATCCTCATCCTGTTCCAATCGCTCATCTTCTGCTTCAAGTCTTTCTGACAAATATATGCCGAGACTTTGTTGTTTATTCTTTGCCTCACGGCTAAATTCATCATCGTTTTCCACCGATACATAACGTCCTGTAAAATTACTGACCGTCCGTATAAGAAATGCCATATGATGTTCAATCAGATGATTCAGATTATCCATTGTAATTTTTTCTCCGGGAATCATTTAACCACCCCATTTTTCTTTACTGAATACATTATAGCTCATTATATCACTGTTTTGTCCATGACGCATTGAACATTTTGTGCAAGAAGATTCACACTGTCAATGCCGCAATCCCAATGGCCATCGCCCAAAATATAAAGCCGATATCTCTTGGGTCGCGGATATTTGTTCTAAATCGCACAATTGAAAGCAAGCCGAGCATCCCCAGTGACAGTGCAATATTAGACTGGATTAAATCCATCAAAATCACTGAAACAAGCGCAAGTACAACAAGTGTTGCCGCAAATTTCGGCTGATATGTTTCAGGGCGGTTGGCCAGTTTATAGGCTATAAGCATCACCAGTGCCAAAATCAGCGCTGCCGCGATACTGACCAAAATCAACTTGTGGTCTGGTTGTATTCCAACCGTTTCCAATAGAGCATAATCATCATTTGCAATACTGTCAAAATAAACACTTCGCACCGTATAGCCGCTATATCCCCATAGACATCCGGAATAAGCATGGGTACCATTTTTATTAAAATAAGAAAAAAATAGAGAGAATCCTGTTTTTTAATCAAGATTCTCTCCATATATATTTATTGCCCTATTATTTTATTGCTCAATTGCTTTTAAGTACATCTGGTATGCCGGATAAGCTGTATTTTCAATTTCCAAAGGAAGTCCGCCATACATCAGCGCCGCACCGCTGTAAATTTTCTTTGTATGCACATCTTCATACAATGCCTGAGGGATTAAGCCGCGAAGCTTTATATAGTTGACTGTCATGTTTCCATGGATTTTCAGCATCACGGCGCTGACTAACACCTCTTTTTGATTCTCGCTGACAAAAGCCCATGCGCCAACTTCGTCAGACTGCGGTGATGAAAGACGGAAATAATCACCCTTTTGAATCAATGCCTCATAAGTCTTATATGTTTTAACCTGCTGTCTGATTTCTTCCTTTTCTTCTGACGATAAAATACCAAGATTCAGCTCATAGCCAAAAACTCCCGCCATCGCTGTCACAGCCCGTGTATTTAATGCAGTCATCCGCCCTGTCTGATGATTTGGCACTGCGGATACGTGTGAACCGACACAGCAGGACGGATAAACAAACGATGTTCCGTACTGTATTTCCAGACGGTCTATCGCATCTGTATTATCACTGCACCATATCTGCGGTGTGTAGTAAAGCATTCCGGCATCAAAACGTCCGCCGCCGCCCGAACATCCTTCAATAAGAATATTTGGATACTTATTCATAAGCTTTTCCAAAAATTCATACACGCCGAGCACAAAATTATAATGCACTGTCCCCTGATTTTCAGCTTCGGAGGAATAGATATCCGTCAGACTTCTGTTCATATCCCATTTGATATATTCAATATTTCCCTCATCAAGCACACGGCATATCTGTTCGAAAATATAATCCCGGACCTCTTTCCTTGAAAAATCCAAAACAAGCTGATTTCTTCCACGCACCGGTTTTCGGTTCGGTATATAAAGTGCCCAGTCAGGATGTTCTTGATAAAGAACGCTTGTCTCTGAGACCATCTCCGGCTCAATCCACAATCCGAATTTCACACCTGCCTGATTTACCTTTGCAATTAATTCCGCCATCGTACAGCCAAGCTTATCCTCATTGACTGTCCAATCACCGAGACTTGTATTATCATCATTTCTCTGCCCAAACCAGCCATCATCAAGCACAAGCATATCTATACCAATCTTTGCCGCCTGATTCGCCAAAGCCACAATACTTTCGCCTGTAAAATCAAAATAATTGGCTTCCCAGCTATTCACAAGCACCGGTCTTGGCGCGTCCGCATACTGTCCCCGACACACATGCTTTCTAATACAGCGATGAAAATTTTGAGACAACTTTGAAAGTCCTTCTGAAGAATAAGTCATTATTGTCTCCGGCACCGTAAAGCTTTCCCCCTTTTTCAGAGGGTAGGAAAACAATTCCGACGCAAGTCCCATCATCGCACGCGTCTGATTATACTGGTCTTTTTCGATTTCAGCTTCAAAATTTCCACTGTATACAAAAACCATTCCGTAGCAGCTGCCATATTCCTCCGATGTATTTTTCTCTGCAAGTATAAAGGACGGATTATATTGATGACTGGATGTTCCCCTGAGACTTCCTAAAACATGACGTCCATGTCCTACAGGTGTCCGCTGGAAATTGCGTTCCATCGCATGACGTCCATAAAAGCTGATTAAATCATAATCACCATACATAAAATCCAAGCATGCCGAAGCTGCCTTTTCGATGCAAATATCATCACTGCCCTGATTAATAATACGAACACTTCTTGTAATAATGTCGTCTTCGTAAAGCACACCATACAAAAGCACGGCCTGAACCTTCGTTAAGCTGTCCTCCAAAACAATTTCCAATGTCTCTGCCTGTTCATCTAAAGCATGCACGGCCGGAAGTCCCAAAAGGCTGTACTTGCCCTTTTTTATCTCATAGCTTTTATAGCGGAAATCACTGCTGCAGGTACCGTCACCATTCTTTAAAACAAGCGCACTGCTTCTAAAATCCCCGGTTCCCCGAAACGGAAACTCCTGAGGCAGAGCGTCCATCGAATATTTTCGATTTAACCCCGAATCATACGGATTTGCAGAAAAGCCCCTGTCATAATAAGTCAGCAGATAATCCATATCTCCATAAGCTGTTTTTCCATAATAAAGATGCAGCAAAAAACCATATTCATCAATCTGAAACTGGTATGTTGTTGTCTTCGTATTTAATGTAAAAATACGTTTTTCCTGTTCAAATGCAATACCCATAACTTCACCTGTATACCTTTCAAAATTTATTTTACAGCACCATTGACAACACCGCTTAAAATCTGTTTTTGACAAATAATATAGAATACAACAATCGGAATCAACGCTAAAAGATAGGAGGCAAATGCTAAATTATAGTTTGTTCCAAACTGTGTCTGAAAATTAAGCTGCGCCAGCGGCAATGTATTTTGTCCTGTTCCTGCCATAATGACAAGCGGTGTCATCACATCATTCCACACGGCAAGTGCTGTAATAACCGCAACTGTTGCATGCATCGGCTTCATAATCGGAAAAATCACTTTCCAGTAAGTTGTCCATGTGCTCGCCCCGTCAACCTGAGCCGCTTCCTCAAGCGCCATCGGAATATTTGTCAGATAGCCTGTATAAAGCAAAAGATTCATCGGCATATAAAATACAACATAAAGTAAAACAACACCAACCCAGTTTCCAAGTCCCATCTGAGCTGTCTGTTTCGCCAAAGGCATCATAAGAATTGCAAACGGTACAAACATACCGCTGACAATAAACAAATATACAAATTTATAAAATTTACTGTGTCCTTTATTTCTTCCGACTGCATAGCCCATTAAGGAATGAATGACAACAGATAAAACAACTGTCACAGACGTAATCAAAACACTGTTTCTTAATGAATTCCAAAAATCTGTCACACGTATTGCTTCTTTAAAATTACTCAGACTCCATGTTTGTGGGAGAGATAATATTCCTGATATGCTGTTTGTCATCTCCGACGGCTGCTTAAACGCAATGACAATCGTCATATACAGCGGAAACGCGATTGTAACCAACCCAAGGGCTAAAAGTATCATTATCGGCCAGTTCGTTCTGCTCTTTTCTTTCATCATAACTGTTCCTCCTTCTTTCCTGAGATTGTCATCTGGAATACAGAAATAATAACGATAACAATAAAGAAGATGACTGCGTTGGCACTCTGGAATCCAAACTGTCCGCCGGACATACCATTATTGTAAATCAGGTAAGAGATTGATTCTGTACTCTGAGCCGGTCCGCCCTTTGTCAATGCCATAATCTGGTCGAATACCATAAGGAAGTTTTTCACACAAAGCACCATGTTAATTGTGAAAAACGGAATAATTAACGGAAATGTCAGGCTCTTAAATTTTCTCCAGCCCGTAGCACCGTCTAAAGCGCCGGCTTCATAAACATCCTCAGGCACTGTCTGGAGTCCCGAAATATAAATAATCGTATTCATTGCTATCGCCTGCCATGCACAGACAATTACAATGGCAATCCATGCCGTTTTCGTATTTGAGAGCATACTTTTTCCTAATGCCTCACTGCCAATCATCTGACCAAAACCCGGAAGAATATATGTAAAAAAGTAATTAAAAATATATCCGACAACTAAAGAACCCAGAACATTAGGAAGGAAATAGGCCCCTCTGAAAAAGCTTTTTGCCCTGATTTTACTGTTTAAACCAAGTGCAAGCAGCAAGCTGATAACATTAGTCACTATTGTTGCCGCGATAGCCAGCTTAAATGTAAACCAATAGGATTTTCCGACTCTTGCATCCTGAAATAAATCAATATAATTTCTTAAACCAACCCAGTCATACTCGCCGAAGCCTTTAAAATTTGTAAAGCTGTAAATTGCACCTCTGATTAAAGGTACTGTATTAAAGCAAATAAACAATGCCAAAATCGGTAATGTTATCAAAAGATATGTCCGCTGCTTTTTATTTATTTTTTTCATCAGACAAACGCCCCTTTCCTATCATTAATCTGCATGTTCTTCTTCATATTCCTGAACTTTTCGTATTGTATCCCTGTTGTAGCGCTTCCAGTCACTGTCAAACTTCTCTAAAAATGCATCAACATCTTTTTTAATAAGGAATGTTTGAATTTGTGCATCCACAGCCATTTCAGACGGATAATAATGGTCCTGATAATCCGTCATGCTTCCCGACTGAATATACTCGGACATACCATCAAGCATCGGTGCAAGTGTGAAATCGCCCTCTTTGCAAGGTACAGCATTTTGATTGTCAATGTATGCCTGAATATTTTCGTCAGCATATAAGAAATCAAGTACCTCATAGGCAGCTTCCTTATTTTCACATGCTGCTGTCACTGCAAAACCAAGGTCTATGCCGGAGTTTAAAGTATTTTTCGAAACATCCGCATTGGCCGGCATAACAAATGAATCAATATTCATATCAGGATTTACAGATAAAATCTGAGGTACCGCATAGCTTCCGATTGGATACATTGCTGCCTCCCCTCTGGCAAAAGCAGTACATGCATCATTATAATTATAAGCGAATGGGTCATCCGGGCCATAATCAAGTAACTGCAAATACTTCTCAGCAATTTCCCTGTAATTTTCCGTAAACGTTGTCTCACCCCGATTCACCTGACGGCATACATCCGCAGGCGCAAGGTCTACCGCCATCGCATTCCACGGTGCAAGGCAGGTCCATACATCCTTAAATCCAAAGTAAAACGGCAGCACGCCCTCACTTTGCATGTTTTCACAAAGCTGAATCAGCTCATCCCATGAGTTTGGAATTTCCCACCCGTGCTGTTCAAAAATATCTTTGTTATACAATATTCCTGCTGCATTAGCCACATACGGAAGAATATAAGTACCTTCCTTCGGTATAAGCTTTAATTCTTCAGCGATGTCAAGATAAGCCTGCTTAACGTCCCCCAAGCCTTCATAATCCGAAATATCCGCAAGAATACCCGCATCCACATAATAGGAATAGTTAATATCACCGCCGATACCTATAATATCCGGATAATCCTCTCGGATAAAACGTGTTCTCATAATTGTCGAAGCATCATTCGGTGAATTGATTGTCAAATGAATATCGTCGTGAGTCGCATTAAACTTTTCTGCCACTTCCTCAAAATAAGCAGTTGCTTCCGGCTTATACTGCATAATTTCTATTTCCGTTTTATGACTTCCATCATTTTGTCCGCATCCTGTAAGTGTCATGGTCATCATGCTTCCGGCGAGTACTGCAGCTGCTATTTTCATTCCGTTTTTCATAGTTTTGTCTCCCTTCTTTACCGTTCTCTATGTTAAATAAATTATATCATGTCATAATGCTTGTAAAAATAGCCGGATTTCCCGGAATATATACCAAAATGCCGGATTTTCAATAATCTCTCGAAATCATCTAGCATTTTGGTATATAATAGTAAAAAGGAGTTGAGCCTGCCATGAAAAATTACTTATTTTCTATTTTCCCAAGCGAAAATTTTATTGATTTTCATCTGCATCAATACGGTTGGGAACAGTGCCAGCCATCCCATACTTTTGGCCCGGCAACAAGAAATCATTACCTGTTCCACTATGTTATTTCAGGCACGGGAATACTCAGAGCTGAAAATAAAAAAGGTGAAACAAAAAATTATACAATAAAAAGCGGCGAAGGTTTCATGATTTTTCCAAATCAGATTTGTACCTACACCGCTGATTACCAATTCCCGTGGGAATATGTCTGGATTGAGTTTGATGGTCTCCGTGTCAAGGAAGCACTTCAGATTACCGGACTCTCCATGGATAATCCTATTTACCATTCCCGTTCAAAAGAGCTTCGCCAAAATATGCTGGATGAAATTCTTTACATCGTCCACCATTCCGATGAATCACCGCTTCATCTTTTGGGACACGGATTTTTATTTCTTGATTATTTTACACGCTCTGTCGCGCCTCTTTATATCAGTAAAAATGAAAAAATACAAGATTTTTATATTCACGAGGCTCTAAGCTTTATTGAACAAAACTTCCAAAATGATATATCTGTTGAGGATATTGCTGCCAACTGCGGCTTAAACAGAAGCTATTTCGGAACAATTTTTAACAAAGCGCTCGGTCAGACCCCTCAGGAATTTCTTATTAACTACCGAATGATTAAAGCAACCGAATTGCTGAAACTGACACAGCTTTCCGTCAAAGATATCTCCAATGCCATCGGCTATGCAAACCCTCTGCATTTTTCACGGGCTTTTAAAAATGTTTACGGTATATCGCCGCGGTCATGGCGTCTGCAAAATCAATTGCCTGTAAAACCGTTTACGCCGCCCGACACATAATTTTAAATCCAAAAATTCTTAAATTCATCGCGAAGCACTTTTGTACATACTTCTTCGCCTTCGCGTGCAAGCTTTTCTTCGTCCACACCTGTCAGGTGCCCATCCTTATAGACAACCTTGCCGTTGACCATCGTCATCCATACAGGGCCTGTCACGCCAACTCTCGCCAGAAGATTTTTAGGGTCATGGAGGGCGCCTGTCAGCTCAAGCTTATTTGTATCAATCATGAAAAGGTCTGCACCTTTTTCGACCTCAAGTGAGCCAAGTTCTGTACGGCCAAGCATCTTTGCACCATTAACTGTGGCAACCTTTAACATATCATAAGAAGATACGCAGCCGCCTCTTTCTTTTGTATGATAGGACTGCATCAAATACGCCATGCGGAGTGCATCCAATTCATTTGAGCTGTCATTTGTGGCAGAGCCGTCACAGCCGAGGCTGACTAAAATTCCCTGTTCCTGAAGCCACTTAATGTCAAGAATCGGGAAACCGCCAAGAACAGCCGGTGCCGGACAATGAGAAATACCTGTCTTTGTCTCTGCAAGCACCTTATATTCCTCCGGTGTCAATTCCCATGCATGCGCATAGAAAACATCCTCACCGACAAAGCCCATCTCACGGCACCATTCAACAGTTCTCATGCCATAGCGCTCTTTGATGCCTTCACTTTCGCCCTCGCCGAGATGTGTATGAAGGCGCACACCCTTATCTCTTGCCAGCTTTAAAGACTCTGTAAATGTATCCTTATAGCAGTTGATTGGCTGACACGGTGCAACAACAATCTGATTCATCGCATACGGACTTGCATCATGATATTTATCAATAAGACGTTCACAGTCCTTAATAAATTCATCCGTAGACTCAACCATCGGCGCAGGAATTGAACTTCCCTTTTCCCTCGGAAGGGTATTGCCGCCGCGGCCTGCGCTGTAACGAATACCAAGCTGCGCTGCAGCCTCCATCTGTCTGTCCACAGGACGCTTGCCTGTCGCCGTTGTATAGCAATACTGATGGTCAAAAGCTGTTGTGCATCCATGTTTTAACAAGTCAGCCATCGCTGTCAGTGATGAATAATAAATCACGTTGTCATCAATTTTTGGGAAGATACGATAAATTTTGTCAATCCAATCCATGACTGTCAAATTCGGATAGTCAATCGTTGTCATATTACGGACAAAGGTCTGGAAAAAATGATGATGTGTATTGACAAGTCCCGGGTAAACAAATTTACCCGATGCATCAATAACCTCAGCCCCCTCTGCCTCAATATCTATGCCGATTGCTGTAATTTTCGGCCCGTCAATCAGCATATCGCTGTCATAAAATACATTATCATTCTCATCGCATGTCACGATTGCCTTTGCATTTTTAATTAAAATCTTACTCATTTTGTAATACCTCTTTCCGCGCACAGACTGCGCCGCTTTTATCTTGAACCTCTGATATATGGTTTTCCAAGGCTTTCCGGCTCATTGCTGCGGCCGATAGAGCCAAGAAGTGCAACTAATGTAATAATATATGGAAGCATCGCCAGCGCCTGCGTCGGCAGCGGCACACCAAGTGCCTGAAGACGAATCTGAAGTGCATTGGCACCACCGAAAACAAGTGCCGCACCAAAGCTTCCAAGCGGTGTATACCGTCCTAAAATCACAGCCGCAAGCGCGATATAACCGCGGCCTGAAATCATATTTTCGGAAAACTTTCCGAGCTGTACAAGAACAAGCACCGCACCACCGATACCGCCCATAACGCCATTGACAATAATGGCAAGCCACTGATATTTATAGACAGAAATTCCCGCCGCGTCCGCTGCCCTCGGATGCTCTCCGATGGATGAAAACGCAAGTCCCGTTGATGTTTTTCTGTAAAATATAATCGCTAAAATCACGAGTGCAAATACAAGATAAGTCATAATATCCTGATTAAACAAAGCCTCGCCAATAAGCGGAATATCCCCAAGCAATGGAATCTTGATTGTTTCTAATGTCTCCACCTGCTGATAGGACTGTCCCTCGCTCATAAGCTTATAGCCAAAGCTTGTCACACCGAGCATAAAAATGTTCAGGGCAATACCGCTGACGGATTGATTCTGAGAAAGCTTAATACATAAAAAGCCGTGAATCAGACTGACAAGGCAGCCGCCGAGCATACCACAGATTAAACCGATGATAATATTGCCGCCATAAAAAGCGCCGACAAATGAGAAGAATGCACCGCTAAGCATAACACCTTCCATACCGATATTTAAAATACCGGCGCGCTCTAAGAACACTTCACCGAGGGCGGCGTAGATTAACGGCACTGCCATACGCACGGCAGCCGTTAAAAAGGCTGTAAAAAAAGTCAATGTAAAAATCTGTTCTAACATCACCGCACCTCCTTAATTTTTTGCTTTCTTTTTAAAGGTTGAAAGATGAAACATCTTTCTTCCAAGAACAAGTAAAACAACAAGTCCGACCAAAATACTGACAATCGCTGACGGAATACCAAGCTGACGCTGCATAGAATTTGCACCGATTTGCATCGCCGCAAAACCAATCGCCGCACCGAGTACGCCAATCGGATGATTCGATGCGATAAGGGCGATGAGCACCGCTGTATAACCGCAATCCGAAGAAATGCCTTCAATCAGCTTTTTCTGAATACCAATGACTTCAATCACACCGGCAAGACCGGAAAGACCACCGCTTAAACAAGCAGAAATCACGATATTTTTCATTGCGGAAATACCCGTACACTTTGCTGCTCTTTTATTAAAACCGACAACCTTAATCTCATAGCCGACCTTTGTTTTTTCCATAAGCACCCATACAATAAGGACTGCTGCGACCGCAATAATAATGCCTGCATTCAGACGTGTCGGCGGCATCAAAAGCTTTAACGCCGCTGAAGACTCAATACGCGCCGACTGAGGCACCGTGCCTGCTGGGTCCATGAGAAATGTTCTCACGGCAATGCCTAAAAAGTTGATGGCAATATAATTTAACATAATTGTGACAATAATTTCCGAAATACCGAATTTTGCCTTAAAAATTGCTGCAATAAGCGCCCAAAGGCCGCCGCATATAAAACCTGCCAGCATCGAAAGTATAATTCTTGCAGGTCCCGGAACGCCTGTAAGATTTAATGCCACTGCCGCTGCCGCAATCGCACCGATGTAAAACTGACCTTCGGCGCCGATATTAAAAAATCCCGTTCTAAAAGCAACTGCACAGCCAAGTCCTGTAAGAATCAACGGCGTCGCTTTCACAAAAATTTCTACAAAGCTGCTTGCATTGCCGAAAATGCCGTTGAAAAACATCTGAAAGCCTTCCACCGGATTTACCTTGCAAAGAAGCATCATCACTGTTCCTGCGGCGACAGTGATGAGAATAATCCACACAATATCTAAAAGTTGTTTTTTCTTACTCATACGGCTGTCTCCTCTCCTGTAATACCGCCCATCAGCAAACCAAGCTTATCTAATGTAATATCGTCATGCTCAAGCACACCTGCAATTTTTCCGCCAAACATCACGGCAACCCTGTCCGAAAGCTGCATAATTTCCTCCAAATCCGCAGAAATCAAAATAACACTTTTGCCTAAATTTCTCTGTTCCATAAGTACCTTGCGTACAAATTCCGTTGCACCGATATCAAGTCCTCTCGTCGGCTGACTCGCAATAATCAGTTTTGCACTTTCTGTAATTTCTCTTGCAAGAACAATCTTTTGCTGATTACCGCCCGACATCAGCTTCACCTGAGTGTCGCTTGTGGACTTTCCCGAAGTCTTTATTTTATATTCCTTAATGGCATTCATGGCAACATCTTTAATCCACCGCTTATTAAAAAATCCTGCTTTGGAATACGGATATTCTCCATATTGACGAAGAATCATATTATCGGCAAGGCTCATATCCAGCACAAGCCCATCCGCATGGCGGTCATCCGAAATATAAGAAATCCCGTCTTTAAAGCGCTCTTTGACCTTCTCTCCCGTAATATCCTTGCCCATAAATGTCAGTTTTCCCGATGTCGGCTTCATAATTCCGGCAACAATCTCGGCAAACTCCTTCTGTCCGTTTCCGTCAACACCTGCAATACCTAAAATCTCTCCGCGCTTAACATCAAGATTAATATTATCAAGCAAAGGACGCTTATGGCCTTTTTTTACTGTAATATTTGAAAGCGTAAGCGCACACTCATTTCCCGAAGCCTCTCTTGCCTGAAAATCCGCTGAAAGCTCGCGTCCAATCATAAAATGGGACAATTCCTTCGGGGATGTTTCGGCTGTCACCAAATCCTTAACCTTTTTGCCATCCCTTAAAATAGTCACACGGTCACTGATACTCATGATTTCACTCATGCGGTGCGTAATAATGATAATGGCATGCCCTTCCTGCTTTAACTTTCTAAGCACATCGAAAAACTGCTCTGTCTCAGATGGTGTCAGCACACCTGTCGGCTCGTCAAGAATGAGCAGCTCAACATCTCTGTAAAGTGCCTTTAAAATCTCCACACGCTGCTGCTGACCTACAGACAATGTCTTAATCTGTGCATCCGGCTCAACTTGAAGACCGTATTTTTCCGCCAGCTCTGTAAGCCGCACCTTTGCTGCCTTTCTGTCAACAAATAAACCGTTGGCTTTTAATCCCAAAATCACATTGTCAAGCACCGTCATCTTACTGACAAGCGAAAAATGTTGATGCACCATGCCGATACCGTGCGCAATGGCATCCTTCGGTGAATGAAAATGTACTTTTTCACCTTTCCACAAAACTTCTCCCTCGTCAGCCGAGTAAATACCGAATAAAATATTCATCAGCGTTGTTTTTCCGGCGCCGTTCTCGCCGAGAAGCGCATGAATCTCTCCCTTTTCAACCGATAAATCAATGGCTTCATTGGCATAAACCCCCGAAAAGGCTTTGCTGATATGTCGCATTTCTAAAATTCCCATATCAAATTCTCCTTTAAAACAGACAGGGACGATAAGCGCCGGCCTACCGTCCCTGTTCAAATCCGTATTCTTAAATGATTATTTGGCCTGTCTGTCTGTTGTATCACATGGCACTGTAAACTCACCTGATACGATCGCTGCAGCCTTATCATCAATAAGCTGCTTAACCTCTGCCGGAATCTTATCCGCAAGCTCAGGATTGTAAACAAGCTCTACGATGCCTTCTTTCATACCGAGCTCTTTAACAGTACCTTCAAATTTGCCCTCAATAATATCAGAAACTGCTGTCTTAATTAACTGAGGAACATTGTAAACTGCTGAACATAATACACTTGCCGGTGCAAGTGAGCTTTGGTCATAGGAATCACCTGTTGAGAAAAGACCTGCATCTGCTGCTGCGTTCAATGCGCCTGTACCTGACTCATTTGCACAATGACCGATAATATCTGCACCCTGGTCAATCATCGCCTGTGCCGCTTCTTTTGCAAGTGCTGTATCTGTAAATGAACCTGTCCATGCTGACTGGTACTTAATATCAGGATTTACTGATTTTGCGCCATCTTCATAGCCGTTCATAATCTTTACTAAAGAAGCACCCTGAACAGGGCCGATGAAACCGATGTTTCCTGTCTCGGACATGCTCGCTGCAAGCATACCCTGTAAATAGCCTGTTTCCTCACACTTCATAACATAAGAAGCAACATTCTCTGCTGAAGCATCTGCCTCAATACAGATAAACTTTGTATCCGGATATAACTCTCCAACCTCAAGAGCAGGGTCGCCAAACTGGAAAACGTGTCCGATTACAACATCAAAACCATTTGCCGCATAATCTGTAAAAGTTGCAACCATATCAGCCGCCTGAACGTTCTCTGAACACTTTACCTCACATCCAAGCTCTTTTTCCACAAGTAAAAGACCTTCGTAAGCTGACTGGCACCATCCCATATCATTCTTTGCACCTGTCACACAAAGTGCTACTTTAAGGCCGTCCTCTGTGCTGCCTTCTCCTGCTGTCTCGCTGTCACCTGCTGCCTCTGACTGTACCGGTTTTGTCTCTGGTTTATCAGTACCTGAGTTTCCGCAACCTGCCAAAGCGCCGACTGTCAATGTAAGACCTAACATTAATGCAACTGCTTTTTTCATTTTTGTTCTCTCCTTAAACATAAATCTGTTTTCGTTGGTATACGTTCATTATAGTGAACGTGTCTTTTTTTATCAATCACCTTTGCCATTTTTATTGTTTTTTGACTTTATTTCCTATTTTTCACTGATTTTTCAAGGTTTTATGGCAACTTTACCAAAATCATCAAATTCAACGAAAGCAACTTTTCCCTTTATTGACAAGCGTTCATATTTATGATATATGTTAATGATAGATTCGTTTCAATGAACGAGTACGCCTTGAATTAAAAAGGAAGTGTGAAAATGTCCGAACTTAACCTAATACGCATCGGAAATCTTATAAAAATGCGCCGCATCGGCATGGGGCTTTCAATCCGGGAGTTGTCTGCCAAGTCCGGCGTCGCTGCCGGCACGATAAGCCAGATTGAAACCGGGAAAACTTCACCGAATCTTGTCAGCATCTATTCACTGTGCCAGACATTAAATTTCCCGATTTCAGCGCTTTTTCTTGAAGATAACAGCGACCGTATAAAGCTTGTCCGTAAAAATGAACGTGTATCTTTTGTCAGAAACACAAGTCATCAGGAAGCCATCGTGGAGTCTCTTATTACCAAAGGAGATACCAAGATGTGGGGAGGCGTTGTTGATATGCCGCCGCACACCGATTCCGGTGATTTTTACTATCATGAAGGTGAAGAATTTATTTTCATTTTAGAAGGCCAGATTACCTTCTTTCTTGAAAGCGCACCCGAATATGTTTTAGAAGCCGGTGATACCCTTTATTATCCCAATGAAATCGGTCACCGTTGGGAAAATGCGAGTGACAATCCCGCAAAATTTATGATTGTATCCACATCCGAATTTAAAAACAGCAGCGAGGACTAAACCCGCTGCTGTTTTTATTGACAAATTAACTTTTTATTTCTCTTGTAAAGCCTTCACCGAGAATCTGACCTGCCTCTGTCACAACAACAAAAGCTTCAGGGTCAACTTCATAAACAATAGACTTTAATTTCGCAAATTGATGGCGCCGCACGGCACACATAAGAATATCGCAATTTTCCTTTCTGTAGCCGCCCTCACCTTTAATATAAGTGACACCGCGTCCCAGCTCATCCATAACCTTTTCTCCGATATCCCGGCTTAACTTTGAAACAACCATAACCATACTGCCTCTGTCCACACCATAAATAATACTGTCCACAAGCTTTGTTGTACAGAATAATGAAATCACACCGAAAAGCCCTGCCTCAATATTGTTGAAAACAACAATCGAAGCTGCAATAATCACACCGTCAATAATAAGCATCGCACGCCCAATGGACAAGTGCGGAAATTTTCTCTGTATAAGATAGGACATAATATCGGTTCCGCCGGTTGTCGAACCACGAAGAAAAATTAAAGCCACACCGGCGCCCACCAAAACACCGCCGTAAACCGAGCCTAACAGCCTGTCGCCTGTATAAACAGGAAAAAACGGCGCAACAACCCAGTCAATAAATATTGTATTAATTACAAGTGTCTTTATTGTCTTTAGCGCAAAACCGTGCCCCAAATACATAAATGCCAAAATAAGTAAAGGCACATTTATTGCAAGATTTAAGGCACCAATCGGAAGCCCCGTTATATAATTAATGAGCACTGCGATTGCAGAAGCCCCGCCCGGGGCAATGTTAGCCGGCTCAATAAAACAGATAAGTCCAATGGCAAAAATAAACGAACCGACAATATCCGCACCAATATCCAGTGTCATATTTTTAATCTTCTTCTGTCCTGCTGTAAGCTTTCTCATCTTCATAGCGCAAATATACCCTCCAATCCATCCTCCATAAATCAGCTGATGACATCATGATTAATCTGACGGTAAAACAGCTCGCGAACCTTCCTCACGTCCTTTGTCTGCCCGAGAATCCACATCAGCTTTGTCACAACAGTTTCTGTAGTCATATCGTAAGCCTCTAAAAGCTCAAAACGCTCTTTAATTGTGTAGCCGACTTTATAAACCTCCATGTCACTACCCTCATAAGGCACCTGTGTTGACATCACAACCATCTTTCCCGATGCCGTCCAACGGTGAATCGCCTTCATAAAGCTGTCATTTTCATCACACGGTACACCGCCCACACCAAAGCTTTCAATAATGACTGCATCATAGTCATCCTTAATATAATCAAAAATGTCCGGTTTCATCCCCGGAATCAGCTTCATTAATAAAATCCTGTCATTGAGCGCATGATAAAAATCCGGTTTTTCCTGTGCGACTTCATCGCGTATATACCGAATAATCCTATTATTTCTTATGACAGCAATATCGGGAAAATTAATACTTGAAAAAGCATTAAAGCTTTGAGAACGGCTCTTTCTTGCCCTTGTGCCGCATATGACATGACCGTCAAAAATAATATTGACTCCATGGGACGCTTCATCCGCCGCATATAAAAAGCTGTCATACAGATTGCGCTTGGCGTCGGTCACTTCCTTGTCTATCGGACGCTGTGAGCCGGTCAAAATAATCGGTTTTCTCACATTTTGAACAAGATAAGAAAGCGCTGCCGCCGTGTAGGACATCGTATCTGTACCGTGTAAAATAATAAAGCCGTCATAGCTGTCATAATTTTCCTCAATTGCCGTGGCTATCTTTATCCAGTGATACGGCATCATATTTGTACTGTCAATATTAAAAAGCTGCACTGTATCAACCTCACATATTTCATAAACCGAGGGAACATACTGTAAAATTTCCTTTGAACCAAGCTGGGGCTCTAAGCCTTCAGGGCTGTTTTTTGAAGCAATTGTACCGCCTGTCGCAATCAACAATATTTTCTTCATTTTAAAAATTCTCCTATACAACAAAAATTGTGCTTCACACAATCGCACGGCCACTTTCCCTTATTAAGGATATCCTGCCGTGCGATACTGCTGCGAAACACATTAATAAATCAGAACCGGTGTTCCGATTTCAATATTTTCATAAATTGCCTGAACCTTATTATACGGCGTATTCACACATCCGTGCGAACCGTTGTACACATAAATACTGCCGCCAAAGCTACCTCGCCAGCTGGCATCGTGAATACCGTACATATTTCCGATAAACGGAAGCCAAAAAGAAACCTTAGACTCGTACGGGTCATCCGGATTTGCCCCAATCAACGTCTGATTTCTAAGCTTATTAAGAAGCTTATAGGCACCTGCCGGTGTAGCGTGTCCTTCATTCAGACAGCCTGTTATCACATCTGTCTCAACAATGATGCTGCCATTTTTATAAAACCACATACGCTGGGCGCTGCGGCTGATTTCGATATATGTATCACCGATTTCATTGTCTTCCCAAGTCGGCGCTGTAGCATCATAAAGAACCTCTCTTTTGACATCCTTGCCTTCTTTTAATTCCTCAATAATCTTTTCGGTTTCCCCCTTGACATCAATGGACCAGCCAAGAGTTCCCGATAAGGATATCAGCTCACCGCCGGTTGTCTTAAACTCATGCGGTTTTCCCCATGTCTCATACTTTTCCTCAAGTCCGTCCACATAAGCTCTGACTTTTTCTTTATCAAGTGAAATTGTCCCTTCCTCATCCTGTACAAGAAATCCCTCGGACACTGATGCATCGATGACTTCTGTCTTTTTACCAATCTCAAGTGTAATAACTGCCTTCGTCAATTTTTTAATCGGCTCTATCTCCTTTTGAAATGCTTCTGTATCCATCGTAACCTCAGGAGAGACATAACAGCCGGCCGCATCAATATTAAGCCGTACTTCACCGGCTTTGATTGCACTGCCGACAGCCTCAAAGACCTTACCCACATCAAGCTTATTGCCCTCAATTTCCGGAATAATCTTAATACCGTCCGTAAAATCTACATAAGCGTTCTGCGGCTCAACAATATCCTTTGTCATACAATCCAAAGCTTCAATCGCATCCCTTAACTTGCGCTCGTCATAGCCGTGACCGCTCTCAGCTGTATAAAATTTCCTGTCAGACAGGTTCACCGGCCAATTCCATGAGCCTTGATTTTTTTTAATATCTTCTATTCCATTAAATACAATTTTATGGCCAATCTCGCTTCCTTTTAATACTTCCTGACTTCCATCCCGCTCAATGATTCGGAATGTATAATTGCTGTGATAAGCTTCCAGCTCTTTTTCCGCTTCCTTCGCTGTCTTATTTGAAAAATCTATGCCGTTAATATACGTTCCCGGGAAAAATCTATTCATATAATAGACAGATATCATAATATAAGCAATTATTGCAATCGCGGCCGGTATCCCGATAATCAGAGCACATCCTATGATTGTTTTTTTTCTTTTTGTCATTTATAAAAACCACCTTAATCTGCTGTAAACACATTACATCGCTTCTATTGTAGTATACGCCCTTATTTTATTCAAGCCGTTTTCTATTTCCAAATATTACGAATTTCTTAAAATTTAACTTATTGCCTGTGAATAAGTCATATCGCTTATGGTTACACTACTGTCCGTAGCTACAAATTAAAAATTAAGGAGACGAAAACAATGGAAAAGAACCCAAGTATTGCATGTACAATCAAAGAATGCCGTTATCACGCAGATTGCTGCGATTATTGTACCCTCTCTCAGATTAAAGTGGGCACACATGAAACAAACCCTACAAAATGCGAATGTACAGATTGTGAATCTTTTGTCTTGAAATAATCGCATATTAAGAGATATCCACTTGTAATCCACATAAATTAACAGCAAAAAACGACATTTTGTGTACAGTTATACACGTTTTGTGGATAAACTGTGGATAACTATGGCTATCTCCGAAAGAATCTCCATTTCTTTTTGGGGATAGCCAAAATATATTTTGAAATTCGTTGAAGTCTTTTGTTAAACATAGTACAATAGACAATACATTATATTTTAGAAGGGTTGTTATTTATGAAAAGAGAAAAACTTTCCTCCCGTCTCGGATTTATTCTTATTTCCGCGGGATGTGCGATTGGGCTCGGCAACGTTTGGCGTTTTCCTTATATCGTCGGACAGTACGGCGGTGCTGCTTTCGTACTTATTTATCTTCTGTTCCTTGTTATTCTCGGACTTCCGATTATGACAATGGAATTTTCGGTAGGACGTGCCAGTCAGGTCAGCGCCGCCCTCTCCTTTGATAAGCTTGAACCGTCAGGTACAAAATGGCATCTTTACAAATGGGGCGCTATGGCCGGAAACTATCTTCTGATGATGTTCTACACAACCATCGGCGGATGGCTTTTACTTTACGTTTTCAAAAGTGCCAGCGGACAATTTGAAGGACTTACACCTGATGGCATTGCCACTTCATTTTCAGAGCTTCAGGGACAGCCGGGACTTATGACTGTCTGCATGATTATCGTCGTTGCACTCTGCTTTGCAGTCTGCGGTATGGGGCTTCAAAAAGGTGTGGAAAAGATTACTAAAATCATGATGCTTTGCCTTTTAGCATTGATGATTATTCTTGCCGTAAAATCTATTACACTTGATGGTGCTTCCAAAGGTCTTGAATTTTACTTAAAACCAGATTTTTCAAAGCTTGTTGAGCACGGTCTCGGGGAAGCAATCTTTGCTGCCATGGGTCAGGCTTTCTTTACATTAAGCCTCGGTATTGGCGCCATTGCTATTTTCGGAAGCTACATAGGTAAAGAGCGTTCGCTGATGGGTGAATCCGTCTACGTCACTGTACTGGACACATCTGTTGCATTTATCGCCGGTCTTATTATTTTCCCGGCATGTTTCGCCTTCAATATCGAAGCGGGCACAGGACCGTCACTGCTTTTTATCACCCTGCCAAACGTCTTTAATACAATGTCCGGCGGACGCTTTTGGGGAACACTGTTCTTTATTTTTATGATGTTTGCCGCTGCTTCCACCATTATTGCGGTATTTGAAAATATTATTTCTTTTGCCATTGATTTAACAGGCTGCAGTCGTAAAAAAGCAGTAATTATCAATTTATTTGTCATCATCATCCTGTCGATGCCTTGTATTTTAGGCTTTAACGTATTAAGCGGCTTCACACCGTTTGGTCCAAATTCAAACGTTCTCGACTTGGAAGACTTTATTGTCAGCAACAATCTTCTGCCGCTCGGAAGCCTTGTATACCTTCTTTTCTGTACATCACGTTACGGATGGGGCTTCAAAAAATTTACAGACGAAGCCAATACAGGCAAGGGTCTAAAATTCCCAAAATGGGCAAGAATTTATGTTTCTTACATTCTTCCTTTGATTGTATTATTCATCTTCATTCAGGGATATATAAGTAAGTTCTTTATGTAAACTTGTGTCCATTTAATTCAATAGCTGCCAGAAATAAAAAACTGCTAGCAAAGGATTTATCCTGTGCATAGCAGTTTTCTTTTTCCGCAATCATCTTTTTTGTATTACAATTCTATATAATTGTAATCATATCCCAGTTCTTCGAGCAAATCCGCTTCTCTCCGATGACAGGTGAAGAAAATAATCTGTCCTTTATAATTGTTCACAAGCCAATCCATAAGATTTTTAAGCCGCCCATCATCATAAAGCACAAAAGCATCATCTAAAATCAACGGCATACTCTCCTCGTCAAACATAATCTTCCCTGCACAAAGACGCAGCGCAAAATAAAGCTGGTCTATCGTTCCGGCGCTCAGGCGCTCAATCGGAATCTGCTCTTTCAGACTGTCCATACGAATGTTCAGTTTTTCATCAATATGAAAAGCACGGCCGCTGTCACCACCCAAAATATGACGGAATATATCCTCTGCCTCGTCATCCATACGACTTCCAAAGCTCTCATGAAGCTCACCGGACACCTCCTCAATAACATGCTTTGCAAGCGAAAGGGCGCAAAGCTCACTTTCATATTGCCCGGCACGTTCTTTTATCTCCGCCGCTGCTTCTTTCAGTGTCTCAAGCTTCGCCGCAAGCTCATCACGGCTCTCCTGCTCATGTAAAAGCTTCTCCTTTTCTCGGATAAGCTTCTCTTTTTCTTCGACAAGTCCATTAAAAATACCAACGGCGCGCTCATATTGCCCGGCACCCATCATATCCTTGCCGTATTTTTTAATATAGGGCGCAAGACGACCTGAAATTGCTTTAAGCTGTGCGCTCAAATCAGCCTCATCCATTCCCTGACGATATTCCGGCTTTTTAAAAGAAGTCCTTGCAAGACCAAAGAAAGCACCGATAAGAAAAATTCCGGTCAAAACCTTCAAAAAAAGGATATCCAGCTTAAAGCCTAACTGCAATGCCATCAAGAGCACAGCTGCAATTGTCAGCCCCACAAAAACACGAAACCAAAGCTGGTGTACAAAATAATGCTCTGTCTTGTTTTTTTCCGTCTGATTTTTCTGCTTTTCCTCATAAAGCATACGCGAGGTTATATGATACTGCTCTAAAAGCCCTCGTCCCTCCATCCGCTCTCTGCGCTCACAGCTCTGAAAATGCTTCATATCCTCCCGGCACTCCAAAAGCTTAGCCTCAAGCAGCCGCTCATCACTTTCAAAACCGGCAATGCGCTCATCAATTGCCTCCATCCCCAAAAGTGCCTGTTCTGTTTTTTCCATCTGCTCTCTGATATCTATCGCTCTGTTGCCGTTAATCTGACGTTTAATCTGACGCTCTCGGTCAGAAAGCTGCGACAGCGCCGCACCGATATCGACAGACTCATGCTTTCCCATAGACATATTGGCAATATATGTCTGAAGCACAGAGGAAAAACCATCCTCCATACGACTCTCCTGCTGCCTGACACTGACCGTATTCTTAAAATTCGCCTCATTAAGACCGCCAATCAGACTATCTATCTGCTCACTTCCAAGGAAAATCTGCTTTCCCGCCGTCTCATCAAAAATGCGGAAAACCTCATCCTCCTTATAAAAGTTCCGATAAAGACGATAAATATGCCCCTTATGCTCAATAACCATCAGGCCTTCATAGCACTGACCGTTTTCCCACGGCTTATATCTTGTATAATCATCCTTTGCAGCACCCTTGCCTCTGCCGCGCTTAAGTCCAAAAAGCATCCCGTGAATAAACCGGTGCACCGTAGACTTTCCAGCCTCATTGCCGCCATAAACAATATTAATCCGAGGTCCAAGCTCAATCTGTCTGTGATGAAATTTTCCAAATCCAATCAAATCCAGTGCTTTTATAATCATCCTTACTCTCTCCGTTATTTTAATTTAAGCAATGCCTGTATCCCGTAATACAAAGCCTTTTCTTTGACCTCCTCCGGCTCTGAAAGCCTTTGTATCTTTTCAATGTATTTTCCGATAATATTATCCTTATTCTGCGCATACAAAGCATCAAAATCATAATCCGGCGCCGTATGGTCTTCAATCTCCACAACCCGTCCAAGACGCCATAAAAGTCTGTAATCCATCTCAATTTCAGGGTCTCTTAAACCGCTTAAAATAATCTTATATAAATTTTCCTCGCCTCGCCTGATAAGCTCATCCCTCACTATATCCACAACCATCGACCATGGCATACGGCCATCCATACGCACAGGAAGATGAATATATGCCCGCTTTGCAAAAGGCACAAAGGCAATTCTCATCTTATCGTCTTCAAAAACACCTTCAATAAACCCATGATTTCCCGTATCATTTCTGTCAATCGGTTCGAGCGCGCCGGCGTAGGCTGCCGTATCTGCCCTTAATATCTCCGGCTTATGAATATGCCCAAGCGCCACATAATCAAAACCTGCACTAAAAAGCTTCTGATTATTGATTGGTATATGCTTTTCATCTCCGCCGTGAGCAAGGAGTATGTGGCAGCCCGGCTTATCCAAAGGCCGGATATCGTCATAAAGTGCTTCGGATATCTCATAATTTTCATAGCTTAGTCCATAGACATACGTCTGCTTATCCTCAAAATAGGCATAAGAAAGCTTCTGCTGCCTAAAAAAACAGACATTATCCGCCCATTCAAAGCTTTTGTAATAAGAGTTTAATCCAATGTAATCGTGATTTCCCGCAATCATCACAACTCTCATCGGATAAAGCCTTTCAAATCTGTAATTAACTTCTTTAAGTTCGCGCTTCAATGGCTGCCTGTGAAATAAATCACCTGAAATGAAAAGAAAGTCCGCTTTTCTTTTCACAGCTTCATCAAGCACACGCTCAAAGCTGTCCCATATCTCCTGAGCACGTTCATCCTCCCACGGCATCCCCTTATCCGGTCCGGCGCCAAGATGAACATCTGCTATATGAATAAATCGCACACAGCCGCCTCCTTTTACAAAAGTATATTTCGCACAAAAAAATCTGTACACTCATTATAAATGATATGTACAGATTTTTCAAGAACAAACGTTCTGTTTTATTGTCTATTCGCGTAAAATTATAATTCGCAGTTATTCACAGTTCTTGGGAACGGAATAACGTCGCGGATATTTGACATACCTGTCAAATACATGACGCAGCGCTCAAATCCAAGGCCGTAGCCTGCATGGCGTGTTGAGCCGTATTTTCTCAAATCAAGGTAAAAATCATAATCTTCCTTCTTGAGGCCAAGCTCATCCAGCCTTGCAACGAGCTTCTCATAATCATCCTCTCTCTGACTTCCGCCGATAATCTCGCCGATACCCGGCACAAGCAAATCCATCGCTGCAACTGTCTTGTTGTCATCGTTGAGCTTCATATAAAAGGCCTTGATTTCCTTAGGATAATCTGTGACAAATACAGGTTTTTTAAATACCTGCTCTGTTAAGTAACGCTCATGCTCTGTCTGTAAATCTGTGCCCCACTCAACCTTATAATCAAACTTATCGTTGTTTTTCTTGAGAATTTCAATCGCCTCTGTATATGTGACATGACCGAAATCAGATTCTGCCACATGTTTCAGACGGTCAATCAGTCCCTTATCCACAAACTGGTTGAAAAACTTCATCTCCTCCGGTGCATTTTCCATCACATAGTTGATAATATACTTCATCATACTTTCAGCTAAATCCATGTTATCCTGTAAATCTGCAAAAGCAATCTCAGGCTCAATCATCCAAAATTCAGCTGCATGACGTGTTGTATTAGAATTTTCAGCACGGAAGGTCGGACCGAAAGTATAAATATTTCTGAAAGCCATCGCGTACGTCTCACCGTTTAACTGACCGCTGACTGTCAGATTTGTCTCCTTGCCGAAGAAATCTTCTTTATAATTGACTGTGCCGTCCTCATTCTTAGGTACATTGTCCATGTCAAGTGTTGTCACTCTGAACATCTCGCCCGCACCTTCACAGTCACTGCCTGTAATCAATGGTGTGTGCACATACACAAAATCTCTCTCCTGGAAAAATTTATGAATCGCATAAGCAATCAGGGAACGCACACGAAATACAGCCTGGAAAGTATTTGTTCTCGGTCTTAAATGGGAAATTGTTCTTAAATATTCAAATGTATGACGCTTTGGCTGAAGCGGATAATCCGGTGTTGATGCCCCTTCAACAACAACCTCTGTCGCCTGAATTTCAAACGGCTGCTTTGCATTCGGTGTCGCAACTAAAGTACCTTTGACAATCACTGCCGCACCCACATTTAATTTGCTGATTTCATCAAAGTTACTTAATTCATTATGATAAACAACCTGAAGTGTCTGGAAATAAGTACCGTCATTAATTACTAAAAACCCGAAAGTTTTAGAGTCTCTGACATTACGAATCCAGCCACCGATTTCAACTTCTTTGTCGATATAAAGCTCACTGTTCTTATATAATTCTCTTACAGTTGTCAATTTCATGACATTCTCCTCCATTTCAGTTTTGTTTAACTTTAATCATATCACATATTTATCTGTTAATCAAACAATTTAAGACATTTTACTGAGACTTTCGTAAAGACTTATGCCATTTTCAAGGATTGCTTCATCAAAATCAAAATTTTTCGCATGCAGCGGGATTTTCGTACCTGTGCCAAGGAAAAAAAATACACCCGGAACCTTTCTTTGGTAATATGAAAAGTCTTCTGTAATCATCTCCGGCTCAGGCAGAATATGCAATTTTCCCTGCCCAAGAACAGCCATCACCTTTTCTAAAAGTTCGCTGTCATTCATGACGGCCGGATAGCCGCAGCTTATGTCGATGCTTATCTTTACACTGAATTTTTCCTCACACTCCCGGCATAACGCCTCAATCCGCCGGCACATAAAATCATAAACCTCATCCTGAAATGCCCGCAGTGTTCCCTCAAGTCTTGCACAAGAGGCAACAACATTTCTTATTGTTCCGGCCGTCATTTTTCCAAAACGAAGCAGTCTGTAAATATCGTCCCCGATTTCCGTCTTTTCCATCCGATAAATTTCACAAAGCAGAGCCGCAGCACTCTCGAGTGCATCCGCGCCTTCCCTGTACTTTGCAGCATGTGCGCTTTTTCCTTCAATCTCAATATTAATTTCTGACGAGCGTGCCATCATCTCATTTTTCCGTGTTGCCACCGTCCCTGCCGGAAGCATCGGCCACAAATGGCAGCCAAATACCCGCTTTACATGATATGTTTCAAAAAGACCTGTATCGCAAATCGGCTTTGCACCGCCGCAAGTCTCCTCTGCCGGCTGAAAAATAAGCAGAACATTATTTGAGAGCGTCTTATAAAATTTTGAAAGACGCAGCGCAAATCCCAGCAGCATTGCCATATGTCCGTCATGTCCGCAGGCATGCATACATCCTTCATGCACCGATGTAAAATCCCGCCCTGTTTCTTCGGACACCGGCAAGGCATCCATATCACTTCTAAATGCCGTTGTTTCATCTCTCCCCGCATCAAAATACGCGCACACACTGTAGGGAATCGGTGAAAATACCGTACACGGCAATGGTTCAAGCACTGCTTTAATATAGCTGCTTGTTTTTGGCAAATTCATCCCCAACTCCGGAATTTTATGTAAATCTCTGCGAAATTTTAAAGTTTCATTCATCTTGCCACGTCTCCTTAATTTTTTGAATTATTTTACACACATCTATCAATTTTGTAAATATCTTTGCGAAAATTTATAATTTTTATATTTTTTTCTGCAAAATTGACTATTGTAATTTTCTTTTTAAAATGGTATCATACTAACAACTTCTGATAGAGGCGCGGAAAAGACTAAGCTGTTTGAAGTCGGCAGACATTTGACATACAGCCGCAGCAATTCCGCCGAACTGCTTCTTTAGGCATAAAGAAGCGGTGGGGTTATGGAGAATATCCATAAAACTGTCTGCAATATTTTGCAGTTGTGCTATCTTATTGTCTTTTGTGTAATTTGGGTCAGTAAGAAGCGTCTTACTGACCTTTTTTATTTCTCAATCGAAAACATTTCGTAAAGATACACATCACCCCCTGTATGACTGTCTGCAGTCATATCAGAAGTTGCAAATAATCCAATCCACTTTATTCTATTACTCGTTTCGTTCCGTGGACACAAGTTCACGGGGCGAAGCCCCTCCAAGGAAAGTAACAACGGTGCACCATTACATAAACTTGGTTTTAACGAATACTAATTATATAAAGGCATCTTTTATTTTTATGCCTGACATCGAAGGGAGTTATCATTATGTTTAATGTAAAAGGAAGCATTGTTGCGTTAATTACGCCATTTCATTCAGACGGAAGTGTTAATTTTGAAAAGCTGGGAGAGCTTTTAGAATTTCACGTTTCCAATCAGACCGACGCCATTCTCGTTCTCGGTACAACAGGAGAATCAAGTACAATGACCCATGAAGAAGATGATTCTGTTGTCGAATATACCCTGAAAAAAATTGCAGGAAGAATACCTGTCATTGTCGGAAGCGGCTCAAATTGTACAGAAACCGCTATCCAAAAAAGTATCAAGTATTCCGAGATGGGTGCAGACGCCCTTCTTGTCATTTCTCCTTACTATAACAAAACAAACACGCAGGGCATGATTCATCATTTTACCGCCGTTGCAGATTCTGTATCCGTACCCGTGATTCTTTACAATGTTCCCGGAAGAACAGGCTGTTCAATAAGCGAAGAAGCTATCCGTATATTATCTAAACATCCTAACATATGCGGCATCAAGGAGGCCAGCGGAAATATCGGCTATGCTACCGCAATTGCCCGCTATTTAAGTGATGACTTTGTGATGTACAGCGGCAACGATGACATGATTATTCCGTTAATGTCCCTCGGCGCCATCGGCGTTATCTCCGTATGGGCCAATATTATGCCAAACGAAGTCCATCAGCTCGTTATGGATTATTTAAACGGAAGTCCGCAAAAAGCACTTGAAGCGCAGCTTCGTTATCTGAATCTGATTCACGCTTTATTCATCGAAGTAAATCCAATTCCTGTAAAAGAAGCACTGAACCTTATGGGAATGAATGTCGGTGGCTACAGAGCGCCGCTTTTCCCTATGGACGCGCACAATCATCAGACACTGGCTGATGCCATGAAGGAGGTCGGACTATGAATATAATCATTGTAGGCAACGGACGGATGGGACAGCTGATTGCAGATACAGCCGCCCACCGGGAGGATATGAAAGTTATCCTTATGGCAGATAAGTTTACCTTCCCTGACCTTAATGCTTTTGACGGCAGCCCGGATGTTGTCATTGATTTTTCGCATCCCGATAATCTCGACTGGATTATCAACTATATAAAAACTAAAAAATGTGCCTATGTCTGCGGTACAACAGGCTGCAGCGATGAACAGATAGAAAAAATCCATGACCTTAGCAGGCTTGTCCCTGTCGTTTTTCAGTCTAATTTTTCTCTCGGCATTGCCGTTATGAAAGAAGTGATTGAGCTTATTACACCGATACTTGAAGACAGCTTTGATATCGAAGTAATTGAAAAGCATCACAACCAAAAACAGGATGCGCCAAGCGGCACTGCAAAGATGCTTGTCGATACAATCAATAAACACAAAACTTATGATGAAGTTTACGGCCGACGCGGCTTTGTCGGAAAACGCGGTAAGGAAATCGGCATCCATGCTGTCCGCGGCGGCACTGCCGCAGGAGAACACACCGTCCTCTATCTTGGAGACAGCGAAAGTATTGAAATCCGCCACAATGCCGAAAGTCGTCAGATTTTTGCCAACGGCGCCTTGACTGCTGCGCGTTTTGCCGTCAAAAAGCCTGCAGGCATGTACACAATGAAAGATATTTTATTTCAATAAGGAGAATTTTTATGAACGCTCAGGAAATTATTTCATTTATACAAAACGCAGAAAAGAAAACACCGGTCAAGGTTTATGTGAATGAGCTTGCACCGATTGACTTTCCCAATACAACTGTCTTCGGTTCAGGCGGAAGTAAAATTATTTTCGGTGACTGGAAGGATATTGAACCTGTCCTTGCCGCCAACAAAGATATGATTAAAGACTACGCAATAGAAAATGACTGCCGAAATTCCGCGGTGCCTCTTTTAGATACGAAACATCTCAATGCCCGCATTGAACCCGGGGCAATCATCCGTGACCAAGTGGATATCGGTGACAGAGCCGTCATTATGATGGGCGCAATTATTAATATCGGCGCTGTGATTGGAGAAGACACCATGATTGATATGGGTGCTGTGCTCGGCGGCCGTGCCACTGTCGGAAAGCATTGTCATATCGGCGCAGGTGCCGTCCTTGCCGGTGTCATTGAACCTGCAAGCGCCACACCGGTGATTGTCGAAGACGATGTTCTTATCGGCGCCAATGCCGTTGTCATCGAAGGCGTCCACATCGGAAAAGGCGCTGTCATTGCCGCAGGTGCTGTTGTCATTAATGACGTGCCTGACAATGCCGTCGCCGCAGGCTGTCCGGCACGTATCATTAAACAAAAGGACGCAAAAGCTGCCGGAAAGACAGAACTTGTCGATGCACTCAGACAGCTTTAAGCAAGCTTTTAAAAAGCACGCAAAAGGCGCGGATTCAATCGTCCGCGCCCATGTCATCCCATATTATTTTAAATTTTCAGGGTTTAAGCCCTTCAATTCATCAAGTACAAAAAGACCGTCTTTTCTGATTAATACATCGTCAAAGTAAATTTCTCCGCCGCCGTATTCCGGTCTCTGGATACAAACTAAATCCCAGTGAATCGCAGATACGTTGCCGTTTGGCGCTTCATCATAACAATTTCCCGGTGTAAAGTGGAAGGAACCTGCAATTTTTTCATCAAATAATGTATCCTTCATCGGATTTAACACATATGGATTAACACCAATCGCAAATTCACCGACATATCTTGCACCCTCATCCGTATCCATCACCTGATTAAGACGCTCTGTATTATTTGCCGTTGCCTTTACAATCTTTCCATCCTTAAATTCAAAGCAGATATTCTCAAAAGTAAAGCCCTGGAAAACAGCCGGTGTATTATAAGCAAGTGTTCCGTTAATAGAATCTCTGACAGGCGCCGTGTAAACCTCACCGTCAGGGATATTGCAGTCACCTGCACAAGGAATTGCCGGAATATCCTTGATTGAGAAAGTCAAATCTGTTCCCGGTCCGACAAGACGCACCTTATCTGTGCGGTTCATCAGCTCAACAAGCGGCTTCATAGCCTCACCCATCTTTGTATAGTCAAGATTACATACATCAAAATAGAAATCCTCAAAAGCTTCAAGGCTCTGGTTATTGAGCTGAGCCATCGCATTATTCGGGTATCTTAATACACACCAGCGTGTCTTTGGCACACGAATCTCGTGATGTACCGGTGTCATATAAATTTTTTCATACAACGCAAGATTTTCTGCCGGAACATCGGACTGCTCTGACACATTGTCTGTACCTCTGACCGCAATATAACAATCCATCTGACTCATCAATGCGGCATCATTTTCTGCCATAATTTTAAGCTGGTCTTCTGTACAGTTTAAAAGCATTTCGCGCTGCATTCTCGCGTCTGTGTATACCGGAAACGGTACGGCACCAACCTTATAAGCTTCTTTTACAAGCTGGCGTCCCAAATCCTGTGTTGAAGGGCCTGTATAATGAATATATACCTTATCCCCCTTTTTGGCCTTAACAGACTTATTAATTAAATTATAAGCCAATACTTTAATTCTTTCGTCCATGAAATTCACTCCTTATTTATTATTTTCACACAAAAGCTTCTCTAATGTCGGCTCTGCATGAATCAATGCTTTACACTTTTTATATTCTTCACTTAAATGACATGGTTTTATACCATCTTTAAGAATTGCTCTGATTAAAATATTTTTAGGTGTATGTTCCATATCAATAAACTCTAAAATCTGTGTTTTGTAGCCGACAGCTTCAAGAAGCATCGCCCGCATACTGTCTGTTGCAAGCGCTGCAAAACGCTCTTTAATCAGTCCGTATTTAAACATACCTTCAAGGGCATCTGATTGAATATGTCCATTCAGCTCATGCTGACAGCACGGTACCGATAAAATCACCCTCGCTTTCCATAAAATCGCTTTATAGAGTGCAAAATCTGTCGCCGTATCACAGGCATGAAGCGTCACAACCATATCAACCTGACTGACACCTTCAAAATGTGCGATATCACCGCATAAAAATTCCAGCTTATCAAATCCATACTTTTCTTTCAGACGGGTACAGTGGCTAATCACATCTTCTTTTAAATCAAGACCGATAATATGAATATCATACCCTTTTAAAACCTTCAGATAATAATACATGGCAAAAGTCAAATAAGATTTTCCGCAACCAAAATCAATAATTGTTAATTCCCTGTCCTTATCCAATTCCGGCAAAATATCTTCGATAAACTCAAGATACCGGTTCATCTGCTTAAACTTATCATATTTTTTCTTTACAATAGAGCCGTCCTCATGCATGACACCAAGATCAATCAAAAAAGGAACAGGAACGCCTTCTTTTAAAACATAGGTTTTCTTCCGGTTGTGCTCTAAATCCTGATGACAGGAGGTACAGGCTGCCACCTTTCTTCGTTTAATTGTCACCTGCCCTTTTTTACTTATAAGGACACTTATTTGCTCAGTCTTTGTACGAAGCTGAACTTGTTTGAAATTCTCAAAAACCTCCGAAGCCAAAATATTTAAAAGCGATGGCTTCTCATAATTTTCATGAAGCACCTTATTGCCCACATATTTTGTCATCTGGAAAACAAGGCAGCCTTTAAGAAGCACCGGCCGCAGCTTAATCTTTTTTACATCGCCGCCCCGGGCGCCGCTGATGACTACATCAATTAAATCAATCGTTAAAACATCGGAAAATAAATTTATTAAATCGTTCATTATTGTCTCCGTTTCAAAATCTGCTTATTTATTCACCTTTAATATCATACCATATAAAATGTATTTTGAATATAAAAAGATATCTGAACCTTTATATTGATTCTTCTGCCAATCTGTCATAAAATATAGATGAAATTTTGATATATGTACACAGGCGATACCGATGTACACGAATAATATAAGGGAGTAACGTATATGGAAATAAAAAAAACCTATGAATCTATTGAAAAACACATTCATTTAGTTGAAGAAAAGTTTGGCAAAGGCAGTAAGCTTGCCGAGATGTTTAAAAATTGCATTTCAAACACACTGCAGACAACTATTAAAATCTTAGATGACGGCTCTGTTTTTGTAATTACAGGTGATATTCCTGCAATGTGGCTGCGCGATTCCGCCTGTCAACTTCGTCCTTTCATTTTATTTGCAAAAGAAGACAAGGCCATTGAAGAATTAATATGCGGACTTATTAAAAAACAGATGGATTGTATCCGAATCGACCCATATGCCAATGCATTCAATGAAAGCGCCAACGGCAACTGTTGGTGTCATGATAAAACAGAGATGAAGCCTGAACTTTGGGAAAGAAAATATGAGATTGACTCCTTATGCTTCCCATTCCAGTTATCTTCACTTCTTTGGAAAAACACAGGATGCACAAGTCATTTTGATGCACAGTGGCTTGAAACAGCCAAACTTGTTTACGATACCTTCAGGACTGAGCAAGACCATGAAAACAAGTCATCCTACACATTCGAACGTGAAAATACAATCTTCACAGATACACTTTCCCGCGACGGCAAGGGTGCTCTTGTAAAAAGCAATGTCGGCCTTATATGGTCCGGCTTCCGTCCAAGTGATGATGCCTGCGTTTACGGTTATTTGATTCCATCAAATATGCTTGCCGCTGTTATTTTGGAAAATATTTCTGAAATCGCAAAAGAAATCTATCACGACGATGAATTTTCAGATAAAGCAAAAGCTTTTGCCGAAGAAGTCCGCGCTGCCATTGGTAAATACGCGATGATTCCGGCACTCGAAAAGCCTGCTTATGCTTATGAGGTTGACGCTTTCGGTCAATACAACATTATGGACGATGCCAACCTTCCAAGCCTTTTATCCATGCCTTATATCGGCTACTGCAGCCGTGACGATGAGCGTTACTTAAACACAAGAGAGATGATTTTAAGTGATGCCAATCCATTCTACTATTCAGGAAAATGCGCTAAAGGTATCGGAAGTCCTCATACACCGCCGCGCTATATATGGCATATTGCCCTTGCAATGCAGGCTTTGACTTCTGATTCTGAAGAAGAAAGAACTGAACTTTTAAATGTATTTGAAAACACAGACGGCGGCACAAAATTTATGCACGAAGGCTTCCTTGTGGATAATCCTGAAGAATATACAAGACCATGGTTTTCATGGGCAAACTCTGTATTTTGTGAATTTGTGCTGGACTATTGCGGATGCAAATTGACGCTGTAATTATTATCCCAAAAACAGTCTGCAGAGTATAACAAGCTCTGCAGACTGTAAAAAATATCCCTTAACTCAACAAGGAATATATATGCTATTCATTTCAAACTTAAATATAATGCGCTGAGAAAAATCTTATAACTCAAGAGAACGGTAATTATCTGTCATAATTTTCATAGTTTGCCACTAAAGACAACTGCCTGATATGGTTTCAGCCAAAATCTATCTCCTTCGTATACTAAATCATCATAGTTATTTAAAAGTACCGGTTGATTATCAGCTTTAATTTCCTGATAATCATGTTTAAAATTTACAACAACAGTTATCGTCTGTTCATTAAAAGCTCTCTCATAGGCCATAATCGCAGGCATTTCTTTAAATATCTGTTTAAAACTTCCCTCTGCAAATACATCTTCATATATTGGATGATGGTGCAATCTCGTCAACTTTTTATAATAAGAAAGCAATGAGTTGTTATCCCTACTTTGCACATCAACATTAATGTCTTTATAATTTTCATTAATTTTTATCCAAGGCTTACCTGACGTAAATCCGGCATTGACATCAGCACTCCACTGCATTGGTGTCCTTGAATTATCACGTCCAAGTCTGCTGAAATATTCAAAAACTGCTTTGGCATCCTGATTTTGGTCAAGAGCTTCTTTATACTTTCCTTTCGCACGAACATCGTCCATCTCATCAATACTATTCCATTGTACATTTGTCATGCCAATTTCCTGTCCCTCATAAATAAAAGGTGTCCCTCGCAAGAAAAAGTACATTGTCCCCAAAGCGGATGCACTTTCAAAAGAAATATCCTCATCTTCCAAATATTTATTCACACACCTTGATTGGTCATGATTTTCAAGAAAAACCGCATTCCATCCAAGACTTTCTGTAAATTCCTGTGTCCTAAAAATTCTCTCTTTGAGCCTTTCAACCGCATCCACATCCGCCTTGTTTTCCTCATTTTCCATGTTTTCCCATGAAAAATCAAAAATCATTGAGAAATATCCCTGTTCTCCGGCATACCTTTTAAATGTTTCATCACCGACACCCGGTGCCTCTGCAACTGTCATACAATCATATTTATCAAAACACTTTTCTTTAAGCTCTGTAAGAAATTCTCCGATTCCCGGATAATCTGTCAGATTTTCAATAGGATATCTTAACCCATCTTCTGTTTTTCTTGACTCAAATGTTAAATCCTTTTTTATAAAGGTAATAGCATCTATTCTAAAGCCTGCAATTCCCTTGTCTAGCCACCAATTCACCATTTCATAAACTTTTTCACGAAGTTTTGGATTCTCCCAGTTTAAATCCGGCTGACGCTTCGAAAATGTATGATAATACCATCGTCCATCAGGAAGCTTTGACCACACCGAACCGCCAAAATTTGAACGCCAGTTATTTGGCTCACTATCACCTGTTTGAAAATAAAAATATCCTGCTTCTTCACTATTAGGGTCATCTACAGCACGTTTGAACCACTCATGTTCATCTGAACAATGATTAACAACCAAATCCAAAATAATTTTTATATTTCTCTTTTGAGCTTCATCAATAAGTTTTTCCATATCTTCATTTGTACCAAAGATTGGATTTACCTCATAATAATTTGAAATGTCATATCCATTATCATCCATTGGCGAGCAGTACATCGGACAAATCCAAATAACATCTACGCCTAAATCCTTTAAATAATCCAGTTTTTCTGTAATTCCGTTTAAATCACCGATACCGTCACCATTGCTGTCATTAAAACTTTTTGGATATATTTGATATACAACTGATTTTTTCCACCATTTTGAAGCCATTTTTTTCATCTCCTTCCCAAATTTTTTATTTTATTGCACCATCTGTAATACCTTTAACAATATACTTTTGACAGAATAAATAGAAAATAATTACAGGAATAATACACATAATAAGACCTGATGAGGCTAAATCCCATCTTTTTGCAAATTGTCCAAAGAATAAATATGTTTTTAACGGTAATGTCTGCCACCCCGGTTTATTAATAATCAATGACGGAAGAAGATAATCATTCCAAATCCACATTACATTTAAAACAGCAACTGTGATTAATATGGTTCTCATTAACGGTACAACAATACAGAAAAATAGTCTTATAGAACCACATCCATCAATTGTAGCCGCTTCTTCAAGCTCTACCGGAATATTTTTGATGAATCCATGGAACATGACAATTGACATGCTTGTTCCAAATCCCATATACATAAATATAAGCCCTGCCGGATTCATAATATTAATTTTACTTGCAAATCCTACAAGAGGAAGCATCACACACTGAAACGGTATGAGCATTGCCGAGGCAAAAAGAATAAAAATAACTTTACTCGTTTTTGTTTTATAACGGACAAGCACCCATGCAGCCATTGCTGAAATAAGCAAAATAAGAAGTGTCGCAACAACTGTGATTATGAGTGAATTAAAAAATGATTGGACATATTCCAATGCTTCAAAAGCATTTGGATAATTCTCTATAGTAAAAGTTGTTTCATTTGGAAAGCCAATAACATCTGTAAAAATTCCTTTCGTATTTTTAAAAGAATTTAATATTAATATGTAAATTGGAAATAAAAAAACACATCCAAGTAAAATTCCCAAAATAGTCATTAATACCTTTTTACTTGTTTTCATCACATCTCAACCTCCTTACGTTTTGTAATTACAAGCTGAGTCACCCCAATAGCTGCAACAATAATCATAAAGATAATTGCCTTTGCCTGTGCAAGTCCAAATTCATTTGCCCCAAAAGCCGAATTATAAATATTTAAAGCAAGCATTTCCGTTGACTTATAAGGTCCGCCCTGAGTAAGCGCAAGGTTTTGGTCAAACATTTTAAATGAATTTGAAATCGATAAAAAAAGGCCTATTGTAAAAGCCGGCATCATCAGCGGAAGTATAATACTCTTTAGCATATGCCAACTATTCGCACCATCAATTCTCGCAGCTTCTTTAACATCCTCGGGAATCTGCTGAATCTGAGCAATGTAGACAATCATCATATACCCTGATAATTGCCATACTGTAAGAATCAAAAGTCCCACAAATCCTGTTTCAGGATTTGAAAGCCATCCACTAAATATTGTCCATCCGGTAGCTTTTGAAATAGCTTCAAAAATAGATACAAAAATAAACTGCCATGTAAAGCCAAGTAAAAGCCCGCCTATTAAATTAGGCATAAAAAATATACCTCTTAGAAATGTTGCCCCATGAAATTTCTGAGTCACCAAAAGCGCAAGTGCAAATCCCACCAGATTTACTAAAACAACTGCACACACAGAAAAAACGGCTGTAAAACCTAATGCATGAATAAATGAATCATCTCTGGTAAATATATCAATAAAATTATGAACTCCGACAAACTCCATACTGCTGCCGACAATTCCATTCCAATCTGTAAATGCATAAAAGAAACCAATCAGCATTGGAATAAGCACAATCATTGAAAAGGAAATTAATGCCGGGGCCAAAAACAACCAAAATCTCGCTTTGCTTTTTTTCAATCTTCTCACCTTTCCTGAAATAATCGGGCGCCATATTTAAAAATGGCGCCTCGAAAAATTCGTCATTTCTGAGCTGCTCTCATTGTCTCCCATTGAGCAATACAACTCTTTGTTACTTCTTCCCAAGTTGCCTCACCTGCAAGATATTTCTGAACTTCAACACCTGCTGCCTGTTGTCCCCATGTATTTGGCGCGCCGCTGTAAACCCATCCATTCATTGTATTACCTGCTGCATTAGCATCCATAATTCTCTGAGAAAGTGGGTCACTTGCCTTTAAATCGCCAAAATTATCATAAGGCGGTACGAACTTGCAATTTTCAACAACAATCTTCTTTCCTTCCGCATCTGAATACATCCAGTTTATAAAATCTTTTGCCACTTTTTTCTGTTCGTCTGTAGCCCCACTGTGAATAGCCCAATAGCCTGAAACACCCACAAAATACTTGCCATCTGAATATCCCGGAACAGAGTATGGAAGCATATCCAATTTTTCCAAAACAGCGGAATCTGTTGTCTCAACAGCCGGTGCCACCCAGTTTCCCTGCTTAATTGCTGCAACACGCTCAATGGCAAGACCGCCTTCCAACGATGTCGTATAATCAACCGAATTTAAATTTGCCGTATTATCAGCATTTGTTGTATAGCCGGCTTGAAAATCGACCATAGTCTTATAATCTGCAAATCCTGTGCCTGCCAGTGTGTCTGAATCGTAAGCTTCCTGTGCTGTCGAAAAGTCATGTGTTAATGCAACATTTGCATCATGGTCTCCGGCTATCCAAAGTTCTTTAGTCGGATATTCCATAACCGCTTCAAGATTTGGATACTTTTCTTTCATCTCACCATTTTCAATTTTGGATTTTAATGTATCAAACCCTGCCTTCATACCATCAAAAGTCATCATAGAATCAAAGTCAACCCCGGCATCCTCAAATATTTGACGATTTACAACGAATCCATAGCCTTCCATATACAGCGGCACCGCAAGAATCTTCCCATCCTTTGTGAACATATCTGTCGTTCCTTCAAGGGCATGGTTAAGAAGCTCTAAGTCCGATACGTCCTCAAGAATATCCCCATAATCCTTTAAATCCTGAAAACCACCGACTGAAAAAATTGTTGGCGGGTCTGACTGCATTTTTGCTTTTAATGAAGCACCAAAATCATTGCCTGTTACCGCCTCAAGATTAATCTTTACATCAGGATGCGCTGCCTCGTAAGCTTCAATTGCTTTTTTATAACCTTCGTTAGCTTCAATCTTGCTCTGGTAAATTGTGATTTCTGTCTTTGCACTATCACTTCCGCCCCCATTACTGCAACCTGCTGCCATTGCTGCCATTATTGCCACTAAAATCCCCATTGCTGCTACTCTTTTTGTTTTCATAAATTATCCTCCTTCTTGTGAAACTGTTCCATATTGCTGCAAAAAAATATCCGCTTCATATGTAACTGTTCCATATAAATGATTTTTTTAGTTCCACAACATGTGGAACTGTTTCATGTGTTTAATATACAACCAAATGCATCTATTTTCAAGACCTAATTGTAACTTTTACTAAAATCATCATTTTCCACAAAAATTGATACTGTTTTTTGTATCATAATTACACAAAAAGGTCTTGCCGGATACACTTTTGTTCCCCACAAGACCTTTTTAACTTATATCGTATCGCCTTCTTTATAACAAACAGGCACATAAACTTCTGTTTTTTCCAAAGGCTGCTTATTAATTAATTTTATGAGCATCTGAACAACCTCTTTTGCAATAAGCGCAACATCTTGCTTTACAGACGCAATTGTTCTATAGTTAAAATCTGTAATATATGTACCATCATAAGCAATAATTTTGATATCCTCCGGAACACGCAAGCCCTGTTCTGCAGCTGCCTTAATAAAAGAAGATGCACACAAATCATTAGCCATAATTCCATCAATATCCGGGTGATTTCTCAAAATCTCCCTTGTCCTTTGAATACTTCTCGGATAATGGATGACATCTGTCCATTCAAACTCCTCCCTGACAACACTTGCACCGTTTTCCTCCATTGTTTTTATAAAATCTTTACCGCTACTGGAAGATGCAACAGTTTTTGCGTTAGGGTCTATAAGACTTAATACTCTCTTACATCCTTTTTCGATAAGCTTCTCAGCCGCTATTTTTCCTCCGGCTGCATGGTCTGATGTTACAAGCGGTATCCCTTTTATAATTCTATCCAATGAAAGTATCGGTTTTTGTATTTTTTCATAATAAGCATCCGGTAAGAAAGCAGCACCGATAATCATACCATCAAAAAGATTTCTTTCTAATGTATCAAGATATTCTCTCTCTATCTCTTTTTTCCCCGATGTATTACATAACATCATATTATAACCATACTTATGAAGCTCTACTTCCAAAAAACTCCAGAGTGATGAAAAATAAGGATGAATAATTTCCGGTGCCATGACCCCTATAATTCCTGTTTTTTTCTGGTATAAATTTCTAATCCACTGATTAGGCACATAGTCCAATGCATCAACAGCCCGCTTTATTTTTTCCCTTGTTTCATCGGCAACATAGCCACTGCCATTCAATGCTCTCGAGACGGTACTAGGCGCTACCTGTGCCATTCTTGCAACTTCCCTAATACTTGCCATTGTTCCACCTCCATGAATACATTCTATAATTCGCTATAACTATCATACCATTTATGGAACTGTTTCTCAATGGACAGACATACCAAAAAGTATATTTTTTTTGTTATTTTATTCCATATTTCATCTTTTCCAATGCTTTTTCCACATATGCTCTCGGACATGCCATATTAATTCTTACAAAACCGCGTCCGCCTTCGCCATAATCCAGACCACTATTTAAATATAAACCGCATTGATTCAAAAACATGTCCATCAGCTCATCCTGTGCCATGTGAAGACTTCTGCAATCAATCCACACAAGATAAGTCCCCTCCGGTTTTGATGCTTTAAGCATCGGCAGCTCATTTTTTATGCCTGCCACAAACATATCCATATTTCCTTCAATATATGCCACCGCTTCTTCAAGCCATGCTTCGGAATCTCTGTAAGCACCTACAACAAGCGCTTCCTCAAACGAATTGCCTCCGGTCATATGCAGTGCTTTTAAAGGACGGCTGAATTTTTCACGGATTTCTTCATTCGCAATAATTACATGCGCAGCCTGCATTCCTGCAAGATTAAATGCCTTTGACGGTGATGTACAGGTGATGCAAAGCTGTTCGATTTCCTTTGAAAGTCCGGCAATAAACGTATGTTTATGTGTCCCGTATGTCAAATCCGCATGGATATCGTCAGAAATAATATACAAATGATGCTTCACACAAAGCTCTGCCAAACGACCAAGCTCATCCTTTGTCCATACACGTCCACCCGGATTATGAGGATTGCAAAGCATGACTGCCTTTGTTTTTTCAGTAATTAATCCTTCCATTTTTTCAAAATCCATCGTATAGTATCCTTGCGTTTCAATCATCGGACATTCTCTGACAATTCGCTCGTTATCTGTTACCGCACGGTAAAAAGGACCATACACCGGTGTATTTAATATAATCTCATCACCCGGCTCAGAAACTGTCTGTACGCCAAGTGAAAGCCCAACAACAACATTTGGTGTATAACAAATCCAATCTTTTTCAATAGCATAATGATGCCTGTGACCAAACCAGTCAATAATTGCCTGCTCATAGTTTTCTGAATTAAATCGATACCCAAAAACCTTTTGCGACATCACCTTTTCCATTGCAGCCACAATCCCCGGTGCCGCTTCAAAATCCATATCTGCAACCCACATTGGCAGAACATCTTCCCGCTCTTTAATTGATTTGATATCCCATTTAATACAATTCGTTCCGCGGCGGTTTACAATCTTATCAAAGTCCGTCATTTTTATCCCCCTCTTATATCGGTATATTTTCTCTCTAATCTGTATAACCAAAATTCAGGCCCGAATCTTACAGGCCTGAATTTAATAAGTTTGCATAAACTGCACGATAATTTTATTTTATCATGAATTTAAATATGGGTCAAATTTTGTATGAAAACGTTTCTCAAAAGCTTCAATAAGCTCATCTCTGAACTTAGGATGGGCAATATCAATTAAAGCTGTTGCTCTCTGCTTTAATGTAAGTCCTGTCATTCTTGCAATACCATACTCTGTAATAATATAGTCAACATCTGTACGCAGTGTTGTGACAACAGAGCCTTCTGAAAGAACAGGCACAATCTTTGAAATTTTACCGTCCGCAGTTGTTGACGGCATCGCGATAATGGATTTTCCGCCTACACTGTTGATTGCACCTTTGACAAAGTTTACCTGACCGCCGATACCGCTAATCTGCATATCACCGACAGATTCTGAATCAACCTGTCCCATCAAATCAACCTGTACGCATGAGTTAATAGAAATCATATTGTCATTCTGCATAATGTTATATGGATTATTTACAACATCGACAGGATACATCTCAAAATCAGGATTATGGTCAACAAAATCATAAAGCTTCTTTGTTCCCATTAAGAAGGTTGCAATTGATTTTCCCGGATTGTAAGTTTTTTTGCTGTTATTAATTACACCTTCTTCAATTAAATCAACAATACCGTCAGATAAAAGCTCTGAGTGAAGTCCTAAATCTCTCTTATCATGAAGGAAAGTTAAAACAGCATCAGGAATTGCACCGATACCAAGCTGTAATGTAGCGCCATCCTCGATTAAAGATGCACAGTAACTTGCAATCTTTTTCTCTGTTTCACCTATCGCACGCGGCTTTAATTCCGGCAGCGGCATTGATTTTTCAACAAAATAATCAATGGCACTGACAGGTACACGGCTGTCACCATATGTATAAGGCATTTGGTCATTCACCTGGGCAATAACAATCTTAGCTCTTGACACTGCTTCCTTTGTATAGTCTACAGAAACACCGAGGCTGCAGTTACCGTACTTGTCCGGCGGTGTGACCTGAACTAAAGCAACATCAATATCCATAAACATTCTGAATAAACGCGGAACTCTTGAGAAACAAACCGGTGTAAAGTCAGCACGTCCGTCATAAACAGCTTTTCTTGTGCCTGCCCCTACAAACAATGCGTTATGAATAAAATGATTTTTCATCTCCGGCTCAGTATAACGACATTTTCCCATAGGTACCATATGGACAATTTCCACATCATGAAAACGTTCACAGTTATCCACCATCGTATCAACAAGATACTGAGGTTCTCCACAGGCATGTCCTAAAACAACACGATTACCTGATTTAATTTTTGAAATTGCTTCTTCTACTGAAACAAGACGGCTTTCATAAATTTCTTTCCAATTCACAATGCTCTCTCCTTTTCTTTATGCATGGTGATAATTTCCTTTACTTATAGATGCTGAGGCTAAAATATTTTCGCCTTCTAACATCTACCATATTATAACACTATGAATCAGCCCCGTAAAGTCAATTTTGACAAACATTTAACGATTTTTTTGTGAAAGACGCCCAAAATAATGCGCGATGGCTGCCAATGCAGCCTAATTCGCGCATGATTTTCTTTAAAAATCAAATATCTTCCCCACCTTAAATTAACTTTGCATACCAATACCCAAAATCACTTGATGGCATTTCGTCACTTTTTTCACGAATTGCCTTAAAACAACGAAAACCGAATTGCCCCGCCATAAAGGCATCCTTTTGTTCTCCTAACCCGGGCACTCCAAAAATATAACTGCCGTCTGACTTTTGCGCAAGAATCAAATGTCTGTATGCATAATAGCTTTGAAGTACAAAACTATTTCCCGCATAGAACCAGTATTTCATCGGAAGCATACCGATATCCTGTATTTCTAATCTTATGCAGCACTCAATCTCATTATCTTCAAACGGATACATTTTTATACCGCTATCCATAATACGCTTCAGACGTTTTTTTATTGTTTGATGCCGATTTTCAGATATATCCGACATAGCCTCATCCTCTTTATCATGGTTTCCCATTAAAGGCTCTCCGAAAAAGGCTGACGCCCTTGGCATATCTGCTGCTGACAGTGCGATGCTCTCCGCCATCAAAGGCTTAAATTCCTCTTTTTCGTCTTCTTCCGATAAATCCTTTTCAGGCACATCGCTCTCCAATATCTCCTGCTGTATTTTGGGCGCAGCATTATCCGGAATTTCTTCCTCTGTTATCGCATCCTCTGTTATCACATCGTCCGAAATGATTTCCATATCGTCATGCTGCCCCATAACAAACCTGTGCTCGGGCTTTTGGGCATTTATAAGCGTTTCACCCGATGCCGCTGCCAAAGCAAACAGCTCTACATCAAGGCTGTCATCATCCCAACATGTTGCATATTTGCGTCCGTTTTCTCCGAGAATAACAATTCCGGCAATCTCAATCAGTGAAATGCCGGAATTATTAATATTATCTTTAGTTATTTTACAGCAAAATTCTCCGCCGCCCTGTCTTTTCTCCATCTCACCGAGACAAATACCATTAAGACCGCGCGCTGCTCTCTTGACCATATAAACTCTGTATTTCATACTGCTGCCGTAAAGCTCTTTCATATTGACATAAACAGAGCTTTCCTTATCTCTTGTCTCAACCCGTACAAAACCATTGTTCACAGTCTTTTTATTATTTTCATAAGCATACATGTAAGATACGAAACGATTATATTCAGCCATGCCGATACCCCCTTTTATTTCATCATATGAGAGGGCATGACCCAATATGCCTTTTTTTAAAAACCGTAATTTTCTTTAATTTCTTTTGAATAAACACCCTGACTGTCAAAAATAATTAACGGCTTCTCTATTTTCAGCTGTGGTTTTCCGCCCCTGACAGCTTCAATAAGCACCATAGTCGGCTCTTTATCAATAAATGAATGTACAAGCCGCATGCGCTTAGGCTCCAGCTTATATGCCGACAGCTCTCTGAAAATCTCTGCAAGCCTAAACGGTCTGTGAACCATATAAAGCCTGCCGCCCGTTTCAAGAAGCAATGATGCCTCACGGACGACATCACCAAGCGTGCATAATACCTCATGCCGGGCAATTGCCTTTGGCTCTTTTGGATTTTTAATGCCATGCAAATCTGTCATATACGGAGGATTTGTCGTTACCACCTGAAAAGATGCTTTTTTAAATACCGAGGACGCACATTTGATATCCCCCTCGACAATATCTATCTTTTCTTCAAGATGATTTAAGGCAACACTTCTTCTTGCCATATCTGCGCTTTCAGACTGTATCTCAAGCCCCGTAAGGTGAGCAGCTTCTGTTTTTGCTTCAAGAAGAATTGGAATAATTCCCGTTCCTGTTCCTAAATCTAACACCTTTTCTCCGCGTCTGACTGCTGCAAAACCTGAAAGAAGCACCGCGTCCATGCCAAAACAAAACTTTTCGGGATTTTGAATAATGTGGTATCCATTACGCTCTAAATCATCCAAACGCTCACCGGCCTTGAGATAGCTTAATTTTTCATTCATATCAGAATACTGTTTCATGGTCTTTTTCCAATTTTGCCAGCTCTTTAAACTCCTCAGGTGAAAGATTAAGCTTTTCCTTCCGGCGCTTAGGTCTGAATTTAAGCTGGTCTACCTTATACTCTCTGATTTCCTTTTCATCCTTTTCTAATGTTACAATCACCTTAACAATCTGACGAAGCACATTCACGGAAGCCACCTCGCCTCTAAAGCCGTCATCTGTTGTCACATAATCGCCGATATTCGGAAGCTTACTGTTAAGATACTCATAAGTTTCTTCTTCATTTTTAAGACAGCACATCAATCTGCCGCACACACCGGAAATTTTTGTCGGATTTAAGGATAAATTTTGTTCCTTTGCCATCTTAATCGAAACAGGAACAAATTCCGATAAATAAGTATGACAGCACAGCCCACGCCCACATATACCGATGCCGCCGAGCAGCTTTGTTTCATCTCTGACACCAATCTGACGAAGCTCGATTCGTGTCTTAAATACAGACGCCAAATCCTTGACAAGCTCACGAAAATCAATGCGTCCGTCCGCTGTAAAGTAAAACAGCACCTTATTGTTATCAAAAGTGTACTCTACATCAATCAGCTTCATCTCCAACTGGTGCTTTGTGATTTTTTCTAAGCAGATTTTAAAAGCCTCTTTTTCTTTTTCTTTATTTTTAAGCTCAATTTCATCATCTTCAGGTGTTGCAATGCGAATTACCGGCTTCAGAGGAGATACAACCTTGTCCTCCTCCACAGCCCGTTTTCCAATCATTACAAAACCATACTCAATACCTCGGGCTGTCTCAACAATCACATGCTGTCCCGCCTCAATATCATAATCTGCCGGGTCAAAATAATAAATTTTTCCGGCCCTTCTAAAACGAACTCCTATAACGTTTATCACTCTAATTCTCCTTTATTGTCAACAACATCATCTCTAATGACAAGTCAAAATTTACATTTGCTTTAAGACGCACCTTTGCTTTTTCCATAGCCTGAATAATCATATCAATGCCATCAAAGGACGTCTTTTTTGCCCGTTTGCTGAGCGCCCCGTATTCCTGCTGAAAAATAAGAAGATTCGGGTCATTTGTGATTTTAAGCATCATAATGTCTCTGTACCAAATCATCATCATGTCAATCACATCATAAATATCTACTTTATATTCAGACAAATTTTTAATTTCATTCATAATATCATGGACTTCCATGTTATCAATATTTTTAAGCAGATGAAGGACTTCTTCATGCATTGCGTTAAAATCAGATGAAGTCGCCATGCGAATGGCTTTTCCCATATTTCCCTGTGAAAAAGCAGCACATATTTTTGCCTGATAATCCGGCACTTCATACTTGCTCATAAGATAATCTCTGATTTTCTCAAATTCTACCGAGCGGATATTTAAAGTCACACATCTTGAACGTATTGTCGGAAGAAGGATATCAATATTACTTGTAAGCAATATAATGATGCCATAGGCTGGCGGTTCCTCTATAGTCTTTAATAATGCATTCTGAGCCTGCTGTGTCATCTTTTCAGCCTCATCAATGATATAAATCTTGTACTTCCCGCTGTACTGTTTAATTTCAATATCATTGTTCACCTGAAGCCTTATATCTTCAACACCGATACTCGACGGTTTCTCGTGCGATACCCACTTAATATCCGGATGATTGCCCGTATCTACCTGATGACATGAACGGCACATATCACAGCAATCCCCATAACCGGCTTCGCATTGAAGCGCTTTCACAAAAGCTCGTACAAGCATTTTTTTACCTGACCCATGCTCACCATTAAATATGTATGCATGAGAAATCTTATTATTTTTCATCGAACTGCTCAAATGAGCAATAATCTGCTCATGTCCTATAATTGCATTAAATCCGGCCATTTTCGGTGTCTCCTTTCTATTACAAGCTACAACCTCCTTCGGACAGCTCTCTTTACTTCTAAAATGCACGTCTCCAAAGAATCATTATTATAAAACTTATCAATTCCTGCGTTTTTAAGCTTTTCCTCCGAAAAATCTTCACAATCCGCAAGAAATCTTCGGCACAGCTCTGCATATTTGGGCTGCTTCTGCTGCCTTTCCCGCGAAAGCGCCCGCATTAGACGCTGTCCGTCTTCAACATTTATATAAATCGGAAGTACACTGTCTTTCCCGAAATAACTCGAAAATTGCTCATAAGCCTCCAGCGTTCCGATGACAATAAAATTACCTTTTGAAAAATCAATCTGTCCGTCATCTGCCGTAAAATACCGCCATAAACCATGGACTGTATGATAAGCGCGCGCTTCAATGATTTTTCCCTCATCAGCCATTCGGCCATACGTCTTTTCGTCAACAAAATAATAATTTTCACCCTCTGCCTCACCTTCACGGATTGGTCGGGTTGTATAAGGAATAACTGTATGAAGTCCCAATGTGTCATCCTCAGTCAGTGCCTTATATATCGTATCTTTTCCTGAGGCACTTTTACCCATCATACAAAATAATTTACCCATGTGTCACCTCATACTGTAACATAAATCTGATTTAAGCTTCCATCCTCTAAACCTTCTATGGCAAAGCCTTCCTCGGCAAAGGATTTTATCTTTAATAAATGATTTTTTGTAATTTTTTCTCCCGGAGTCAAAAATGGCACACCCGGAGGATAAATATAGGCATATTCTGCCGAAATGCAGCCTTCGCTTTCCTCCAGCGGCACTGCTTTTTTCTCAGATGCCACAGCCGCCTCAATTGTCATGACAGGCGTTGCATCCTCTGTCTCAAATAAAGGATATTTTCTGTATTTGAGATTTCCCAAGGACAGCTCTGTATCAATAGCCCGAAGCGCTGATATAAATCTTAAAAAGCCACTGTCCGTATCACAAAAACTGGTCATGGCAAGCACATAATCACGCGACGCCATTTCCATTTGTAAATGGTATTTATCTAATAATATATCATAAAGCCCGTTTCCACAAGCACTGACCGTATTAGAAAATATGACAATTTTTGACTTGTCAAAATCATAGCTTATCCCATCTGTAAGGTTTTCCTTTTTCAGCAGCTCTAAACTTGTAAGATTTCCAACATTTTTATAAAAATTATCAAGCTTCTTATTATAAGTTTCAAAAAGCTCATGACCTCTCTCCTGAAGCAGGGTCATGCATCGGTCAATTGAAGACATAAATAAGTATGACGGACTGCTTGTCTGAAAATATGTAAGATATTTACGAACAGCCGCCCTGTTGGCAACATCGCCGCGCATATGCAAAAGTGCCGTCTGCGTCAATGATGGCAATGTTTTATGGACACTATGGATAACAATATCCGCCCCCAAAGCCATCGCGCCCTTTGGGAAGGATTCGTGAAACCCAAAATGTGCGCCGTGCGCCTCATCAACAATGAGCGGAATATTGTATTGATGAACCTTATCCGCTATTTTTTTTATATCTGATACAATGCCCTCATAGGTCGGAGAAGTAATGATAACCGCCTTGACATCAGGATTTTCACTTAACAGTCTGCCAACTTCATTGGCGTCTATCCCTTCGTAAATACCATATTTTTCATGAATATGGGGATATATGTATACAGGCATAAGTCCTTGAAGCTCAACGGCATGATATACCGATTTATGACAATTTCTCGCCATAAGAAGCTTATCTCCATGCTTACAACATCCGTAAATTGCCGCTAACAGACCTACCGAGCTCCCATTAACAAGAAAATGTGTCTCCTTTGCCCCATAAAGCGCCGAAGCTCTTTGTTCCGCCTCAAGAATAATACTTTTCGCCCTGTGAAGGTTATCAAAACCATCAATCTCTGTAATATCTGACTTTATGGAATTTTCCAGTTTTAAAAATGTTTCATTTCTTTTATGTCCCGGCATATGAAAAGGATAATAATCGCTTTTTCCATATGCCGTAAGTTTTTCATATAAATTATCTGTGATTTTCATCATATTCCCTTATAAGCTTTGCCACAAACTGTCCATCAGATAAACACGGAATATACGTTGTTCCGTATTTAATAAACTCGTCGCTGCCCTTTCCGGCCATCACAAGAATTGTTGGCTCTGTAATCTGTCTGAATGCTTTTTCGATTGCTTCCAATCGACTTTCAATAATCTCATATGGTGTACCTGTAGGTTTAATATACGATTCAAGCTCTGCTGCCGTTTCCGCAAAAGGTTCATCCCCTGGGTCATCGGCAACAATATAAACCTTATCCGCAAACGCTGCTGCTGTTTCTGCCATCGGACGGCGTCTGTTAAAACCTTTACCGCCGGGGCATCCAAAAAAGGCTATCATATGGTAATTCGGATACTCTGCCCTCATAGAGCCAAAAAGCTTTTCAAAACTTAATTTATTATGTGCAAAATCTGCAACAGCTACAATCTTCTTGTCTTCTGTTGCATACATTTCCATCCGTCCGCTTGGATGAGCTTTGTAAAGCCCATTATAAATATGCTCTACAGGAATATCATACTCATAAAGCATAGCCACGGCTGCCAGTGCATTTTCCACGTTAAAAGAACCCGGAATAGAAATTTTAAAAGGCATGTCAAACTTATCGCAATGAATATTAAACGCTGTATCTGTCCCTTCCTTGTGAATATTATAAGCATAAATATCCGCCTTATCTGTCTGACCGAAGGTAATGATTTTCTCTGAAGCCTTTGCCGCATCCATAATTTCATCGAGATAATCACTTTCCAGATTTATACACGCTGTCTTGACCTGAGCAAACATCTTTAACTTTGACTGGAAATAATCATTAAAATCAGGATGCTCAATCGGGCTGATATGGTCCTCTGAAATATTTAAAAAAGCACCTACATCAAACATAACCTCATCGGTTCTGTGATATTTCAGCGCCTGACTGGACACTTCCATCTCAAGAAACTCAATACCTGAATCCACTGCATTTTTAAAATGTTTATGAAGCTCTAAAGCCTCCGGGGTTGTCAGATGAGACACTTCATTAACAATACCATCATAGGTGTCAATAGATGAAAGCACTGCACTGTCTTTTTTTCCGCGTGAAATCAAATAATCATCCAAAATAGCTTTAATAAAATAAACAGTTGTCGATTTTCCCTTTGTCCCTGTAATTCCAAGCATATTCAGTTTTTTCCATATCTGATTATAGTAAAAATCTGCCAGCTTTGGCATCGCCCGCTTGATATCATTCACTATAATATATGGCGCTGCTGTCTCATATTTTACTTCACTGACATAGGCTGCCGCCCCCGCATCAATCGCCATATCAAGATATGCACGTTTAAAAGCTGCCCCTTTGCAGACAAACAGTGTATTTTTTACAGCCTCCTTTGAATTGTAAGTCAGACTCTCGATTAACTGCCCGTCTTTACCATTAAGATTATAATCTGTCACAAGACCTGCATTTTGAAGTATTTCTAAATAATCTTTAAGCTCATGTCTTTCCATAATTTATTCCTCCAGTCAGGATATATAAGACCCATTGGACCTCACAATTGATTCACGAATAAGCACATCCATTGCATCCAGACAAAAATCCGGCACCCGATGAAGCTGTTTATAAACCGAAAGCTCTGTACATGCAAGAATAACAACATCACAATCCAGCTTGCAAAATTCATCCATCACATCATCAAATATAGCTTCTGTTCCCGGTTTTCCGCTTTTAATTTCATCATAAATGATATGCATTACTTCTTTTTGCTTTTCCTCAGACGGATGAACAGGAATCACACCGGCACGCTTACATTCAATATCATAAATTCCTGAATCGATTGTTCCATCTGTTCCCATAATTCCGATTTTTTTCACATCACCATAATGACTTACGGCATATCGAACGCTTTCCCGAATCATATGTATAATCGGTATATTTGTCACAGACTGCATCTGCTCAAAATAATAATGGGATGTGTTGCATGGAATTGCTATGTTTTCTACCCCCAAGCTTTCGAGTGTTTTGATATCCTCCTGAAGAAGCTCAATAAGCTGCTTATCATCACCGGTTTCTATTGCTTTTGTTCTGTCAGGCATTGTCGCATGACTTAATATCACCATGTCAATGTGGTCCTGGTCACAATCTGCCAGTGTGTGCTCTATAATACCTTTATAATAGAAGCTGGAGGCGGCAGGACCAAGCCCGCCAATAACGCCCAGCTTTTTCTTGCTGCTATGATTTATCATTGAACCTACCTTACTCATTTATAGTATTTTCTAAAGTTACCATATTGTCTCAAATGATTTTTAACAAGTCTAAGATATCTTTTAAGCCCTAAATCATTTCTCATAAATAAAGGATTCACCATTTTTTTCTCTTTTATAAGCTGGCGCATCTTTTTCTTTGTCTCTTTGTCCTTAACGTACTTAAAAGCAACATACTTAGGAACAACCATCCACAAATACTCTTTTTGTGCAATTTGAAACGGAATCTCTTTATTTTCAATATAATCTTCCACAAGATATTTGGCAACATTAAAGCCGGAATTTGTCACATAAAAATTACTTCTTCCCTGACGAACATTCAATTCAAAAAATTTAAACTTTCCGTCTCTTGAATCATATTTAATATCAAAATTAGAAAATCCCGTAAATCCAATATCTTCAAGTAATTTTTTTGCCTTTTCCATCAGCGGCTCATTAGGCTCTGTCAAAATAAGTGCATGATTTCCCATTCCAAGCGGTGTATGTTCCTCAAGAAGCACATGTCCAAGACACATCATCTTAACCTTCTTATCTTTTCCGGAATAACTTGTGAGCACCCGCATATACTCATCATTGCCCGGAATCATATCCTGGATAATCAAAGAATTGCTATAGCCTGACTCATAAATTTTTTGAATTGTTGTTTCAAGTTCATGACGGCTTTTAATCACATAAACCTTATTCTGACCTTCAAAGCTATGAGCAAAATAATCCACACCGTCTGATGGCTTTAAAATTACAGGATAAGTGAATTTTACTTCAAAATCCATTCCCATCTCCTGCCTGTAAATAAGTGTCGCCGGGTAATCAATGCCGTATTTATCGCATAATTTATAAAAATGCTCTTTATCAACAAGCTGATTCATCTGCTCAATATCAATGTACGGTGCAATAACATTTTCCGGAAGCCTGTCTTTACAGCGGCTTACAAGTGTCACATAGTTATCACCGCAGCCTAAAAGCAAAATCTTTTTATCTTTATAACGTTTTGATACCGCATTAATTGCTTTCAAAAGAACTTCTTCTGTATCCATCTTTGGATTTGCTCTATAATTAATAATTTTGCTGTAGCAGCTCGGTCCTGACATATATTTTCCAAAAACATATGTTTTAATCTGATAAGCCTCATAAAATGCTCTCGCAACACTGTATGTGTTAATATCTGCACCTAAAAGAACCGGCACAAATTCTCTTTCCTGAAATTGCAGTTTCATATTGATTTCCCTCCCTCAATTCAATATTTAATAATATTATTTCCTATTTTCTATTTTTAATGAATAATTTTTTTCTTTACCATGCCAAAACTTCATAGCCGTCTTCTGTGACAGCCACAGTAATCTCCCACTGGGCCGACGGCATATTATCATCGGTGTATACAGTCCAGTCATTCGCTTCATCAATAAAAATTTCATCTGAACCCATATTGACCATCGGCTCTATCGTAAATACCATTCCCGGAACTAAAACCATCTCTGTTCCTTTTTTTGTCACATAGCTCACAAAAGGTTCTTCATGAAATTCAAGCCCTACACCGTGTCCTCCAATATCCTGAACAACCGTATAACCGTGAGCCTTCACATAATTATGAATAGCTTCACCCATATCTCCCATAAAATTCCATGGCTTTACTTGTTCAAGACCTACCTGTATGCTTTGCTTTGTTACCTCGACAAGACGGCGCATCTCCTCACTCACATTGCCAATACAAAACATTCTCGATGAATCAGAATAATATCCTTTATAAATTGTAGACACATCCACATTAATAATATCACCGTCCTCCAGGATATCCTCCTCTGACGGAATACCGTGACAAACCTGACTGTTAATCGATGTGCACACACTTTTAGGAAAACCCTCATATCCAAGCGGTGCCGCAATCGCACCGTATTCTTTTGTCACACGACATACAATCTTATCAATATCTTCAGTTGACATTCCGGCTTTAATCTCTGAGGCAACCGCGTCTAAAATAGCAACATTCACTTTGCCGCTTTCACGGATTCCTGCAATCTGCTCAGGCGTCTTTATAATATCATGTGTCGGCACAATGCAGCCTTTTTCCATATATACTCTTAATTTTTCATCCATCGCTTCATGACAATTTTTATATTTTTTACCACTTCCGCACCAACACGAATCATTTCTTCCTATTTTTTTCACAGTAAAAATCTCCTTCTTACCTTCGGTGACATTATATTTTTTATTGTTAAAACAGTGCGGCTGCCCAAATAGGGCACCGCGCTTTTTCTTATTAATTTACTTAATACCTGTAGAACCGAACCCGCCTCTATCAGTGCCGTCAAGCATCTCTGCCGTCTCAAATTCTATATGTGGCTGATGCGACATAATTCTAAATTGACAAATCCTGTCATTGACATGAATCTCAGTATCCCGCATAGCTAAAGCCGGAAAGAACCACTGATCATTATCTCCACAATATGTCTCATCTATAATTCCCATACTATTTGTCTGCAAAATTCCAAAGTTTTTAAATGTACTTGAACGCGGTACAACATGAGCCTCATAACCTTTTGGCAGCTTCATCGCAATACCTAATGGAATTAATTTAAACTCGCCTGCTTTTAATATCACATCTTCTGCCGCTCTTAAATCAATCCAATCTGACTTTCCGTCAATATATCTCAATTTTTCTATTTTATCTGTAAAATATTTAATACGAATCGTTTCCATCGTTATCCTCCTTTTAGGACTGCTATTACTCAATTATACACTTTTTTTACATTTTATCCAACAATAAAGTGGATAACTTAAAAAAAATCCGTGGAATATTTCCACGGACCATAATGAGACATCGGGGATTCGAACCCCGGACAACTTGATTAAAAGTCAAGTGCTCTACCGACTGAGCTAATATCCCATATATTCAATTATTTGTCTAAAAAATGCCCAGAACCGGAATCGAACCAGTGACACGAGGATTTTCAGTCCTCTGCTCTACCGACTGAGCTATCTGGGCATTGAGTTGCGGGGGAAGGATTTGAACCAACGACCTTCGGGTTATGAGCCCGACGAGCTACCAGACTGCTCCACCCCGCGATATTCAATTAAACCTGATTTTTAATCAGTAATGGATGGAGAAGGATTCGAACCTTCGAAGTCGTCGACAACAGATTTACAGTCT